>JBKJQB010000196.1:0-11543 GCA_046594105.1 Thermoanaerobaculia bacterium
CGCGGCCTGCAGCAACAGGGTCGACTTTCCGACGCCCGGCTCGCCGCCCACCAGCGTCACGCCGCCCGCGACGAGGCCGCCACCGAGGACGCGGTCGAGGCCGGGGAGTCTTGTGGATACTCGAGGGACGAGGTCGGCGTCGACCTGGCTGATCGACATCGGCGCGACGGTGGCGCTCATCGAGGCAGGCCGCGCCTCAGCCGGTGCCGCGACCTCTTCCACGTACGAGTTCCAGGCGTGGCAGTCGGTGCAGCGGCCCAGCCATTTGCTCGACTGACTGCCACACTCGACACACGCAAACACGACGCTCGCCTTCCTGGCCATGGAAACGAGTGTAGCAGCCGGTGCAGTGGCTCTACGGTGAGTGGAATTAGGGGAGGGGACTGACCGACTCAGACGAGCCGGAGAAACCCCTCAGGCGTCATCCGGATGTCATCGATGATCTTGCGGAGAAGGTTCGGTGAGATGTCTCGACCGGGGTGAAATGGCACGGTCGTAACTCGTCCGTCAGGATGGCGAAACTGCTTGTGGGAACCGCGTTGCCGCACTTCTTGAAAGCCAAGCTGAGACAGAATCGCGACGAGTTCTCGCGGCTTCAGAATCGGCAGCCTCGGCACGTCAGCGCACTTGGACGAGCTGCGTGCCGACGAACTCCGCATCCACCGCCGGCTCGCCATCTTCCAGGAGCATGGCGATGACCTCCTGGAGGTTGGCGTTCAGCTCGTCGAGCGACGCGGCCTGGCTGTGGGCTCCGGGAAAACCGGGCACGAATCCAACGTACAAGTTGGTCTCCTGGCTCCGTTCCACCACGGCGGTATAACTTTTCATCCGCTGAGGCTAGCACACAGAGCGTATGGGGTCAGGGCTCGATCAATTCGAGGCGCCGCGGAGAAGCCGCGCTACGCTCAGATCTTCATCGAGTCTCAGGCCAGGTGATGTACTTGCCGTCGCCGATCAGCCGGCCTGCGCTGCGCTGCGCGGGCGATACGGTCAGGAGCGCACTTCCCACGTCAGCGCAGGGGTCTACGTCCGACAGCGCTTACTTCCACGCCCCTGTAACACGCGCAAATTGCGCAGTGTCCGCGTACTGCTGGAAGCGGACGATCTTGCCGTCGCTGAGCGACCACACATGGACGAACTGGGCGTTCAGTGGTTGCCCGGTATTCTTGTTTGTCGCGTGGTACCGCCCCAGGGTTGCGACGGTATTGCCGCCGTCGACGATTTGTTCGATCTCGATCCGGTAACCGCTCCAGTCCTGTCCGATCCGCTGGAACACGCCCTCAGCAACTGCCTGTGGGCCTCGGTATGGGTTCCGGTCAGCGTAGTTGATGTTCTCCGCCTCCATCCAGACGATGTTCGGGTCCAAGCTGCCGAGGACCGTCGGAACGTCGCCCCGTGCGAAAGCATCGTAGAGCGATCGGATACGCTGGGCGTTCGACTGTGATGATGCGGCGGGTTGATGAGTCGTCGCACAGCCCGAGAGTAGAAGACAGACGAGCACCAGCTGAAGGGTCGTTCGCATCGATTTCCTCCTCTGAAGTTGTTGGTCGGACGATATCACCACGCGACCACGCGGTGCTGGGGAGATGCTTCAGGGGACATCATGTCCTCCCCCAAAACGGATGATCGTTGCGTCATCGCAAGCGTAGCTCCAGCAACCTGTGATTCGACGGCTTGCTCCGGTAGCCCCCAACCCTCAATTGAGCTGTTTCTTCTCTCTTGTCATCGCCGCAGCTCGTCCCAGGGCCTGCATCGGCTGGTCGTCTTTCTGGAGGACTCCGGTTCCGTATCCGGGGCGCGTCACGAAGTCGAAGCGGAGCTCGGGGAAGGGGATCGACTGGGGGATGCGGTCTTTCCGGTAGACCCAGCTCATGCGCGAGGTGGAGGAGAGCGTGGCGTCGAGGCTGTGGGCGGCGGAGCCGGTGGTGCGGCCGCCGCGCCGCAGGGCGTCGATGGCGTCGTCTCCCGCGTTCTCCACCGCCTTCATGGCCATGAAGCTCGGAGCGCCGAGGAAGGCGAACACGGTGGCGCGATCGCTCTGGGCGCCCGGCACCTTCTCCGTGGCGAAGGCGGCGTTGGCGAAGGCCACGCGGCGGTCGAACTCCCGGCGCAGCTCGTTCTCCGCGGTGCCGGGCGTCGGATCGAGCCCTGACCAGAAGGCGTTGACGAACGCCTGGCGTTGGTCGCCCGCGGTCAGCGCGGCGTACAGGCTCTTCTCGCTCGAGGTGAGCAGATAGCGGACAGGCGAATCGATCCAGTGCTCGTCGGCTGGGAGGGTCCATCCGGGAGGAGGCTCAAACAGCGCGTACTGCGCCGCCAGCGAGATCGCGCCGCCCTGCACCGTCTTCTGGGCATCCTGGAATGCGGCCACGACCTCCTTCGGAAATGGCGGCGTGGTGATCGAGGCGTCGGGCTTCATGGTCAGGAAGGCGACGAATAGATCGCGCGACTCGTTCTTCCGCCCCAGCGCCGCGAGGTTCGCCGCGCGGTAGAAGGTGATGATCGGCGCGAGCTTGACGCGATCCGCCTCGTTTCCCGGTTGCCTGCTCACGCTCTCGAGGATCTGAAAATCGGCGAGAGACTTGACGTACTCGCCGTGGCCGAACTCTTCTTTCGCGTTCTTGAACATTTCCGGGAGGGAAGCGGCGTGCGCGGAGGCGGCGAGCACTGCGAGTGCGAGGACGAGGATGCTGCTGGTGCGACGGATCAATGGAAACCTCCGGTGTTGGTGTGTTTGGTGATTGTACGGAAAGACTGAGAAGTTGCGGAGGGTGGACGTTGTGGGTCGCGATGCCCGCCGGCAGGATGCCGGCGACCCGGCCGGCAGGGATGCCGGCGTTCCGAAAGGCAGGCCTTGCCCGCTCACGCTTCTGGTGCGGTCAATTCGCCGCGCAGATCGCGCTGCATGGCCGCCTTGATCTGCGCAGGCGATCGCCTCCCGCTCAGCAGGTAGCACAGCTTCGTCAGCGCAGCCTCGGCGGTCATGTCGAAGCCGCTGATCACGCCGGCGCGGGCGAGAGCAGAGCCTGCCGCGTACTCCTCGAGGTTCACCGTCCCCTCCAAACATTGCGTGCAGTCGACGATGATCACGCCGCGCGAGGTGGCCTCCTCGAGCACGCGCAGGAACGCCGGATCGCGATGCGGGCCGTTGCCCACTCCGTACGCTTCGAGCACCAGCCCCTGCAGCGGTGCGCGCAACACGTTCTGCAGCAGCTCAGCGGAGATTCCGGGGAAGAGACGCAGCGCGCTGACCACCGGAGAGGTCAGCCCGCGCACGGTGAGGCGGCGGCTCCGCGGCATCGGCCGGACCAGGCTCCAGTCGATCTCGATGTCGATGCCGACCGTTCCCAGGGGCGGCACATTCGGCGAGGCAAACGCGGCAAATCCATCCGCACTGACTTTGACCGCGCGGCAGCCGCGGAGCAGCTGGCCGCCGAAGTAGAGACAGACTTCCGGAATCTCATAGTTCGCGGCGATCAGCAGCGAGGTGATGAGATTCTCCCGCGCGTCATTGCGGACCTCACAAAGCGGAATCTGCGATCCGGTCACGATGACCGGCTTCCGCAGACCGTCCAGCATGAAGGGGAGCGCCGACGAGGTGTAGGCCATGGTGTCGGTTCCGTGAATGACCACGAAGCCGTCGAATCGGTCGTACACGTCGCCGATGTCGCGGGCAATCGTTTCCCACTGCACCGGCGTCATGTTCGAGGAGTCGAGGAGAGGCTCGTATTCGTGCACGACGAACGACGGCATCGAGGGATGGCTGAGCTCCGGGATCCGCTCCATCTGGTGCTGCAGATAGCCGGAAGTGGGGGAGTAGCCGTTGCGCATGCGGCGCATCCCGATGGTGCCGCCGGTGTAGGCGATGTAGACGCGCTTCTTCCTGGTGCGGGGCATGAGCGCATCCGGCCCGCGGAGTTACTTAGCGCCCTTGAACACGTGCCCGTCCTTCATGACGAAACTCACGCGTTCGGTGACGCTGATGTCCTCGAGCGGATTTCCCGGCACGGCGATGAGGTCGGCGGTCTTGCCGGCGACCAGCGAGCCGAGGCGATCGTCGACTCCGAGGAGTGCCGCGGCGATGGAGGTGGCCGAGCGCAGCGCAGCAGCCTTCGACATTCCCAGTCCCGTCATCAGCGTGAACTCGCGGGCGTTCATCCCGTGCGGGGAGACCGCCGAGTCCGTTCCGAACGCGATCTTCACGTTGGCCTTCAAGGCGTTGCGGAACATCTCGCTGCGTGCCGCGGTGGCAGCCTTCGCTTTCGTAGCGATGGCAGGCGGGAACTTCTCGAGCCTGCCGCCGATCCAGTCGCCGGCCATGAGGGTTGGAACGAGGTACACCCCCTTTTCCCGCATCGCAGCAAGGGTGTCCGGCTTCAGGAAGGAGCCGTGTTCGATGGAGTCGACGCCCGCCTGGACAGCCATCTTCCCGGCAAGATCCCCATGACAGTGGGCGGCGACTTTTCGTCCCCAGTTGTGCGCCTCTTCCACGATGGCGTTGATCTCATCCTGCGACAGCTCCGGAGCGTCGACCGGATCCGATAAGGACAGGACCCCACCGGAGGGCATGAATTTGATGACGTCGGCGCCGTACTTGATCTGGTAGCGCACCGCGGCACGGCACTCCGCCGGCCCGTTGCAAACGCCATCGATGGGGCCGAGTTGCGCTACGCCTCGCGCCGGCGGAATGGGATCCCCGTCGCCATGCCCGCCGGTCGCACCGATGGCATGCACCGCCACGAGCATGCGTGGTCCGGGGACCCAGCCGCTGTTGATGGCATTGCGCAGCCCGATGTCGACGTAGTCGCCCGCGCCGACGTTGCGCACCGTGGTGAATCCGGCGTCCAGGGTCTTCCGCGCGAAGGTGGTGGCCAGCAAGGCCTGCTCCGCCGGTTGCCGCATCAGGTTCTGGAAGTACTGCAGGTGCCAGTTCTCCTGCGACTCTTCGGTGAGGTGCACGTGCGCGTCGATGAATCCGGGAAGGAGGGTGACGTCGCCGAGGTCGATCACCTGCGCATCAGCGGGAATGGCGAGACCGGAGCCGGCGCTGCGGATTCTGGTGCCATCCACGATGACCACCGCGTTGCGAATCAGCGAGTCGGAGGTGCCGTCGAACATCCGGGCAGCCTTGATGGCGATGGGATGCGCCGCCGCAGGTGCGGGAGCAGGCTGACCCTCGGTCGCGTGCGCGGCGAGGAGGGCAATGGTGAGAGTGGCCAGGATACTCGTCTTCATCATGGCGGGAAACAGTAGCAGAAGTGAGGAGAGGGGCGCCGTGACCCCGAGTCGTGCGACGGCAGGCCTGCCGTGGAGGCAGTGATGACAAACTCTTCCATCGAGAGTCCCTCTTCCCGCCCGAAAGGCTGACTGTTCGACAGCGCTCAACAACAACGCCGGCATCTCTGCCGGCGTTTTGTGCTGAAGACGGGTTGACGTTACGCGCTGGTATCGCTCTTCGGGTTGTTGACCGGAGCGGGCGGCACCGGGGTGGGCACCTCGGTGGTCGGGCCGGTGCCGGGAGCGATGTTCATCTTCTCGCCGGGGCTGGGATCCATAGCGTCGTACTCTTTGAGCTTGATGTAGTCGACGCCGGTCTCTTCGCGCAGGATGTCGTTCACTTCCCATCCTTCCAGCGTCTCGCGCTCCAGCAGCCGGCGCGCGATGCGGTCGAGAGCGTTCTTGTTCCCGCTGATGATCTCGTGCGCCGTGCGGTAGGCGCGGTCGAGGATGCGGCGGACTTCCTTGTCGATCTCGATGGCGGTGTTTTCCGAGTAGTCCTGATGCTGGGCGAACTCACGGCCGAGGAAAATGGCCTCTTCCTTCTTCCCGAACGTGGCCGGGCCGAGGTCCGACATGCCCCATTCGCAGACCATGCGTCGGGCCATTCCGGTGGCGCGCTCGATGTCGTTGCCGGCGCCGGTGGTGATCTCGCCGATGAACACTTCCTCGGCGATGCGGCCGCCCATCAGCACGGCGAGCATGGCGTCGAGATAGCGCTTGGAGTACGAGTACTTGTCCTCGGTGGGGAGCTGCTGGGTCAGGCCGAGAGCGCGGCCGCGAGGAATGATGGTGACCTTGTGCAGCGGATCGGCGGCCGGCAGGATCGCCGCGACGATGGTGTGTCCCGACTCGTGATAGGCAGTGTTCTTCTTCTCGCGATCGCTCATGACCATCGACTTGCGCTCGACGCCCATGAGGACCTTGTCCTTGGCGAATTCGAAGTCGACCATCTGCACTTTCTTTTTGTCGTACCGCGCCGCGTTGAGGGCAGCCTCGTTGACCAGGTTGGCCAGGTCGGCGCCGGAGAAGCCGGGAGTTCCGCGGGCCAGCAGGACCGGATCGACATCTTCGGACAGCGGGATGGGCCGGGTGTGAACGCGGATGATGCCCTCGCGGCCCTTGAGGTCGGGAAGATCGACCACCACGCGGCGATCGAAACGGCCCGGCCGCAGCAGCGCCGGATCGAGGACGTCGGGACGGTTGGTGGCGGCCACCAGGATCACGCCATCATTCGATTCGAACCCGTCCATCTCCACGAGCAGCTGGTTGAGGGTCTGCTCCCGCTCGTCGTGACCGCCGCCCAGGCCGGCGCCGCGATGGCGGCCGACGGCGTCGATCTCGTCGATGAAGATGATGCAGGGCGCGTTCTTCTTTCCCTGCTCAAAGAGGTCGCGGACACGGGAGGCACCGACGCCGACGAACATCTCCACGAAGTCGGAGCCGGAGATCGAGAAGAACGGTGCATTCGCTTCTCCGGCAATGGCGCGGGCGAGCAGAGTCTTCCCCGTTCCCGGGGGCCCCATGAGCAGGACACCTTTGGGAATCTTGCCGCCGAGTTTGGTGAACTTCTGTGGCTCTTTGAGGAACTCGATGATCTCGTGCAGCTCGATCTTGGCCTCGTCGACGCCAGCGACATCCTTGAAGGTGACCTTCTTGGCGTTGCCGGAGAGCAGCTTGGCCTTCGACTTGCCGAAGGACATCGCTTTGTTGCCGCCGGCCTGCATCTGCCGCATGAAGAAGATCCACAGGCCGATCAGAAACAGGACGGGAGCCCAGGTGATCAGCGCGGTGATGAAGGGAGCGTCGCGTTGCGGCTCGAACTCCATGGCCACGCCGTTTGCACGGAGCTGGTCGTACATGGTCGGGTAGTTGGTCGGAGCGCTGGTGCGGAACTCATGCTTGCCGCCCGGGGCAGTGACGCTGGTTTCGCCGCGGATTTCGTCGCCGCGGATGACCACCTTCTCGACGGTGTGCTTGTTGACCCGATCGAGGAACGTGCTGAATGCGATCTGTTCGCTGGCACCCTTGGTCGTCTGGAACAGGCTCCATAGAAGGAAGACCAGAACGATGATGACGACCCACAGAAGTGCGGTCTTGACGGTGGAATTCAATGAATGCCTCCAGGTAGAGCACTCGAGACTTCGTGAGTGACAGGAACTACCGCGACGAGTAACGACCCGTCCGCAGAAGAAATTCTAGTGGGAAGGGAGTGGGAAGTGGACCTTCAATCGGTCGGATGGAGCCCGCCCGACCCGCCCTCGTTCACTGAGGGTCCTTCCAGGCAATCCGAAGGCTTCGGACGTCAGCGTTTCCTGATCGTTCACAGACGGGCGATGTAGGGGAGGTTGGCGTGGCTGCCGTCGAGCTCCAGACCATAGCCGACGAAGGCGCCGTCATCGACCTTGAACGCGTGGTAGTCGGCGATCAGGTCGACGGTGCGCATGGCCGGCCGGTCCAGAAGCGCGATCAACTTCAGCGCCGCCGGAGACTTCTGCCTCAATTGGGTGAGCAGGTACGTTTCGATGATCCCGGTGGAGACGACGTCCTTGAGCAGGTAGACGTGTTTGCCGGAGATGTCGATCCAGTTTAGAAAATCGATCTCCGTGGCCGTAGCGATCTCGGTGTCGGCGATGTCCCGCACCACATTGATGAACCCGTAGCTGACGCTGCCGGGAATGGAGCGGAGAAGATCGGCCACGAAGCAGGTGGTTCCCCGCAAAACGCCGAGCAGAAAAATCTCGCTGTCACCGGCATCCTTTCGCAATTCTCCGCCGAGCTCGTTGACGCGCCGGGCGATGTCCTTAGCGCTGAATGCCTTCTTCATTTTCTTCAATGGAAACCTCGTACCGGTCCGCTTCCGTTTCGGCGATTTTGAAGCGCTCCGACACCTCGACCCCCCCCACCCACACGATGGTGTCGTTCCAGAGCAACAGGGGGATTCGATCGCGGGATCGCGACGCAATTTTACGATCAATGAGCAGCTCTTTCAGTTTCTTTTCGTGGGCGAGCCCCAGCGGCTGGAAACGGTCGCCATTTCGCCGGTTGCGAACTACGAAGCGGGGGATGGATCCGACAGGCAGCTGAAACCGCTGACGAGGGCCCGGACCGCAAAGCGGACCGTCGTCGGCATCGCACCGGCGCAGGCTGATGGTGGCGTTGAGCGGCGGCAGGCTCAGCCTCTCGCCCGCGACAATGGCGACCTCAAACGGTTCCGTCCCCTGCGCACGCTGCCGGAGGACGATCGCGCCATCCTCGCGCACCAGTTCCAGCGAGCGGGTCACCGAGACTCGCCGGAGCCTGTCCAGCGATCGAGCGAGGCGCTGGAGCCCTGAGGCGGTGCTGGTGCGCGAGTGAGGATCGAGCCGGCGGATGTGCCGGTGAAGCAGTGCCTGGCGCAGGCCGAGGTCCTCCGGGAGAGTCCGGAAACGAGTGGCATCCGGAAGCACGTCCGCATCTTCGACCTGGTCGAGGATCCGCTGCATCGCCGGCCATTGCGTCGCCGCCTCCTGGCCGAGGGCGACCAGGCTGTCGATGGCCTGAGGGCCGAGTGCGCGCAGAGTGGCTCGGATGCGGTTGCGGAGAAATCGCAGGTCGTCATTGGATTTGTCGAACCTGGCCTGCACGCCCCGATCGGAGAGAAAACGTTCGACTTCCGCCCGCGATACTTCGAGCAAGGGACGGATGACGCCATCGTCCCGGATCGGGTGGATTCCGCGAAGGGCGCCCAGGCCCCCGCCGGTCAGCAGTCTCATGAGGACGGTCTCGGCCTGATCGTTCCGCTGGTGCGCGGTGGCGACGAACCGCGCTCCGATGGCTTCCCGCATCTCCAGCAGGCGGGCCCGCCGCACCTCTCGCGCGGCCGCTTCGATCCCTCCTTCCCGGACCGCCTGCGGATCGAGAGTGCCATCGGCGACGAGCAACTCAATCCCCTGGTCGGCACACAACTTCCGCACGAATTGCTCGTCTTCGTCTGATTGAGCTCCCCGAAGGTGATGATTGACGTGGCCGGCCACGAGCGAGGGGTAAGGCAACTCCCGCAGGGCCAGCAGCAGCGCGGTCGAATCGAACCCGCCGGAGACCGCCACGAGCAGCCTGCCGTCGATGGCGTGGCGTTGCAGAAACGCCTGCAGCATGTCGAGCATCACACCGGAAGCGTACCCCCAAGCCGCGTATCATGGGGACATGTCGACCGGACAGAGTGTGGGCATGATCCGTCGCAGAGGGTTCAGTGTCATCGAGCTGTTGATCGCGGTGGGGATCATCGCGATGATCGCGGCGATCGCCATGGGCAACTACTTCAATGCCATCCATCGCTCCAAGCAGAAGCGGACCATGGCCGACATGCGCTCGGTGGCGGTGGCCTGGGAGTCGCGGGCGGTGGACACCAAGCAGTACAACGCCGCGGGCGCGGCGTTCTCCCTGCCTGCTGGCTCGGTGAGTTACCAGGAGATGGTGACGATGCTCAGTCCGACCTACATCCGCACCTTGCCGTCGGCAGACGGTTGGGGGTTTCCGATGCAGTTCCGGGCGGACCAAACGATCGGCGCCGCGACCGCGGCATCCTCGTACGGTCTCCGCTCTCCCGGTCGCGACGGAATCTACTCGGGAACTTACAACGACGGGCCGACGACGAATTACGACTGCGACATCGTCTACTCGGGAGGCCAGTTCATGGTCTACCCCGAGGGCGTCCAGCAGAAGTAGGGTCCGAGAGAAGCGGGCAGAAGGTGATCGACCCGATCGTCACCCGCGGTCGGTCCCGCGAAAACGTTGGTGGCGGTGACAGGAGTCGAACCTGTGACCTAGCGCTTATGAGACGCCCGCTCTAACCATCTGAGCTACACCGCCATGAGGATGGGGCCGGGATTATACTGAACCCCTCGCCTCCGAAAAAATTTCGGACGTAAATCATGAGCATCATTGAAGAACGCGTCTGCCTGCGCTGTGGGATGAGCCCGGAGAAAGAGCCGCTGGAGCGGTGCGTGATCTGCGGCCGCTCCTACTGCACCGACTGCAGCTACCGGGCAAGCGGGCGGCGGTTCTGCTCCGCCGAATGCGCTCGCGAATTCTTTTACGGAGACTCGGATGACGACGAAGAACTCGCCACCAGCGAGGAGTGACTCCATCACCGCACAGGCTGCCCTCGACCGGCGTCCTCGGCGGCTGCGCAGGACCGATGGCATCCGGGCCATGGTCCGCGAGACCATCGTCCATCCCGAAGATCTGATCCTGCCGCTGTTCGTGGTCCCGGCGGACCGGCCACGCGTCGAGATCCGCTCCATGCCCGGGGTGTTCCAGAGCCGCGTCCCGGAGGTTGTCGAGGATTGCCTCCGTGCCTTCGATCTCGGAATCCGTGCGGTGCTCCTCTTCGGACTTCCTTCCAGCAAGGACGCCATCGGTTCCGCCTCGTGGGATCCAGCCGGTCCCGTGCAATCGGCGATTCAGGCCATCCGTCGGGAGGTTCCCGGCATGACCATCCTGGCCGACGTCTGCCTCTGCGAGTACACGGATCACGGTCACTGCGGCGTGATTGTGGACAAGGATGGGGTGAAAGACGTCGACAACGACCAGACCCTGCCGCTGCTGGCGAAACAGGCCGTGTCGTTCGCTGCCGCCGGTGCCGACTTCGTCGCTCCCTCCGACATGATGGACGGCCGGGTCGGGGCGATCCGGCGCGCACTCGATGACTGCGGGATGCCGGAGGTCGGCATCATGGCGTACTCCGCCAAATTCGCCTCCGGGTTCTACGGACCATTCCGGGAAGCGGCCGAGTCGGCCCCGCAGTTCGGCGACCGGCGCAGCTACCAGATGGATCCGGCCAACCTGCGCGAGGCCCTCCGGGAGATGGAGCTCGACGTCGAGGAAGGGGCGGACGTGATCATGGTCAAGCCGGCGCTCTCCTATCTCGACGTGATCCGCGCCGCGCGCGAGCGCTTCGACCTGCCCATTGCCGCCTACAACGTCAGCGGCGAGTACTCCATGGTGAAGGCGGCCGCGGAACGCGGATGGATCGACGGCCCGAGGGTGATGAACGAGATCCTGACATCGATCAAACGCGCCGGAGCGGATCTGATCATCACGTACCACGCGCTGGAGTTCGCCGAGAGCGTTCGCGCGAACCGGCGCTGACGCTCCCTCGAGCGAGGCCGGCACGGCCGGCGGCGCTGGTTGCCCAAGGCTCCTCCAAGATCACGCTCCAAGAAGTTCTGCCGCGCAGGCTCCTAGCGGTCCACGGCATCCCCGAAGCGAGGGTAGGAGACGCG
>JBKJQB010000229.1:0-8498 GCA_046594105.1 Thermoanaerobaculia bacterium
CGGGCTACCTCGGAATCGAACCCGAGGCCTGCCACTCCGAGGAATCGCGTGCCGTTCGCGGTGGCCACATCGACCTCGCGGACGTGCGGTCCCACGGCGATCGCGCAGGCCTTCGACAGATCGCGGGGGAGCTTGAGGACTCTCGCAAAGTCGTCGCCAGAGCCGAGCGGGAGCAGGGCGAGCGTGCCTCGCTCGAGATCAAACTCGCGAAGCGCGAGGTTCAGGGATCCGTCTCCGCCGCACACAACCACTCGATCGTAGCGATCGCGCGACGCTTCCGCCGCGACGCGTGTGAGGTCCGCGGGACTGGCGCTGACGTGCACGTCCACCGAAGCGCCGAGACCGCCCAAATGCGATTCCGCCTCGTGAACCTGCCGCCGTGCGCGGCCCCGCCCAGATGACGGGTTGACGATCATTTTGAGGCGCAAGGTCACAGTGTATGCCCGGCGGACGCATGGAAAACCAGTGGGAAGGGGGAAGCAACTAATTGACATATGGGGGGATGAATGTAAGCTTGGGCGAAGAAGGAAGTATTTTATGAAGTCATTCATTGTTCGCGGAATCAATATGACGCTTCTCGTCAGCCTTCTCATGGTGGGAACAGCGGGAACCGCTGCCGCCCTGCCCCCCTGTGGGGGTTGCTATGCCGGCTCCTGGTGTCCGTGTAACTACACGTGCTACACGGGAATCAATGGTGGCTGCATGGAATGCACCGTCTGCCCGTAATGACCCTTTACTCCCCAGCCCGGCGCGTCGTGTGACTGCTCGCGCCCGCGCCGGCTGGCCTCTTCCTTTCACGCCGCAAAGCCCCGCCCGGAGATTTCGCTGATGCGACCCGTTTTCGTCATGATTCTGCTCGCGCTCGCCGCGAACTCCGCGCGACCGTCAGATTGCCGCACCGTCCAATTGAATCCTGCACCTCGAATCTTCAACGCGCCTGCCTGGGATCTGTCCGGTGAACGTATTTTGGTCGTCGACATCGCGGCGGGCAGGATTGACGCGTACTCGCTGTCAGGAATGCGGGAGCGATCCGTCATGAGACCGGGACCTGATGTCCTCGACTTCTCCAGACCGAATTCGATCGAACCAACAGGGACAGGCTATCTCCTGGGGGATGGGGCGAATCGATTCGTACTGCTCGACAGAAACCTGCGGCCGGCGGGCGCTCATGACATCACGTCAGATCGCCGAGAGGGCGGGGAATGGCGAGCGGCACCGTTTCAGTGGGTTCCCTTCGATGGCGGTATTGTCGGGTATGGCTTCGTCCAGGATGGCCGGCAGACGAAGACCGGGATCTACAGAATTCATTGGGGACCACCGTTGAAGGTCGAGTTCCTCCGTAAGATGCCTGGCAATGAGGGTCTTCAGCCGTATCTCCTCGGGCGTGGGTACCTGGCGCGCCTCGGAAAACGGGTATACGCCTTTTCTTTCGAGCCGGACTACGGCCTCATTCAGATTGAGGGCGCTCGGCTCCGCCTCCTGAAGGGTCTGCCCCCAGGTTTCGGTTCGGTACCGCAGCTCCCACCGAATCAGGGGCCCGCTTCGACCGCGGCGTTGTACGCCGCCTTCGCCCGGGCCAGGACCGTAGTCAAGCTGGTCCCCGCGGGGGGAAGACTCTACTTATTGATGCGGGACATTCAGACAGGAGGGGCGCGGCGGTGGTTTCTCGCGGAGTACGACCCTGCTCAAGAGAAGACGGCGTCCTTGATCCTTCTGCCGACTTCCGCTGACCACGTCGAGGTCACGGCAGGAACCAGCTGGCTTGCCATCGTGGAGAAGGGGCCGTTCCTGCCTGACGAACGATTTACGCCCGGTTCAACCATTCTCGTTCCGATGACAGCGTTCGGGCGTTTGCACGGAGGAACGATTGAGAACCCGCTTGTCTTGTGTACACCGTAATGCGTATCGAGCTATCTGTCTCGTCGCATCTCTCATCGTCAGCGCCTGCAGTCACGATTCGCGCGCGCGGGTCTTTCCTCGCTCTTCTGCGCTGACCATTGATGGTGCGCGCTGGCCGTCGGCGACAGTCGTGATGATGTACTGGCCGGACCTCAGTGAGTGCCGTGCTTTCGACTCAGCAACACTCCGCTCCCTCGCCCATGTGTCAGAGGAGAGGTCCGATATTCAGTTGCTGCTGGTATTGCCCGCAGGTGCAGACGATCTATCGACGAAGTTGCATATCGATTGGCCCGGTAAGGTCGTCTGGCTCGACCGGCGCCTTTACAAACGCCAGACGGGTCTGAGTCCTCTGCCGAGACTCGAGGTTTGGGAAACGAGCGGTAAGCTTCTCCTTCTCCAGACCATTCCACCCAACATTTCGGAGGCTGAGAATCTCGGCGATCGAGTGCGGTGGATCATGGCCAGAGCTGTAAGAAAGGCTCCTGAACGATGAATCGAAAAAGTTCGTCTGCATCGCTTGCCATCTTCATGATCATGCTGGGGGCCGTGACGCTTCGCGCCACCACGCTCAAAATTCGCGATGGGAGCAACAAGCCTGTTGCGGGAGCAATGGTTCGCGTCTGGATGCCGCCAACAGGACCGTCCGACCTCGGAAGCAGGCTCGTACCGTTCTGTGAAGCGGAAACGGGAGAAGACGGCGTATCTCAATGTTCGCCTCCACGGCTCAACGGCGCGCTGGTCGTCGTCGACGCCAAAGACTTCGCCCCTTTTGTCAAGAGTCTCGGAGGGGAAACGCTCGATCGGGTCATTGTGTCGCGCGGTCTCACACTCAAAGGCCGCGTCGTGACGCCGCAATCATCGGCACCCGGCAAGTTCAGACAGGGTCAGCTGCGCGCGACGTTCGTCCTGGAGTTACCGGAGAGGAACCAGAAGCTGCGGTTCGATCGTGTGGGCAATGTCGCGGAGAACGGTGAAGTAACCGCTCACGGCCTTCCTGATTCACCCGTGTCCGTGCGCATCGACGTGCCAGGATTTCTGCCGTGGAGTGCCACGAAGTCGCCGGGACACGATTTCGAAGCACGGTTGAAGCCCGGCATTGTCATCAGTGGGCGCGTGCTGGGCGAAACCAGGCGACCAGTCAAGGAAGCGCGGGTGGAAGAGGTCAGCGACACCATCGCATCGTTCTGCAAAACGGACGAAGACGGCCACTTCGAGCTGGCGGTGCGTGCACTCCCTGTGTCGCTCGCCTCATTCGCTGAGGGCTACCGAAAGGCTGAGACCCGGGTCACGAAGAGGGAAAAGACCGCGAAGATCGTCATCACTCTTGAACCGGGTGCCGGAGTCACGGGCGAGATCGTCTTATCGGCTCACGAATCACTGAAGCAAGTCACCATGTGGACAGAAACCGCCACCAGTGGGTCGGGAACACAGAGCGAGTCGATGAGCGTCCCGCTCGAAAACGGCAGGTTTCGCGTCGACCTGCAGGCTCCCGGAATCTATTCCATCCGCGTTGATGCGCCGGGTTATGAGCCTTACTCCCTGACCGGACTGCCTGTCCAGCCGCGAACGTACAGCAATCTGGGGCGCGTCCTTTTGCAGCGTGGTGCGGGGGCCGCCGGCACCGTAATCGATGCTGGGACGGGCAAACCGGTATCGGGCGCCGCCGTGGAGTTGCGACCCGTCGGATCGGCGCTCCTCCGCGACTTACGTCGCCGAAGAATGCTTCGAACAAAGACAGATGATGACGGAGCATTTACTTTGTCGGGCGCCTCCGAAGGCTCGTACGTAGTGCGCATCGGCACCGCGGGATCGCCTGCGTGGTCTCGCTCACTCTCCATCGGTACTAGTGAGCTCGTGCAGCTTGGGAAGATCGAGCTGGGTGGGGGAGCAGAGGTCTCGGGTCGAGTCTTCGACCGGCAACGAAATCCACAGCCAGGGCTGACGCTGCGATTCCTCGACGCGGCCGGTGAAGGGACGGCAAGCTTCGGCGAAGTGACCACTGCCACCGAGGGACGATTTGCCGGAGTTCGTCTTCCGGCCGGCGCCTATACCGTTCGGGTTTATTCGGATCGACGCCTCATGTTGTCGCAGCCTTTCGATGTTCGCGAGCATGATCGCGACGCCACACTCGATCTCGAACTCCCAGTCGTACACCTCAGCGGCGTCGTCCGGCGATCGGGCCGGCCGGCTTCAGGTGGGACGTTGTCGCTCGTCGAGCAGTCCGACCCGGCGGAACGGCAGGGGAAAATCATCATTCATGGCGGTGGTGGGGCATCCGGAACGGTCGCGATGGGGATTCCCAGTTCACTGATGATGCTCGCCGTCTCTGCGTCAGGCGAGTTCTCCGCCGAGCGCGTTCCGCCGGGCCGCTTTATCGCAATCTACACCAATGATGCGGGCACATGGACGCGTCAGCTCAGCGTGCCTGACGTGGGGGAATACCGAACGGTGATCGAGCTTGCAGGCGCAAACCTGATGGGCAGCGTAGCTAGTAATGATGGCCAGCCGATCGGGCGTGCCGAGATCGGACTCGCCACCGCGACCGGTCGTCAGGTCGCGGCTGTGAAATCGGATGACAGCGGCCGCTTTGAATTTGCCGATCTGCAGCCGGAGAACTACGCCGTCATCGCACGCGCGTCGGGATACCGCGCGAAGAGCCTTGCCGGATTCACGATTGCCGAGGGTTCCGCGCCCGCACCGCTTCGAATCGTGCTCAGCGCGGGCACCTCGGGCACGCTCGCCGTACGCCTAACTCGTTCCGGCGGGGCGCCGGCCGACTTTGTCCCGGTCATGTTATTCGACGGCGCAGGATCGATGATCCGTTCGTTGCCCACCGACGCCAGCGGATCACAGGATTTTCAGGACTTGCCGCCCGGTCGGTACACGGTCGTATGGGCCGACTCGTTTTTCGGCGCCGGCGCGTCGGAATCGATCCAGGTCGACGGACCGGCACCCGTGACATTCGCACGTGAGCTGACGCCGGGGGCGCGTCTCTACCTCGACTGTCGATCGCCGGAGTACAGTGGAAAGCCCGTGGAGTTCCTGCAGGTGTTTTCGACGTCCGGCGCCGAGATTGCCAGCTATCTCAGCGGCGTGTCAGTGGGCCTTCGTCTGCCGTTTGGAGGCCGGTTGGCACTGGGGACTCTCTCACCCGGCTCGTACCGCCTCAGGATGGGCGTGGCGGGCCGGATCGTCGATCGACCGCTTGATGCTCGCACCGGCGACGTCATCGTTGCAGTTCCCTAGGTCCGACACCCGTCCATTGCGCCCGTTGACCGCCGCATCGTCGGTGTCAGAGAATCGGTCAGGAGCCACAGGTTGCCGCATCTCCGGGTCGCCACTCTGCGTACTCTTCTTTGTCGAGTCCCGGCGCAGCGATCATGCATCAACTCGCCCCGACTGAAGCAGCAGCGCTTTTCTGCTCGAGCGCACCGTTGACTCGTTCGAACATCGCTTTGGTAAGTGCCAATGAACGGCGACACCCGTATGATTCCCGTCATGAAGCGCCTTCGCCTCCTGGCTCTCTTCTTTGCCGTCAGCTTCGCCTGCAAACCTTCGGCGCAGTCTCAGACTGCCGATCCTCACAAGCCGCGGCAGGAGCGCTCGCCGATCCCACCGACCGTGAGTGCGGCGCGGAGAACGCCGATCGTGATCGTGGCGCACGACACGCTTCCGGCTGTGGTGAACATCCAGACCGAGTCGACCATCCGACGACGCGAGGTCGACCCCTACTTCGATCCGTTTGGTTTCTTCGGCGGCCGCGAGCGCTCGTACACATCGCAATCGCTCGGGTCGGGCTTCGTCTGGTCGGGCGACGGAATCATCGTCACCAACAATCACGTGGTGGAAGGGGCTTCGCGGATCACCGTCAATTTTCAGGACGGCACGCAGTTGCCGGCGAAGCTGCTCGGCGTCGACCCTGACAGCGATGTCGCGGTCCTCCGGGTGGAGGCACGACGACTCTCCGCGGCGCCAATCGGAACCTCCGCCGATCTGATGATTGGCGAGACGGTGGTGGCCGTGGGAAACCCCTTCGGTCTCAGCGGAACCGTGACCACCGGCGTCGTCTCGGCCCTGGGACGTTCTGTTCCATCGAAAGAAGCCGGAAGGACGTTCACCGATTTCATCCAGACCGATGCTTCGATCAATCCCGGCAACTCCGGCGGGCCGCTCCTCAATATTGAAGGGAAGGTGGTCGGAATCAACACCGCGGTGTACGCGAACGCGCAGGGAATCGGCTTCGCCATCCCTGTGGATCGCGCGGCGAAGATCATCCAGGACCTCCTCCGCTACGGGCAGGTTCACAGCGCGTGGATCGGAGCGGTCACCGCGACCATGACGCCGGAGGAAGCACGTCGCGTCGGAGCGGGGGCGACCCGCGGAGCCCTGGTCACCCGCATCTTCAGCGCATCGCCGGCGCAGACTGCCGGCCTTCGAGCGGGAGACGTGATCACGGCGGTTTCCGGAAGGCCGGTAGACTCACGCGAATCGTTCTCCACGATGACCTCGACGGCCCTGACCGGAAAAGCTCTGGAGCTCACAGTTGTGCGCACGGGCGCGAATGTGTCTCTCACCGTCCGGCCGAGCGACCCGCCAGCCGACCTCGGTCTGCGGATTCTGAAGGAGATTGCAGGACTCCATGTGGCCGAGGGTCGCGGCGCCGTGGCCATCGACCAGGTGACGCGCGGGTCACGCGCGGAAACGATCGGGCTCGCCGCCGGAGACTTCATCGTCGGCGTGAACGGGATTGAGGTGGCCACCACTGCACGGCTCAACCAGGAGATCACCCGCTCGGCAGAACGGTCGTCGATCGTGCTGTCCGTGGCACGGGGACGTTACGTCTACAACCTGACGTTCCCGATGTCGGTGTGAAGCCGGCCCCAATCTGGGGAAGCGCCACACTCCCATCGCGAGTGCCTTCTAAAAGGCGCGCTCTTCCATCGAGAGTCCTTCTCCCCGCGCACGGGGAGAAGGTGCCGAAGGCAGATGAGGGGAGCTCAGACGACCAAGCAGGACCCCTCATCCCAGCTTCGCGGACCTTCTCCCCGTGTGCGGGGAGAAGGACACTCGATGAGAAGGGTCCCGTTTCTCACCATCCATCGCTTCGCTTCACGTAGGCGGGTTCGATCCCTCGGTTTCGACACCGGGACAGAGAACGCCGGTTACCCTGCGGCGAGAATTGCTTTCGCCGCATCACGTGCGCTGGCCAGCGCCGCATCGGAGAGGATTCCGCGCTCGCCAACCCAGTCGCCAACGACGTAGAGCCCTTCGATGGGGGTCGCCGGCGTCGCTCGGGCCGCCGCACCGTTTCCGGCAACCTCGGTCAGGGCATTCGACACCGTCATCGAGGGAAGGAATCGGCGATGGACCAGGACGTCGCGCCATCCCGGCTGCAATTCGTCCACGATGGCCTCGAGCTCCTGCTCGCTCCCCTTCCCATACTTGGCGACGTGCAGCAGCGCACCACCCTTGGGCGTGAGTTGGGACCATGCCGAATGCACGGAGAAGTAATAGGGCCGGTCGATCCCCAGGGCGAATCGCGGCTGGGGGCGGGGAAGAGCAGACAGGGCCAGATCGAGGCAGGTGATGGTTACGGGATCGGTCGCCGGCCAGTCCACCTCCGGAACCAGTTCCCGCACCGCAACCGGATCGATCGCCAGTACCACCGTGTCCGCCGGAATCGGCGCGCCTTTTTCCGGCTCGTTGAGATCGGGAAGAACGACCGACATGGTGTCCCTGCTGCTCTCGATCTCCAGACCGCCGATTTCGATGCTGCGCACCCGGGCGTCGTGGTTGACAGCGACGACTCGCGAGCTCGTCACGAAATTGACCCCGGCAGCGACCGCCGCGCTGTGCATCGCGTCGACGATCTTCTGCCACCCCTCGTCCACGTAGACAACCCGACGCATGCCCAACCTGAGTTGCGCCAGAGCTGCGCTGGCGCGCTGCCGATCGGGTCGGTCTGAATAGGTCGCCAGACGGAACAGAGCCTCCACCACCTGTCGAAGCCGTGAGTCGGAGACATTCGCGTCGATCCACTGGCGCACGGTCATTCCGGAGAAGGGAGCAGGATCGATGCGCCGGATCCGCAGGAACAGGAGGGCAGCTTCCAATCGAGCCTTGAGTCCGAACAGGCCCGTCGTGATCACACCGAGGAAATTGCCCGGGAAGCGGTACTGAGTATTCTCGAGTAGAGCCACGCCGCTGCCGTCGGGCGAGCCTCCACGGATGGGAATCCCGAGCTCCCGCATGACTTCCCATCCCGGACCGCCGCGGTAGAACGCATGCGGCCCGAGATTGAAACGGTAGCCGTGACGCAGGTGGGTCACCGCCCGCCCCCCGAGGTAACGGCGGCGCTCGAAGATGGTGACGGTCCGGCCTCCTCGCGCCAGGTAGATGGCGGTGGCGAGGCCCGAAAGCCCCCCTCCCACAACGATCACATTCCTGCTCACGAGACCTCGATCGTACCTGATTTCGAACGCAAAACCTGCTGGACCTGTGTCAAAATCAGGGGGTCCGAACCCCCGCGGACTCCAGAGAAATCGGTTGCGGCATCCCCATCTCAATGCCCGGTCCGGCATTTTGAGACGACTCGTGGT
>JBKJQB010000358.1:0-18954 GCA_046594105.1 Thermoanaerobaculia bacterium
AGTTGCGGGCCTCGGATACTCCACGGTGTTCGCGAAGAGGGCGGGGAGCCTTTCTCATCCACAAGCTCAAGGCTTCAGGGGCGAGCTCGGCTTCTCCCGGACCAACTCCCAGCATCCCGAGGCCCGCTCACCTAACGTACAAGGGGCGCTCACTCGACGAAGCTGGACCCCTCATCCCCGCTTCGCGGACCTTCTCCCCGTGTGCGGGGAGAAGGACTCTCGATGGGGAGGCTCCCCGACACCGCCGTTCCCACACTCAAGAGACGACCGCCGGGACGAGTTCCGATTCCCCTCCCCCACTTCCTCAGAACTCGTCGAGCACCTGCGGATAGCGCCAGCGTGCCTCGCGGATCTCTTCTTCAATCACTTCACGCTCCGGCGCTTCGGCCAGCTGCGGCACGTCCCAGTTCGCCATCCACATCGGCGACACGTACGGCAGCACGGCGATGTGCTCGAGGCGATACGGAAGTCCGCGCGTGGCGAATCGCTCGTTAAGAAAGGCGACCACGTCCTTGCTGGTGGGGATGGGCTCACTCATGGATGGATGGACTCACTCCTCACCGAGATCGTACTCTTTGATTTTGCCGGCCAGCGTGCGGGGAGAAATCCCGAGATCCTCGGCGATCTCTGCGCGAGGCCTCCCTTCGCGCAGCAACTCCTCAATCTTGATCCGCCCGATGCTCTTCACCGCACGCTCGGTTGCCTCGGCCAGCGTTCCCGACAGATCCAGCACGTTGCGCATCGATGCGTCCGATTCGTGGCCGCTGCCTAGCCGGAGATCGCGGCTCTCGATGGTGTTGGCGTCGCACAGGATCGCCGCTCGCTCGATGCAGTTCTCCAGTTCGCGGATGTTCCCCGGCCAGTCGTACGAGCGGAGTGTGGCCCGCGCCGAGTCGGAGACATGCAGCCCCGGCTTCTTCAACTCCCGGGCAAACTTCAGCACGAAGAAGTCGGCCAGCGCGTCGATGTCATCTTTTCGTGCGCGTAGCGGAGGGATGACCACGGGGAAGACGTGAATGCGGAAGAACAGGTCGTCGCGGAACCGTCCGCGCTTCACGTCCTCCGCGAGATTGCGGTTGGTGGCGCTGATGATGCGCACGTCGACGTCGATGGTCTGCGTGCCGCCCACCCGCTGGAAGCAGCGTTCCTGAAGAACGCGAAGGATCTTCGACTGCACGGCCAGGCTGAGCTCTCCAATCTCGTCGAGAAAGATCGTGCCCATGTCGGCCAGCTCGAACTTCCCGATCTGCCGGCCGCTCGCGCCGGTGAAGGCGCCCTTCTCATGACCGAACAGCTCGTTCTCGATCAACGTCTCCGGGATGGCCGCACAGTTGATGGCAACGAACGCTCGATCCCGCCGCGGCGAGAGTCGATGGATGGCCCGGGCGAAGAGCTCCTTGCCCGTCCCCGACTCCCCTTCCAGAATCACCGTCGAATCCGTCGGGGCCACGCGCTGAATCGAGTTGGAGACCTCCACGATGCTGCGGGACTCCCCCACGATGGCCGGCAGCCCGTACCGTTTCTGGAACTCCTCCCGCAGCAGCAGGTTCTCCGTGCGCAACTCCCGGTGTTCGCGGCAGCGGCGCAGCAGAAGGAGCAGGTAGTCGACGTCGATGGGTTTCTGGATGAAATCGAAGGCGCCGAGCTTCATCGCTTCCACGGCGTTCTCGATGGTGCCGAACGCAGTCATCACGATCACCGGACAGTCGGGATCGCTCTCCCGCACCTGCCGCAGCACCGCGATGCCGTCCGCTCCCGGCATGCGCAGGTCAGTGAGCACAGCGAAATACGCGCGCCCCTCGGCGATCCAGCGAGTGGCCTGACTGCCGTTGGATGCGAGGTCGGCCTCCAGCCCCTCGGCCTCCACCGTCTCCTGGAGCATCAGTCCCAGAGACTCTTTGTCCTCGACAATGAGAAGCCGTTTCATGATGAGAGAGCGATCAGAGTCCGAAGTAGGACTTGATGCGAGTCAGGATGGTCAGCTCCTCTTCTTCCATCGCCTCCTCGCGGATGGTTTCGAGGTGCTGACGGCGGAGCATGACCTTCGAGGTGATGGCCCTGGCCAGCGTGGGATTCTGCTGCAGTGGCGAGTGCAGCGACTCTTTGCCCAGCTCCAGAGCGATCACATCGCTCAAGGCGATGACGTCCGCGGTTCGGGCCTCGCCGGTCAGCAGGGCCATCTCGCCGAAAACGCTTCCCGGTCCCAGTTGCGCGACCTCCTGCCCGCCGGTCTCGCCTGGCTGAGGAACGCGAATGGCCACCGTTCCCGCGTGCACCACGAACATCGACTCTCCCGCCGCTCCGCGCCGAAGGATGGCCTCCCCCTTCGAATAGAAGTGCACGCTGGTGGCGGTGACGATTTCCTCCATGGCGCGAGGAGGCAGCGGCGAGAGGATGTCGACCTGCCGCAGACGCGCCAGGATCTGCTCCGGGGGGAGGCTGTGCTCCACGTCGGGAGGGACGTAACGCTGGTGGCTTCTGATGGGGAACGGGATGGGGATGCCGTTCCGCTGGAGGGCGTACCAGACCGCCTTCCGGATCTCGGAGTCGATGCGATCCCGCTTCGAATAATCCCGAGTGTAGTACTTGATCTCATACACCACGCCGGAGTCGGCAAAGGCCCCCACGCGCGCGTATGGCGGCATCTCGTGCGCCACACCTTCCACGTGCGCCGCCGCCTGTCCCAGGATTCCGATGACCGTCGCCGGTGGCATGTGATAGTCGATGGTCACCTGCAGAATGCGCGCGTTCAGATTGTCATGGTTGAAGATTTCCAGACGCTCCCGAGCCAGCATCGAGTTGGGAAGGACCACCAGCTGGTTGTTGAACGCGCGAATCTTCGTCGAGCGCCAGCTCACCCCTTCCACCACGCCGAGAAAGTCGCCGGAGTGCAGCACATCTCCGACCTGATAGCTCTCCTCCATGTGCAGCGAGATGCCGGAGAAGAGATTGCCCAGGGTCTCCTGCAGGGCCAGACCGATCACCGCCGCCAGCACCGTTCCGGTGAAGATGTACTTGGTCACCGACACGTCGAAAGCGGACGACGTGGCCCAGGCGAAGAGCATGAAATAGAGGATGACCGCCAGAATCTGGCGGAGCAGCAGCGGCGACTTGATCCTGCCTTTTCGCGCGGCGACCAGGTCGAAGATGAACGAGTCGACCAGCCGGACCACGAGGAAAATCAGCGGGACGATCGCGGCGAACCGCAGCCACTTCTCGTCCTTCCCGAAAACGTCCTCCCGAATGTCGTATCCGTGAAACAGCAGGGGCTGGGACCGGAAGACTGAATAAAGCACGGCAAAGCTGACGCCCAGAATCAACGGCACCAGAAAGCGCGAGCGTTCGTCTGCTCGGATCCTCCCGATCTTCATCCCGCGTTCTCCTCACGCCGGCGGGAGCTGATGCGCAGGAGATCGCGGATTCCCACGATGATGTGCACCACTCCCAGCCCTGAGATGAAGCCGCGGGCGAACGGATTCGCCGCCAGGGAGGCCAGAGTGGAGTGGCTATGCAGGAGCGAGTTGAAGGTCCAGACACGCGTCCAGGGGACCACCAGGAAGAACAGTCCGGCTTCCAGACAGTAGAGCGCGAAAAAGAGGGAAACCGACATCGATGGCCTGATTGTATCGAATCCCCGAAATCCGCCCGTGGGACCGGCCCGGGAGGTCAATCAGGCGCGCATCATGAAATTGTGAGGGTCAGGAAGGAGGAGACGCCATGGCCGCTGCTCGCAGAGGTGGACTCGATGGAGGACTGGGAAGTGGCATTCCCCTGCCCGACGGAAAGAAGCGCCTGGACGAGGACGATGAGGACATTCCTGCGACTGCGGAACCGGCATTCGACGAGTTCGAGCTCGAGCACGACGACGCCGAGCCCAGCGATCGCCGCCGGGACCCGCTGCGCAAGCCGGGCACCTAGCCGGCACGGCCGGCGGCGCTGGTTGCCCAAGGCTCCGCCCAAGATCACGCTCCAAGACTTTCTGCCGCGCAGACTCCTAGGCCGAGGGAGCCACTGACCGCGCCCTGTGAATTCTGCTTTGCCTTACTCACCGCGCCGCGGCGGACTGCATGAACGCGCAGGCATCGACGGAGCTGAGATCGAGTTGCAGTGAAGCCATGCTCTGCACGATCTCGATGCGAAACGGGATCCGCCGCGCATCGTCGGAGAGCCACACCCTCACCCCGCCCGGCCATTTCTTCCCGCCCGGCGCATCGACGATCTCGAATCCCAGCGCGGCTACTTTCTGCCCGTCGAAATCGAAAACCCGGCGATCGGACGGCCGCATCAGCACCGGATACGACTTGCCATCCGAGTAGATGGTCGTTGCCATCGGGCCTCGAATGGACGCTGCGTTCTGACGCAGATAATAGATCGCAGTGAGCACGTCATGAAACGGGTCCTGTGGCATGGGCTCGGTGCGGTCCCACGATTTCTCCGGCGTTTCTTTGTGCATGTGCGCAATGCGCTTCACGTAGTCGAAGAAGGTGCGTTCCTTGCGCGACTTATTCTTCCAGGAGTACCCGTGATAGGTCATCAGCGTCTTGCCGCCCGCCGCGTCCATCTGCGTTTCGTAAACGAAGAAGCCGCTCTTGCCGTCCCTCGCGGTGATGAGCAGCTCGCTGTCGATGGCGTGCTCGCCGGGCTTCGGGAACGTGGTCTTCAACTCCCCACTCCCCGACGTGGGAAACATGATCGCCGCGACCATGGACAGGCCCCCGCGAAGGCGCCATGAGTAACGGAAGGACTCCACGTTCGCCGCCCCGCGACAGTTCAGCTCGGCAGCCGAAGCAGGGATCGCCAGCGCGAGAGCGAGGGCCAGTGCGAGGGAGCAGGTTCCAGTCATCGACGGCGGTTTCAACGCGACCCTGCCGCTCGATATTCGCCAGCGGGCACCGGGCGGCTCATCGTTCATGCGACGCGGGCATGAGACGCGGGCATGAGACGCGGGCGCCCTCGAGGAGGTGACCAGTCGCCGGCGTCCCTGGACGCTCCCGCGAAGCCGGAACGTGCCCCCACCGAACGCTCACAGTGCAGCGAGCCGCTCCTCCACTTCATCGATGACATAGTCGGGCGTGGAGGCGCCGGCAGTCAGGCCCACCACGCCGGCATCACGAAACCATGAGGGATCGAGGTCGTCTGCACCCTGCACCAGATAGGAGGTCTTGGCTTCCCTGCAGATCTCCCACAGGTGCTTGGTGTTGGCGCTCTTCTTTCCGCCGATGACGACGATCACGTCGACCTCCGGATCGCGCGCCAGGACGCTGGCGGCGTCCTGATTCTCTTTGGTGGCGTAGCAGATCGTATCGGCGCGATCGACACGGGACGCCCGCGCCTCCACCGCGCGTACGACCTCTTCGAAGTCCTCCGCATTGAGCGTGGTCTGGTAGAAGACTTTCAGCCTCGGGTAGAGAGCCCAGTCCACAGCCTCGACATCGGCGATCGTGGAGACGATGTGATAGGTCGACGGATCGAGGTCGTGGGTGTAGCCGATGACTTCGCGGTGCCTGGGATCGCCGATGAAAATGAGGTGACAGCCCTCATCGAGCGCTCGTTTGGATTCGCGGTGGATGTCGTAGACGAACTTGCAGGTGGTGTCCAGAACCTGCAGCCCGCCGGACTTCGCCAGATCGTGAAACGAGGGCGGAACTCCGTGCGCTGAGAAGACGATGGTCGGCTCGTTCACCGCATCGATCTCGTCGACGGTGCGGACGCCCAGACGTTCCATCTCCTCCACCACCCGCTCGTTGTGCACGACCTGCCCCAGGATCGCGCCACGGCCACCACCGGCCGCAAAACGCTTGACCTTGAGATCGGCGATGCGCACTCCGGAGCAGAAACCGTACTTGGTTGCGCGCTTGATTCTCATCCGTGGAAAGAACCCTCCCCCTGTCCGGAACATTCTAGGCCGGCACGGCCGGCGGCGCTGGTTGCCCAAGGCTCCGCCAAGATCACGCTCCAAGACGTTCTGCCGCGCAGGCTCCTAGTCGCCGCCGGCCGAGGTGCCGCGGACCTCCTTGTACAATCCGCGCCTCATGCCGCCCGCTTCACCAGTCCGAGAACCACTGTTCACCCCGCGTTTCCTGATGTTGTGGGCGTACGCCTTCATCACGTTTTTCTCCGCATTCCAGCTGCTGCCGGCCATCCCCTTCCGGATTCTCCAGCTGGGCGGCTCAAAAGCAGAGGCGGGCTGGTTTCTCTCCGCCTACACCTTTGCCAGCGCGTTCGCCGCTCCGCTGATGGGCAACGTCGCCGATCACCTCGGGCGCCGCAAGCTCCTGGTGGTCGCTTCGCTGCTCTTCATCGGATTCTCCTTCGCCTACGGAGTCATTCGTCAGTTGCCGCTGCTCCTGGTGGTCGGAGCGATCCACGGGGCCATCTGGTCCGCGATTCTCTCGTCCGCCTCGGCCATCATGAGCGAGTTCATCCCGGAGTCGCGGCGCACTCAGGGCTTCGCCTACTGGGGTCTGGCCAGCACGGGCGCCATGGCCATCGCCCCGGCGACCGGTCTCTACATTTTTCGTTTCGGCTGGGCCACGCTGTGCAACGAACTGGCGCTTCTCTCGATCATCATGGCCGTATGGGCTTTGCTCCTGCCGGTGAGCCACACCCCTCCTCCTCAGAGCAACGGCGGAATGAGCCAGGCCTGGGACTGGCGCGTCATCCGGATCACCCTCTCGCTGACCGTCGCCGCGTTCGGATACGGCGGGATGATGACCTACGCGGCGATTCTGGCGATCGAACGCCATGTCACTCCGCCCTCCATCTATCTGACGGTCTACGCCATCAGCCTGGTGATCTTCCGCATCTGCTTCTCGCATCTGGGCGATCGCCTCGGACCGAAGCGGATGCTGTATCCCTCGCTCGTTCTGGTCCCCATCGCGTTCTTCATCCTTGCCGGTGCCCACCAGCGATGGCAGATGATCCTGTCCGCGGCCATCTTCGGCGTCGGCTTTGGCGGCGCCTATCCGGCCTTCGTGTCGTTCGTGCTCGAGCACACCGATTCTAAGCGACGGGCGCGCACGTTCGGGAGCATCGTCTGGGCCTTCGATACGGGAATCGGAACGGGATCGCTGCTGGTCGGGGCCATCGGCCAGCGCCTGGGGCTGGGGACCGCATTCGCTGCCGCCGCCCTCCTGAGTTGCTTCTCCATCCCCATCTTCGCCTGGACCTCGGCGCACCTGGCCGACTCCGCCAAGCCGGCGTCGACCTGAGGAACTCCTCTCAGGCGGGAGAAGCGCCCTGCCGGCGGCGGCGCGAAGTCGTCAATCTCGCGCGAGGATGGCACCCTGCTTGCTGCCGATCGCTCTCATGCAACCACCCAGCGACGACCGCATCGTGAACGAGGAGACTGTGGTCAACGACGATGACGAGCACGTCTCCCGCAAGGTCATCTACGAGCACAGCGCTTCGAGCGGCTCTTCGAAGTCGAGCAACATGACGGTGATCATTCTCATCGTGGTCGCCGTGGTCATCGTCGGCTTCATCCTGATGAACCTGCACCGCTAAACGTTGCGCGCAGCAGGTCTGTCAGCAGCGCGTGCCCTTCCATCGAGAGTCCTTCTCCCCGCACACGGGGAGAAGGTGCCGAAGGCGGATGAGGGGTGCTCACGCGACGAAGCAGCACCCCTCATCCCCGCTTTGCGGACTACGGCGATCAGTTGGAAAGCGCCTAAGCCCTCGCGTGATCCGCGCGCCAGTTCTTGATGCGCTTTTTAATCTCGGCCCGGTCGCGGATGTTGTCAGTGAGGACGCTGCGGGTGAGATCCGGCAATTCGTCATCGGGGCAGAAGCGCAACGAAATCAGTTGACCGCGCGACAGCTCTCCCACTCTCGACTGCAGGTCGGCGGGGAGCACGCGCTGCATGCGCAGACGCTCCTCCAGAACGATCACCCGATCCTGAACGCTCAAAACCATGAGCCGCGCGACCAGCGCCAGCAGCAGGAGGGCAATGGCAACGACGATCTCCCACCACACCAACCGGGCTCCGCGATGAATCACCGCGTAGACGATCCGGATGACGAGGTTCAGGACAAGGAGCGGAATGGTCACAAAGTGATAGAGCGGGTAGCGGCGCGTGTGGTTGGCAAAATTCTGCGGCGGTGTTTCGGCCATGTTCGGATCCCCTCATGTTCATCAGTCGCCCGAGCGGCGCCCGTGCCGTGCAGTATCCCACCGGGGCGAGCGCTTCAAAACAGGTATCGCGCCGTGGCCTGCAGCTTCCGCAGCGCGGTGGTGAACTCGATCCCCGGCTTCACCCGGAAGTGCTGGTTGATCTTCAGCCGCAGCTCTCCCCGCCCAGCGCTTTGGGCGACGGCAGCGGGCAGATCGACCAGCACTACAGACAGGGGAATCTCTCCCTGATACTGCTCGACCAGCTCGCGAATCCGGCGGACCGTCTCCTCGGACGCAGTGGCGTAAGGGATCTCCACGGAGATCTCTTTCACTTTGGCGTCCCGGATCCCCTCGAGCGGAACGATTTCCAGGGCGTTGAGCTCCGGCGTGATCGGGCTCTCGTGGAACGCCGCGGCGTGCCCGGCAAAGCTCGCGTCCGCCGCCGGCACCTCCTCCGCCGTCGCCACCATCTCATTGAAAACATCCGCCTCGGAATCGGCTTCCTCGTCGGCTTCGGAGAATCGCTCGCGCGCGAGGGCGGCATCGTCCTGTCCGCGCAGACTGACGTCCATGCGCACGCCAACGCTGCCGTTGTCGTCACGATCCGCCACCACGCGCTCGACGGGATCGGCTTTGGAACGGGACGCCGGTCTGGCAGCTTTGGGCTGCGGAGCGTTGCCGAACGGTGCATTGCCGAACAGCCCGAGGTTATTCGAGCGATCGCCATACTTTTCGCGCTCGATCTCTTTCGGATCGCGCTCGTCGTCTTCCGCCTCGTCATCGCGCACTTCGTACGCCGAGATCCGTGCGCGGCCGGACGCCTCCGGATGACCGCCGTACTCGTCGTCGACTCGTTGGGCCTGCTGTTCGGCCGACTGCAGGGCCGCGCTGCGACCGATCGCCATGCCACCGGTGTCCTTCACCAGCGCCGTCAGCAGCACCGCCATGCCGTTGTCCAGCCAGCGCGCGTACTTGGAAAATAGATCGCTGAAAACGACCACCTCGACCGAACCACGCTGATCGTCGAGGATGAACTTCGCCATCACCTTCCCCTCGTTCGGTCCCTTCTTGATTTTCGACTTCTTGAGCTGGGAGACGATCCCGCCGATGTTCACCGTTTCGTCGATGTGCGCATGCAGTGTGTCCGTGGTGGCATTGGCGAACAGCTTCAACTCATCCGAGAATTTGTTGAGCGGATGGCCGGTGATGTAGAAACCGAGCGTTTCCTTCTCGAAGCGGAGCTTCTCGTCGTCGGGCCACTCCGGTGCCAGCTTCACCGCTGTGGGCTGCTGTCCGCCGCTGATTGACGCCGTCGCGCTTCCCCCACCGAAGGAGAACAGTGAGTTCTGCCCGCGCTCCTTTTCTTCTCTCGTCCTCTGCGCGGTGTCGGCCGTCGACTCCAGCGAATCGAACAAGGCCTTGCGGGTCACGCCGAGGTAATCGAAGGATCCCGACTTGATCAGCGCCTCGATCACCTTCTTGTTGCAGGCGCGCAGGTCGACGCTCTCGCAGAACTGCAGCAGGGTCTGGAAGGTGCCGACACGGCGCCGCGCCTCCAGCATCGACTCGATGGCGCCCTCGCCCACTCCCTTCACCGCGCCGAGGCCGAAGCGGATGTTGGAACCCACCACGGTGAAGGCGTAGTTCGACTCGTTCATGTCGGGCGGCAGAATGCGAATGCCCATCTGCGCCGTCTCGTTGATGAACTTGACCACTGCATCGGTGCGATCCATCTCCGAGGTCATGAGAGCGGCGAGAAAATGCCGTGGATGATGAACCTTCAGCCAGGCGGTCTGGTAGGCCACCAGCGCGTAGGCCACCGAATGCGACTTGTTGAAACCGTAGCGGGCGAACGGCTCGATGTAGTCGAAGATGTCGTTCGCTTTTTTCTTGTCGTAGCCGTTGGCCACTGCCCCTTCCACGAACTTCCCGCGCTCCGCCGCCATCACCGCGACGTCCTTCTTGCCCATGGCCTTGCGCAGCAGGTCGGCCTGGCCGAGCGAGTAGTTGGCCACGCGCTGGGCGATCTGCATCACCTGCTCCTGATAAACGATGACGCCGTAGGTCTCCTCGAGGATCTCCTTCATCGCCGGCACGAGGTAACGCGACTTGGACGTCCCGTTCTTGCGGCGGACGTACTCATCGACCATGCCGGCATCGAGAGCGCCGGGGCGATACAGCGCATTGAGCGCGGCGAGATCCTCGAAGCGGGTCGGCCGCGACTTGCGCAGCAGGTCGACCATGCCGCCCGACTCGAACTGGAACACGCCCTTGGTTCGCCCGTCCTGAAACAACCGGTAGACCTCCGGATCGTCGAGCGGCAGCGACTCGATCTCGATGTCCACGCCCTCGGAGGCTTTCGCCGACTTGATCGCGTCGTCGATGACCGTCAGCGTGCGCAGGCCGAGGAAGTCCATCTTGAGGAGACCCATCTTCTCGACCACGCGCCAGTCGAACTGCGTCACGATTTCATCGCGATTGGTGCGATAGAGCGGGACGTAATTGGTGACCGGTTCGGGCGTGATGACCACACCAGCCGCGTGGACGCCGGCATGCCGGGAGAGGCCTTCGAGCTTCGAACCGATCTCGATGATGCGCGCGATCTCCGTGTCGTTACGGATCGCATCGGCCAGCGCCGGCGAGTCGCGCGCCGCGGTGAGCAGCGTGACGTCGGGCCCGCCAGGAATGGTTTTCGCTACTTTGTCCACCAGGCCGTAGGGCAAGCCGAGGACGCGGCCGACGTCGCGGACGACGGACTTCGCCGCCATCGTCCCGAAGGTGATGATCTGCGCGACCTTGTCCTTGCCATATTTGTCGCGGACGTACTCGATCACTTCACCGCGGCGGTTCATGCAGAAGTCGATGTCGATGTCGGGCATGGAGATGCGCTCGGGGTTGAGGAAGCGCTCGAACAGCAGGTCGTACTCGAGCGGATCGACGTCGGTGATCCCCATGGACCAGGCCACGACCGAACCGGCGGCCGATCCGCGACCGGGGCCGACCGGAATGCCGTGATCCTTGGCAAACTTGATGAAGTCCCAGACCACCAGGAAGTAGCCGGGGAATCCCATGTTCTTGATGATCTCCAGCTCGCGGTGCAGCCGATCCCAATAGGCCGGGACCTCATGTTTCTTGCGACCGGCAGCGAACCAGGGCGCCAGCACGTCGAGACGGCGCTTCAACCCGGCCGTGGCCACCTTGTCGAAGTAGCTGCCGGCGTCCTCCCCTTTCGGGATGGGAAACTTCGGGAGGTGGTGACCGCTGACGTCGAGCGAAACGTTGACGCGATCGGCGATTTTCCCGGTGTTGGCGATGGCCTGCGGATAGTTTTTGAAGACGCGCGACATCTCTTCCGGACTCTTCACGTAGAAGTCGTCGCTGTAGAACCTCATGCGCTTCTCGTCGTTGAGGGTCTTTCCGGTGCCGATGCAGAGCAGCACCTCGTGCGCGAATGCGTCGTCTTTGCTGAGGTAGTGCGAGTCGTTGGTTCCTACCAGTTGTAGACCGACTTCCTCGCCGAGCTGCGCCATCATCGGCACGATCTTCTGCTGGTTGGGGATGCCGTGATCCTGGATCTCGAGGAAGAAGTTCTCCGCGCCGAGGATCTCTTTGTACTTCAGGGCGGCATCGCGCGCCTTGCCGTAGTTGCCTCCGGCCAGGCTCTGCGAGACTTCGCCTTTGAGGCAGGAGGAGAGCACGATCAGCCCCTCCCGATGTTCCCGCAACAACTCCTTGTCGATCCTCGGCTTGTAGTAAAACCCTTCGGTGTACCCGGCCGAGACGAGCTTGACCAGATTCTTGTACCCGGTGTCGTTCGCGGCCAGAACGATGAGGTGGTTGTTCGCGCCGGCGTCGGCCGCGCCATCCTCGACTCCCGCCTTGTCGAAGCGCGAGCCGTAGGCGACATACATCTCGCATCCGATGATCGGCTTGAGATGTTCCTTCTTCATGGCGTTGTAGAACTCCACCGCGCCGAACATGTTGCCGTGATCGGTGATGGCGCACGAGCTCATCCCCAGCTGGGCAACGCGTTTGGCCAGTTCATCAGGACGGCTGGCGCCGTCGAGGAGGGAGTATTCGGTGTGGAGATGGAGGTGAGCGAAGGACATCAGGTGACCGGCAGCATTTTACTCGAATGGACCTCCGGAGGAGCGCGGCGATTCGGCATCCCGGAGCTAGGGTGGGAGCATGACGCGGGACGCGGAACGGGCGGGGCGAGGGGCCACCGACGTGATGAAGCGTCGGTTGGTTACGCGGTCACGTGCGCCTTTTCGTAGAGAAACTCCGGTGCGATGTCGGCGCCATTCGGCCATTCGATCGTCCCATACTCGGTGAGCCTGAAGTTGCGGAACGTCTCGAAATCTTTCAGCGGTTCGAATACCTTTCCCCAGAGCTCACCCGCGAGGTTGACCTCTCCCTCACTCCCGTCCTGAAAACGGAACCAGATGATGTAATTGCTGACGTACCGCGCGTCGACGACGCTGTAGTGCATGGGCTACTCCAGAGGTTCGATGTTCGTGAGCGGTTCCCTCGCCTCCGCCCGATCCCAGTTCAACTTCAGTTCCTCTCGATGAAGACTCCACCAGTCGAGAATGAGCGCTGTCGCCCGATTCGGCATCTTACCGCTGACGCTTCCATCCGCGATATTCACGGTGATGTCGTAACCGGAGTACCAGGCGTGAAAGTGCGGTGGCCCGTGCTCCCGGTAGTTCATGGTGATGATGATGCCAAAGAATCTGCTGATGACCGGCACCCGTGGATCTTACTGCCGACGAGTGCACACAGCAGGAATCAGCCGACCTCGGCCACGAAGATGGCGGTGATACTGACCACCTCCTGCAGCTGTTCCCGAGCAATCGGGGTGAACACGAAATCGGACGTTGCAAGTAACGAAGAAATGCATGCAGAGAAATCGGGTTTGACCTGCGGTGACGCCGGCAGGTGCGTGAATGCTGAAATGCGAAATCCACTACTGGCGATCAGATCGTGCCACTGATGAATTGCCAGGTTCGCCCGGTGATAGTGAATATGTCCATGCGTTGCAGCGTCGTGATCGGTGTAGATCGGCGGGACTGCCACGATCATCTTCCCGCTTCTCCGGAGGCACCGCCTGGCGCCGCCGAAGAACCGTTCGGGATGATCGAGGTGCTCAAGGGAGTTGGAGGCGACGACCAGATCGAACTGCTCGTGCAAGGTTAGCGCCTGGAGGTCGGCTCGCTCAAAATGAATGCAGTCCGACCCGTATTTCCTGCGAGCGTAGCGAATGGTCAGTGGATCAATATCCACTCCGGTCACTCTGGCCGCTCGCTCGGCCAGCACTGCGGAGCCGTATCCTGTCCCGCAACCAGCATCGAGAACGGCGGCGCCCTCAGCGTACCGCGATGCAAATCGATAGATGGACTCGTGGGCAATGAAGAGGTCGTTTCGCACGCCGGGCCACACAGACTCGTTGAAGGGGCGAAGTCCGGCGGCGACCTTGCGAACCCCGTTGACGATCCGCTGCAGTCTGTGCATCAGAAACGCGGACTGAATCCCTAACTATCGAAGGCCACGCCGCCGATCGGGGCGTTGCGATCCCCACGGGAGTCGAGCAGCTCGCGGAGGTTCGTCGTCTCGATGAAGAGGTGACGGTGGCGGATGCAGTGGACGGCGATGGCCAAGAAGAGGACGGCCACGATCGCGAAGAAGACCTGCGAGGCTGGGGATGTTGCCGGCACGGCGCCTGCTGACGGCGCGACGAAGAGTTCCTGCATCAGGATCAGGCAGAAGAGCGGGAAGGGAAAGAGAACGAGAGCGGAGAGCACGCGGCTGGCCTGGATGCGGAAGTAGGGTCGCAGAGTCAGGAAGGTCAGGGCCACGAAGCAGCCGAGCATCAGCAGCGCGGCGAAGTGCAAGGGCGCCAGAGTCGTCCAGGGGAGAGCGCGGCGGGCCTGGATCACCATCTGCGCCTGGAGGACGAGCGTCCAGGCCAGCGAGAGCAGCGCCGCCGTGGTACAGACCAGAGACAGAAACGCGCCGAACAGATTGCGCGCCGCGAGGAGCGCCGACATCCTCACCAGGATGGCCGAGGCAGCCAGGCCGGCGAGCAGTGCGACGAGGATGGCCCAGCCGGAGGCCGCGCTCGCGGGAACGATCCCTCCATGCACGGCAACGAACGTCAACGGGGATCCGTCCAGCTGCGCCAGCAGGCCGGCCGCTGACGAAAGCGCCAGAAAGAGGGAGAAACCAGCGCCGAGGTAGAAGAGGAATTTGGGCATGAGCTCCCGCGAATCTTACAACGCTCCCGGTGCCCGTCGATGTGGATCTCTGTGGGCAAAGGCTTTGGCGGAGCCGCAGGCAACCAATGCCGCAGGCCGCGCGTTACTCCTCGTGCATGGAGATGATCTGATCCAGCCGGATCTCCACCGGACCGTTGCTCGCCTCGAATTTGACGAATTCGGCGCCGTTGGCCGTGTAGACGTCGGCGATCCGTCCGCGATCCTTCTGGGCCACACCTGCCAGCTCGAACTCCAGCTCCACTTCCTGTTCGTGCATCGCCGCCGCTTCGAGTTGATCGTGATAGTCGCAGGAAACCGGTTCGTAGGGATTCTCGGCCATGGGGGTCTCTCCAGGGCGCACTCATTACACGTTCGGTGCCGACGGATGTGCTAGGATTTTCAGCGAACCCATCATGAATGTGCTGACTACGCTGTTCGGCGTCCAGAACCTTTCTGCGGCCATGCCGTTGATGTTCGCCGGCATCCTGCTGCTCATCCTCATCGTGTCGTTCCGCTCCCGCGCCGTGGTCTTCACCCAGTACCTGCAGACCATGACCGGGATCCGGTTGAAGCCGGCCGATGTCGCGCGCGTCTACCGGGAAAAGGGGAAGGACGGGGTGCGCGAATTCTTCCTCGACCTCATCATCCGCGAGGATCTGAAGCAGGGACCGATCGAGATTCCCGGTGAGGCACCCGGCGTGTCCGCCGAAGTGCTCGAAGCCGCCGAGAGCACCGACAAGTTCCTGGTCAATCGCTGATCGCGCCGCTACGCCGGCACGGCAGGAGCTGGGGACCGGCCGCGCGGTGGATCGCCCCATCCACACCGCCGCCACCGAGCAGCGACGTGTTGGCGGCGTTCACGATGGCGTCGACCGGCAGCGTGGTGATGTCGGTCCGCAGCGCCTCGACGATCATGCGCCTTGTTTACTTCTTACGGCCGAGGCGGACCACGATGGCGAACTCCGCCTTCGTCACCGGCTGGATGGAGAGGCGGCTCCCCTTCTGGGTCACCACCATCGATTCGAGGCCCGGCGTTTTCTTGAGGACCTCCAGCGGCACGACCTGGCGGAACTTCTCCACGAACTTGAGGTCGACCATGAACCAGATGGAATCCGCTGCGGTCGCTTTCGGGTCGAAGTAGATATGGCCTTTCTGGGTGGCGAAGCGATCGGGATAGGCCTCCAGGCTGATCTCGGCAAGTCCGCTGACGCCTGATGGATCGGCGTTCGAGGCATAAAACAGGACCGGATCGCCGCGCTTCATGTCGTCCCGCATGGAGTTCCGGGCCTGATAGTTCCGGACCCCTTCCCAGCTCGTGGTTCCGTCACGCTCGAGGTCGTCGATGGAGTAGGCAGAAGGCTCACATTTCATCAGCCAGTGGCGCATGGGCGAAAGATAGAGCAGAAATCAGAAAGCAGAAACTAGGCCGGCACGGCCGGCGGCGCTGGTTGCCCAAGGCTCCGCCAGGATCACGCTCCAAGACGTTCTGCCGCGCAGGCTCCTAGCCCGCATTTCTTACACCCATCCTGCTGCGGACGGGTGGGAGAAATGCGGGCTAGAATGCAGCCCTGATGCGCGCAAGTGGCTGACCGGGCTCCCCTTTTCGTCTCTGATTTCTGGTTACTGGTTTCCCCTCCCGGCTCACTCCTTGCTCCCCAGCACGCTATGGTCGTCTTCGAAAAAGCTCCCCCTGAGGCTCTGCAGTTATTGCAGACTCCGATTCGCGACCTCGGGTTGCGGATCGAGGAGACTCCTCTGTACCGGCAGGTTGAACAGCTCTACCGGGAGCTGGAGCAGAAGGGGATCCATCACTTCCGGCCGCCGTGCTACCTGTCGGATGAGTGGGGATGTCCCTCCGGCGAGCCGGTGATCGGCGTGCCGTTCTACCTGGCCGACCGGCGCACAGCGCATCTGGAAAACGAGCTCAACGACATCGAGTCGGAGCGCGAAGTGATGATGTACCTGCGACACGAAGCGGGACACGCCTTCAATTACGCGTACGAACTTTTTACCACGGATGAATGGACCGGGATGTTCGGTCCGTTCCGGCGGGCCTATCGCGACGACTTCAAGTTCGTTCCCTTCTCCCGCGACTACGTGCGCCACATCGCCGGCTGGTACGCGCAGAAACATCCGGACGAGGACTTTGCGGAGAGCTTCGCGGTGTGGCTCGATCCGTCCTCGCACTGGCGGGCGCGGTATCGAGGCTGGGGGGCCATCCGCAAAATCGAATACGTCGATCGAATCGCCGCCACCGTCGGCGATCAGCGACCGCTTCGGGCCAACGGCACGACCGACGTGACCGTGAATGAGATGGAACAGACGGTCGAAGAGTATTACCGTGAGATGCACTCCGATGAGTCGGAGATCATCGCATCGCTTGCACTGGACACCGATCTGACGGATATTTTCATGCATCCAAGCCAAAGCAAACCGGAGATGGAGCTGGTCGACGCCGTGACCCTGGTCAGTGAACATCGCCGGGACCTCGTCGATAAGGTCAACTACTGGACTGGTGTCCGGCGAACCCTGGTGCGGGCCCTGGTGGCCGCAATCGAACAGCGCGTCCGGGAGCTGGGACTGATCGTTCCCCGCCATCGCAGCCGCGCGGCAATGATCGACCTCACCGTTTACGTGAGCACCCTCTCCATGAGCTTTCTCACCGGGGGAAAACCCCTTCGCCACCGCGTTTCACTCATGAAAACCCGATGAATATTACGATCCTGTACGACACCTTCGAGGACCGTGAAGAGTATCCCGGCGCTGATCTGATCGAGGCCGCGCCTCCGACGAAACGAAAGAAGAAGATCCCCAAGACCGATCGCGAAGCCATCTCCGATGCGCTGCGCACCCTGGGGCATGAGCCCTCCATCATCGCCGTCGACGGCAAGCTGGCCACGCTCGAGAAGATCGCGCGCAGCAAGGCCGATCTTCATTTCAATCTCACGGAGTCCTACGGCGGCGATGACACCAAGGAGATGCACTTCGCCGCCTTCCTCGACCTCATGAACAAGCGCTACACCGGCACCGGTCCGGCCGGCTCGTACCTGGGCATGGACAAAGCCATCGCCAAGAAGATCATCCGGTTCCACGGCCTGCACACACCGTTCTCCGCCGTGCTCAACGAAGGGCGGATCGAGCACATCGAGGACATCCAGTTCCCGCTCATCGTGAAGCCAGCCACGGAAGACGGATCGAAGGGGATCGACTCCAACGCGGTGGTCCACTCCATCAAAGACCTCATGGAACGTGTCTCCCACATCCACGACGAGTTCGATTGCGCGGCGCTGCTCGAGGAGTACATCGAAGGTCGCGAGATTTACGCCGCAGTCCTCGGAAATGACCGACCGGAGGCCCTGCCGCTGGTTGAGCTCGACCTCAGCAAACTCCCCGACGGCGTGCCTCACATCGCCAGCTACGAGGTGAAGTTCGACACCACCTCCGAGAACTACAAGCAGACCAAGTCGGCACCTGCCGAGAACCTCGACGAAGAGCTGGTGGAGACCATCCAGAAAACTGCCGTGATGACCTTCCAGGCGCTGAAGCTGCGCGACTACGGTCGCGTCGATCTGCGAGTCACACCGGAAGGCAAGGTCTACGTCATCGAGGCCAATCCAAATCCCTGGCTCGATCCCACCGCCGAGTTCTTCATGGCCGCCAAGCAGTCAGGACGCACGTACACGCAGCTCATCGGCGAGATTGTGGACAAGGCGTTCGCCCGGTACGAGTAGCTTCGATTTGTGTCCAGCGGGTGTGGCGCGGCCGTCCCGGCCGCGTCTCAAGGGAACAGCGGCGGCCGAGGACGGCCGCTCCACACCAGAAAAGGCACTACCGCTTCCGATACGCCAGGACTGCTTCGCCCAGCAGGCTCACCGACGTGCGCAACGCTTCTTCCTTGAGCACGTAGGCGATGCGGACTTCGCTCTTGCCGAGGGGCGAGGCGTAGAAGCCGGTGGCGGGAGCGACCATGACGGTGGCGCCGTCGCGGGAGAAGTCGGTGAGCAGCCAGGAGGCGAAGGCATCGGCATCGTCGATGGGCAGGCGCACGACGCAATAGAACGCGCCTTCCGGCTTGAGCAGAAAGGCTTCCGGAATGGCCGTCAGCCCCTCGAACAATACGTCGCGCCTCCGCTGATACTCGCGGACCACATCGCGGGTGTAGTCGTCGCCGAGCGACTGAGCCCCCACCGCGATGAACTGGGCCAGGCCGGGAGGTGACAGGCGCCCCTGCGCCATCCGCAGGCAGGCGTCGTAGATCTCAGGGTTACGGGTAACCAGAGCGCCCAGCCGGATGCCGCAGGCGCTGTAGCGCTTCGAGAGGCTGTCCACCACGACCACGAACTCCTCGGCATCGTCAAGATCGAGCGCGCTGATCGCCCGGCGACCGTCGTACACAAACTCGCGATAGACCTCATCGGAGATCAGGAAAAGCCCGTGACCGCGACAGAACTTCGCCACCAGGTCCAGCTCTTCGCGCGTGTACACCGTGCCGGTTGGATTGTTGGGATTGCAGATGATGACGGCGCGCGTGCGCGGAGTGAGGGCGCGCTCCCAGACGTGCAGCGGCGGGAGATGAAATCCGTC
>JBKJQB010000176.1:0-8782 GCA_046594105.1 Thermoanaerobaculia bacterium
CTCGGGCATCCCCAAGCCGCTGCGTACACGGTCGACGTTCTGCTGCATCTGATCCGCACCTACGACATCGACGGGTTGCACCTCGACCGGGTGCGCTACCCCGAGGCTCCCATCGACTTTGCGCGCGGACAACGCATGGGCGTCAACGTCGGCTACAACGATGTGAGCGTCGCGCGCTTCAAGCAACGATACGGATCGAGAGCGTCGTACTACAGCCTCACCGATGTCGGCACGAAGATCGCCGGGCACGTCATCACGAAGGGGGACGTCGGCTATCCGCGAACCAATGATCCGCTCTGGAGTGACTGGCGCCGAGAGCAGGTGACCAATTTCGTACGTCGCCTCTACCTGAGCGCAACAGCCCTGAAGCCATCGATCCGCATCTCGGCCGCTCTGATCTCCTGGAGCGAAGGCCCCTCGGCAAGCGGCGGCTTCGAGCACACCGATCCCTACACCTGCGTGTTTCAGGACTGGAGCGCGTGGCTGCGGGACGGCATCCTCGATCTGGCCAGCCCCATGATGTACAAGCGCGAACACACCTCGCGGGAGCGCAGGCAGTTCAACGACTGGCTGTCGTTCGTGGTGACCACCGCGCACGATGCCGGGCGTCTGGCCGTCCCAGGACTCGGCGCGTACATGAACGCCATCGAGGGAACCCTGCGGCAGGCCCGCCGCGCGCGGACCGCCGGAGCGGACGGAGTCATCTTCTTCGCCATGGGGGATACCTCTCCCCAGAGCAAATCCAACAGCACCAACCGCGGGCTGTCGAAGAATCCGTACGCTTCCAACCGGGCAACGCCGAAGCGCACCAACAATGAATTCTTCTCCGCTCTCCGCACCGGCTCCTCCACTGACGGCAAGAACCGCTTTGAGGAAGCACGCCTCTCCCCTCTTTTCGGATCGAGCGCGCTGACGCCGATCAGGCCTCGAGAGACTACGGGCGCGGTGATGGGCACCGCCATTGGTTCTTCCGGCGAGCAGCTCGATGGGTACGCGGTCGAGATCAACGGCGCGGGCAGCACACGCACCATCCTGACCGACGGATCGGGATTCTTCGGCGCTTTGCGGCTGCCCCCCGGGCACTACCGCGCGCTGGTGCACACGGTCAACGGGACCTTCTCATCGTGTCCCTTCGTGATCGAAGCGGGTGCGGTCACACGGACAGCGATCGCTTCGCACTCCCCATGCTCCGGCGGGCAGGAAAGCCGATGAGATGACCGCGCTCGATCCGGAAGTGCAGCGCCAGCTCGACGTCCTCGGAGTGGCTCACGAAGTTCTGGCGTGCGATCCCGAGCTCGCCGATACCGACGCCTTCTGCTCGAGCTACGACATCCCCAGAGATCGCGCAGCCAACACCATCATCGTAGTGGGGAAGGGCGAGCCACGGCGCTACTTCGGCTGCCTGGTGCTGGCCACCACGAAGATCGATGCCAATCACCGCCTGAGCGCACTGGTGGGGATCCGGCGGCTCTCATTCGCAGCAGCCGACGAGACACGCCAGCTCTCCGGCCAGGCCATCGGCGGCGTCACCGTCTTCGGACTTCCCGACTCGATCCCACTGATCATCGACAGCGCGGTGATGGATCGGGAGTGGGTGATCGTCGGCGGTGGCAACCGCTCGTCGAAGATCCGCATTGCTCCCGGCGAATTGCTGAAGGTGCCGGGATCGCGTGTGGCGGAGATCGCAGTCCCACGAACCTGACGCCGCTCCCGCGTCAGGGCCGCAGGAAGCGACCGTCGCCGTTCTGCCGGAAGATCTCACGGGTCACGGCGTCCACACGCCAGTGCCCCAGGCTGCGCGGATCGGGCCCGCAGAGATCGACCACGTTCAGCGTGTAGCCGACGTTCTTGTAACCGAGGCTGCGAACTTCGACGCAGTCGGCCGGAATGTCATAGGACTTGCTCGAGATCACGAAGCTCTTCACCCGGGAGACGGCCTCCCCTTCCGAGAGCTCCGCGGAACGCGACGGAGATCTTGCCGGTGCGGGAGCGGCGGGAACTGTTCTCTGGATCGGCGTTGGGATAGGCGCGGGCGACGGCTGGGCTGCCGGCGTCGACCGGGTCACCGGTGACATCGAGCCCGGGGCCGGCTGGGGGACAAAAATCGGAGGGCTCATCGCGGCTGGCGGCTGGACTTGCGGCGGCAGCTGCGTCGGGATGATCAGCGTGGTCGTTGCGGTGTTGTCGATGGTCGAAGTTCCCTGGGTGATGGTGGTGGTTGATTGCACACCGCCAGGTTCGCCAAGCTGCGAAACCGTCGCTGTGCCGCCGCCCCCCTCGCCGATGGTGTCTCCTGCCGGCCCCGCGGCTCTCACCAGCTTTCCCTCCTTTTGGGAGAAAGGCATTCCCATGAGGACAGCCCACAGGATCGCTGCGGTGACGAGGATCGCGATCGGAACGCCGAACAGCCACCATGGTCGCGCCGGTTTCGTCGAGGAGGAAGAAGGCGGAAGGGAACCGCTCATTGCGGGAGTCGCGGACGGAGCGATCGGTGTGGCAGTGGCAGCCACCACCGGCAACGACGGAGGCGGCGCGGCGCGATCCGGCATCGAGGACGCGGACGGCGCGGAAGCCACGCGCGTCACCGGCATCGGCGCGATCATCATCGGATCGGTATCGGCCAGCAACTGGTCGATCGGAACTTTCGTCCCGCACTTTGGACAGAACGCCGACCCCGGCGGGATCGACGCACCGCATTGCGCGCAGAGATGTGAGTCATCCATACCATTCCGCTGTCCAAGAACCGTGCCCTCGGACCAGCCCGGCGCGCGTTGTGTACTTTTCTTGCCGATATCACCCTCCGACGGCAGCGACGATCTCCACCGGTGACCGCCTGCGCGGCAGAACGTTTTTGAACGTGATCTCGGCGGGGCCTGGGGCAACCATTACCACCGGCCGTGCCGGCCTGGGCCTGCGCGGCACAACCTCTTGGAGCGTAATCTTGCCTCGATGGTGCGGTCGGATGTGTCGATGCGGAGCCTTGGGCAACCACCGCCGCCGGCCGTGCCGGCCCGGCCGTGCCGGCGTCATTCGAAGAGGGTGTCGACGTAGGCCGCTGGGTCGAAGGGGATGAGATCCTCGGCGGCCTCTCCCACTCCCACGAACTTCACCGGGATGTCGAACTGGCGCATGATCGAGAGGATCACGCCCCCCTTCGCCGTGCCGTCCAGCTTGGTCACGATCATCCCGGTGATCTTCGCCGCCTCCAGAAACGCGGAGGCCTGGCTGACGCCGTTCTGCCCGGTCGTCCCATCGATCACCAGCAGCGTTTCGTGGGGTGCGCCGGGCATCTCTTTCTCGATGACGCGGCGGACCTTGGTCAGCTCGTTCATGAGATGCGACTTGTTGTGGAGACGTCCGGCGGTGTCGATGAGGACGACGTCGGTTCCCCTGGCCCTAGCCGCCTTCACCGCATCGTGCGCGACCGCTCCTGGATCCGACCCCGCCTTGTGCTTGACCATCGGCACGCCGACGCGATCGGCCCACGTCTGCAATTGCTCGATGGCCGCCGCTCGAAAGGTGTCCGCTGCACCGAGCAGCACGGTCTTGCCTTCCGCCGTGAACCGGGTGGCCAGCTTGGCGATGGTGGTGGTCTTGCCGGTGCCATTGACACCGACCACCAGGATGACAAACGGCTTGAACCGTGACACATCGATCGTCGACGTCACCCGCTGCGGAATCAGTGCCCTGGTCTCTTCGCGCAACACAGCGGTCAAGCGTTCGACGCTGGTGATGCGCTCGTCGCGCACCCGCTGCTCGATGCGGCTGACCAGAGCCATGGTCAGTTCCGCGCCGACATCGGCGCCGAGCAACCCTTCCTCCAGCCCGTCGATGGTCTTCTGGTCGATGGGAAGATCGGGAGTCAGCGACTCCTTCACCTTCTCGATGATCTCGGTGTGGGTCATGAACAGCCCACGCTTCATTTTGGCGAAGAGCGTCTTCTCTTTAGATTCGTCGGGCATGAGGTTCCCTGAATGCGGTGCGAAGGATCGCACGATTTGCTGGTAGCGCCGGCATCCTGCCGGCGGAGTTCGCCGAGCAGTTACCGCTCAACCTACCGTTTGTGAGCGGTTCCCTGCTCCCGACCGGAGATGGCGTGTTTCACCATCTGCTCGTCGACCGTCACCACCCGCGCATCGCCTTCCATCGGATCGAATTCGAGGTGGCGGATGACCCGTCGAAACGTTTCGCGGAGGGCGCGGGCGCCGAGCCGTTTCTGTCGCGAGGCGTCCCAGGCGATGGCCAGCAGCGCTCCACGGGTAATCTGCAGATCCACCCCGAACCGCTCAAAGTACGCGCGCGAAGTGCGAAAGATCGAACGCTCCGGCTCAACAAAAATCTGCGCCAGCTCCGCCTCCCCCAGATCGTTGAGGACGACGATCGATTCGAAGCGGGAGACGAACTGCGGCGTCATGCCGTAGCGGAACAGGTCGTCGTACTTCAGGTAGTCGCGCAGGTGGAACGGCATCTCCTCACGCACCTCGCCGGACGCCGACACGACCACGATCGGCTTCATGGCCACCACGTCCTGTCCCAGGGTGGCCCGGCGCAGGACTGCGTCGTAGAGCTCCTCGAATGCGCCGCCGGCCACGAACAGGATCCCGGAGGAGTTGATGTTCAGCATTCGCCCGTCGATCTCGTATTCGATGTTCTCGTTCTCCATCAGCGTGAGCAGCGCTTCCTGCGCCACGATCCCCCGCACATTGGGAGTTCCGCTGACCTGGGCCCGGATCTTGTCGACCTCATCGACGAACACGATGGCGTGCTCCACCGACCCCACCAGCACTTCGACCGCCGCATCGCCGCCGAACACCCGCCGGGCATTCACGAACAGCCGCCCCAGGACCGCGCGCCCGTAACCGTTGTGCTCTTCCGCCAGAACGTTGGCGTTGATGCGGATGATGTTCGCGTATCGACTGAGGTCGGCGCGACCGGTCAGGAACTGCTCGACCGCCCGCATCAGCGTGGTCTTGCCCGACCCCGAGTTACCGATCAACAGCATGTTCGGCGCAGGATGGCCAACCAGGTGCTTGACCAGAGCCACGGAGAGCTCGCGGATGGCGTCGTCCTGTCCCACCACGACTTTGCGCAGTTCCTCGAACACCTCACGAGGGCGCAGAGAAAAGGTCTCGCTCACGCCGGGCATTGTTCAGGAAGGAGCGGACAGAGTCCAGAGACTCCCGGTCAATCGCCTCGGCTCCGGCGAATGGAACGCAAAAAAAGAGTGACGCTCTTGCGAGCGCCACTCCTGAGCATCCTTTCTTCATCCTGCTGCCACTGCCGTCGGAACGGGCACTAGGAGTCTGCGCGGCAGAACGTCTTGGAGCGTGATCCTGGCGGAGCCTTGGGCAACCAGCGCCGCCGGCCGTGCCGGCTTAGTGGCCGTCTTTGCTCTTCCCTCGAACCTCGATCTGAATCGCCGTCAACGTGTGATCGTCGATCCGGGTGCCCATGCAATTGACCTCGTCGCCGACATGAATCTCCGCTCCGGTGATGATCACGCCCTGTTTGCGGATGATGGTCTTGCCATCGATCTTGACGATCACGTCCCCTTTGGGCACGGTGCGCACGGTGAGCTGGGTGGCCGATGCCTCCACCACGAGCCCATTGGCGGTGAGCGTCTCATGCTCTTCCTTTGGTTCCTCGACGCCTTCCGGGTTCTGCAGTTTGATCTGCACTGCGGTCTTGACACCGTCCTTCTCCAAGGCGGTGGCGTGAACGCGATCCCCAACCTTCAGGTCGGTCACCAGCAGGGTGGTATTGCCCTTCCGGATGCGTGTGTCCGCCGTAATCAGCAGGGTGACATCCTCGTGGTGGGAGGTGGAAATGACGATCGTCGCTGGGGTCACCGACTTGATGAGGCCCTCCAGCTGCAGCATGGGAGTGCTGGGCGCTGCACGCCGGCGCGAAGTGCTCTGGATGCTCCCGGGCTGCAGTCTCACGGTCATCAGCTGAGTCGAGGCCGGCACGTCCATCACCGAGTCGATGCCATCCTCGCGAGTGAAGCGAAGTTCGCCATTCTGCGGAACTCCCACGAAGGTGAATCCTCCGTCCTCACCGAGGAGCGCCGACATTCCGGTCCCCACCACCGCCACCCGAACTCCTGCCGGAGACGTCGACGCCCCTGCCACAACCGTCACCCTTCCCGTCACCACCCCATCACCGTAGCTACCGGTGAGCGTCTCGTGGTTGCGACACGCGCCGAGAACGATCATCGAAAGAAAAAGCCAGCCAGCCTGTACCTTCGTCATAAAACCTCCAGAAAAACAAAAAAGGAGGGCGCGGTTACGCCCTCCTGAGGAAACAACCAATTCGTTGTGGCTGGCCAGTGTAGTCGCTGCAGCCCCTGCCGATGTGATGATGGTCACGCCCGGGCAGGTTGCTCCTCTCCCCACGCGGTTGGAGCGCTCAGAGGGGACGGGCAATGGCAGGCAGCGCTCACTTTCCCCTCCCCGCGCGTTATCCTTCCCGCCCATGAAACGCTTTCTAGTCGCGGTTCTCCTTCTCGCTGCATCCGCCTCCAAAACGATCGCCCAGCAGCACGGCGGGGATGACGATTTTCTGAATCGTCTCTACAAGGTCCGCACCTTCCCCGCCGTGGCCATCTCTCCCGACGGCAAACGCGTGGCCTGGGCTGAGAAGAACCACGGCATCACTGTCGCGGGGATCGATGGGGAAAAGCGGCAGCAGCTCACCAAGGGAGATGAGGACTGGATGTCCTGGTCGCCCGACAGCAGGTCGCTGGCCTACCTCGCCGGTCCCGTGGAACGCCGCCAGCTGTTTGTGAAAACGGGCAATCAGCCCGCGATCCAGATCACCAGAGTGCGCGGGTTCCTGGCAGAGCCGCGGTGGTCCCCCGACGGGCGCAGCGTCGGCGTCCTGATGATTGAGAATGCCAGGCGTGCGGCGGGACCGCTGGTGGCCATGTCACGCAAGGTCGGCGTGATCGCCGAGCAGATCGCAGAACAGCGCATTGCCGTCGTGGATGTGGCCACAAAACGCCTGCGCCTGGTCACCCCGCCCGATCTGTACATCTATCACTTCGACTGGTCGCCGGACTCACGACAGATTGCTGCGACGGGAGCACCCGGCTCCGGAGACAACAACTACTGGATCGCGCAACTGCACGTCGTGGACGTGGCTGCAGGCAAGACCAGGCCGATCTACAAGCCGTCGCTCCAGATCGCCAACCCTCGCTGGTCTCCTGATGGAAAAGCGATCGCCTTCATCGAAGGTCTGATGAGCGATGAAGGATCGACCGGCGGCGATCTCTTTCTGGTTGATTCGGACGGCTCTCATCTGCGCAATCTCACTCCGGACCTCCATGCCTCGGTCACTTCCTTCGAGTGGACCGGCAGCGACACCATCACCCTTGGCGAGAACATCGCCGGAGAGAGCGCGCTGGCCCGGCTGCATGTCGGTGACGGAAAACTGGAGCCGATCTGGCGGGGAGCCGAGGTGATCAGCGAGCGCGGCGTCATCGGGATGTCGAGCTCCAGGGACGGCGAGAGTAGTGCGGTGATCCGCAGTTCGTTTTCGCAGCCGCCGGAAGTCTGGGCCGGACCCATCGGCCACTGGAAACCTCTGACGCACGGGAACGCTGCGGTCCCGGTGACTTGGGGGGAGGCGAAATCCATTCGCTGGAAGAGTGACGGTTTCGACGTGCAGGGCTGGCTGCTCGCTCCCGGCACCATCGAAGCTGGCCGGCGTTATCCCATCGTGGTCTCCATCCACGGCGGACCGGCGTCCGCAAGCCTGGCGCGCTGGCCCTCCGAACAGCTCGCCCTCCTGGCGACGAAAGGCTATTTCGTCTTCTATCCGAACCCCCGTGGCAGCTACGGCCAGGGCGAAGCGTTCACCCGCGCCAATGTGAAGGACTTCGGCGGTGGTGACCTCCGCGATGTGCTGGCCGGCCTCGACGAACTGGCCAAAGACGCTCGCATCGACACCACCCGCGCCGGCATCAGCGGCTGGAGCTACGGCGGCTTCATGACCATGTGGACGGTGACGCAGACGCAGCGCTTCAAGGCTGCGGTCGCCGGCGCCGGCATCGCCAACTGGCAGAGCTACTACGGCGAGAACGACATCGACCGGTGGATGATCCCCTACTTCGGCGCCTCGGTTTATGACGACCCGGCCGTCTACGCGAAGAGCGCACCGATCACCTTCATCAAAAATGTGAAGACGCCCACTCTGGTGCTGGTCGGAGAGAGGGATGGCGAGTGTCCGGCGCCACAGTCCTTCGAGTTCTGGCACGCCCTCAAGGAGCTCGGCGTGGAGACGACGCTGGTGGTGTATGCCGATGAAGGCCACTCCATCCAGAAGCCGGAGCACAAGCGGGACATCGCGCGAAGACTGGTGCAGTGGTTCGACAAGCACTTGTGAGCGAGCGATTCCCGTCAGTCGCCATTCGCGGAGCATCGATGTCGACGCGACGTCATCCTCAGGCGCCGGCATTGAATGATGAGCAGCGATGGATGGAACTGGATGGGCAGCCGACCCAAGCGGGCGATGCTTCAGCCGCGGAGCGGCGGAATCTAAGTAGCCCAGCGCGTCAGCGCTGGGATTCAAGCAGCCAACATCAGGAAGCCGCGGAGCGGCGACATTGTCCTCGGGAGACGCTCAATCGTCCCTAGGGGACTCAAACGTTCGACGGTTTCTTAGAAGCAGCGTGGGTGGCGGAGCGGGAAGTGTTCCCATCGAGAGTCCTTCTCCCCGCGGGAGAAGGTGCCGAAGGCGGAAGGGGCGCTCACGCGACCAAGAGCAGGACCCCTCATCCCCG
>JBKJQB010000221.1:0-6739 GCA_046594105.1 Thermoanaerobaculia bacterium
GCCGCTTCTTTCTGGTGATGCTGGCGCTGGGCATTCTTCCCACCAACCAGATTCACCAGTGGGCACACCACCCGGCCCCCATCCGGTACGAAGAACGCGGCGACCAGGATGGGCAATACGCCCAGTGCGACGTCGCTATTCAGATGGAGAAACGGACGCGACACGATGTCCTGCGCGTTGAGGTGGTGCACGCGAAACGGCCGGATGAACCTGGGGCCGATCACCGCCGTGGTTTCACTTCCCCAGGTATCCGCGGTCCAGTGAACGAGGCCGGACAGCAGGTCTGCGATCATCCACACCAGCGGCGGCACCAGCAGGTTCCAGAGCGGGAAGGGGAGTGTCGCCAGATGAACCGCGTGAATCGCGAAAAGTGTCAGCGACGAGACGACGACGGCGATCGCCGTCGACCTCTCGGCCGCCGATGCGGTACCGAGCACCGTCAGACCTTCATCACTCATGCGAATTCCGGATTCATGCTAGCGTGAATCAAGTCCATGAACGCTGGCGCGAGGTCTCCGCGCATCACCTGGGGCACAGGGGCCGGTGTCACCTCCGGCATCCTCGGAGCCCTTTGCGTTTTCGGCGAGCTTTGTTTCCGATTCCCTCACCATCTCGTCAGCAACGACGCCAGGGCGCTGTACGTCGCGCATCTGGACGTCTTTCGCGGGCTGCTCCTGGTCTGCATCATCGCGACGTTCCTCCTGGGATGCACCGGCGTCCTGCTGGCGCGTTCGAAACATGGAATGGCCGGTTTGCTGCTTGGTACGGTCGCCCTTCTGCTGGGTGGCCCCAAGGCCGAGGCAATCACGGACCACCCGGTGAAATTCACCGCCAGCCTCGACTTTTTCGTCCTCGAGCTCCTCATCCTCGGGTTGCTTTTCATTCCCATGGAGCGGTTGTGGCCTCTGCGCAGCCAGGCAGTGTTTCGCAAGGGATGGCAGACCGACCTCACCCACTTCTTCGCCAATCACGTGGGCATTCAGCTCCTGGCGTTTTTCTCGATCATTCCCGTGCAGCTCTTCTTCGCCTGGGCAGTCCATAACCCGATTCAGAAAAGGGTGGTCCTGCAACCGCTCTGGTTGCAATTCATCGAGGTGCTCTTCGCCGTGGAGCTGGCAAGCTATTGGGCGCATCGCACATTCCATCGTGTGCCGATTCTCTGGCGCTTCCACTCGATCCATCACTCCATCGAGCAGATGGACTGGCTTGCCGGCTCACGACTCCACGTCGTCGATGTCATCGCCACTCGCCTGATCGGGTTCCTTCCGATCTTCCTCATCGGATTCTCCCCAGGCGCGATCTACGGCTATCTCATCTTCGTCTCGTTCCATGCGGTGTACATCCACGCCAACGTGCGCCATCGCTGGCCGTTGATCCGGTATGTGATCGCGACGCCGGAGTTTCATCACTGGCACCATGCGGCGGAGCCGGAAGCCGTGGACAAAAACTTCGCGGTGCTCTTGTCGTGCGTCGACCAGGTCTTCGGAACCGCGTACCGGCCGGATCGCTGGCCGGAACGCTACGGAGTGGTCGGTGAGAAGCCACCGGAGAACTACGTCGACCAGCTCGCGTATCCGTTCCGCGCCCGTTGAGTGCGGACGATGCCAGCGCCAGAGCAACCCGCGCCCACCTGCAGAAGCTAGGAGCCTGCGCGGTAGAACGTCTTGGAGCGTGATCTTGGCGGAGCCTTGGGCAACCAGCGCCGCCGGCCGTGCCGGCTAGGACTCCGAAACGCTCACTTCGTCCTCCACCACCGGGTTGGAGCGGTTGTGGATTCCGAGGCGCTTCATCATCTCGTTCAGGGTGGAGGGCTTGAGCTGCAGCAGTTCGGCGGCGCGCTTCTGCACTCCGTTGGCCATTTCCAGTGACTGCAGGATCATGGTGCGCTCGTAGCGGGAAACGGCATCCTTGAGAGAGATGCCATCGGTGGGGACGATCATGGCCGGCTGGTCGGTCTGCATGGGGAAGCGCAGGTAGTCCGGAAGCAACTCCACGCCGATGCGGTCGCCGGTACACAGAACCACGGCGCGCTCGATGGTGTTCTCCAGTTCCCTCACGTTGCCCGGCCATGCGTAATCCAGCAGGATCTTCATCGCGTCGGGGGTCACCTCCCGTACCTTGCGCTTGTTCTCCTCGGCGTACTTGTCGAGGAAGTGCGCGATGAGCAGCGGAATGTCTTCCCGCCGTCGCCGCAACGGTGGCAGTGGGATGGTGATCACGTTGAGCCGGTAGTAGAGATCCTCGCGGAATCGCGACTCCGCCATCAGCTTGGAGAGGTCGGCGTTGGTCGCGGCGATGATGCGGGCGTCGACCTTGATGGTGTCCACCGATCCCAGGCGCATGAATTCTTTTTCCTGGATCACCCGCAGCAGCTTGGCCTGCGTCTCCAGATTGATGTTGCCGATCTCGTCGAGGAAGATCGACCCACCGTCGGCAACCTCGAACAGACCGCGCTTGGTGGCGATCGCGCCGGTGAAGGCGCCCTTCATGTGACCGAACAGCGACGACTCCAGCAGCTCGGGAGGCAGCGATCCGGAGTTGACAGTCACGAACGCGTTGCGCGCGCGCGGGCTGGCGTGATGGATGGCTTTGGCTACCAGCTCCTTTCCGGTTCCTGACTCGCCGCGGATGAGGATGTTCGAGCGCGAGGGCGCGGCCAGACGGATCAGCTCGAAGACTTTCCGCATGGTCTCCGACTTGCCGATGATGTTCGCGTAGGCGTATTTCTCGGTGAGCTCCGCTTTCAGTCTCTCGTTCTCGTTGGAGAGGCGGCGCTGCTCCAGGGCCTTGGTGACGGTGATGACCACCTCTTCGTTCTTGAATGGCTTGGGGATGTAGTGAAACGCGCCGTGCTTCATGGCCTCGATCGCACCGTCGATGGAGGAGAACGCCGTGATCACGATGACCGGCAGGTTGGGGCTGGAGATACGGACCGAACGAAGCGTGTCGATGCCGCTGATGCCCGGCAGCATGATGTCGAGAATCATCAGGTCGATGTTCTCGTCCGCGTCGAGGATGGAGAGGGCCTCCTCGCCGCTGGAGGCCATGACGACCTCAAAGCCCTCTCTGCGCAGCACGGCGTCCAGCACGTCGCGCAGGACCTCTTCATCATCGACGATCAGAATTCTCATCATGTCGGTTTGGAGCCCACCGGCTCCGGTTCCTCCAGGCGACGGCGCGATGCCGTGTCGTCGCCCAGCATGCTCGCGGCGTTGCTTCTGCGAGGGATCGAAATGGTGAACTCCGCCCCGGCGCCTTGCTGGCTGCGGACCGAGATTTCGCCGTCGGACGCATCCAGAATCCGTCGGGTGATGGCCAGACCGAGGCCTGTGCCGCCCTGCCCTCGGCGGGTGGTGACCAGCGGCTCGAAAATGCGGCCGATCAGCTCTGCCGGAATCCCTCTCCCGTCGTCCCGGATGCGGATCTCCACGTGCGATTCATTGGCGCTGGCGGATATCCAGATATTGCCGCCCTCGCTGACTGCATCGCGCGCATTGAGCATGACGTTGGTCAGAACCTGCTGGAGATCGTGGAAGTTCCCATGGACCCGAACGTCCTCCACCGGCGCCACATGCACCTGAATGTGCCGGGCCTGCATCAGATCGTCGTGCAGGGCCACGGTGGAGGCGATCAACTCGGGGATGTCGATCCGGTCGCGTGTTCTCGGCCTGCTGGCGATGAGATCGAGCAGGTTGTTGACCAGATTCGAAGCGCGGAAGGACTGCTGCTCCATTTTCTTCAACAGACGGTATTTCGGGTCATCTTCCGCCGTGTCGGCGAGAAGGAGCTGGGCGTAGGAGGAGATCCCAGTCAGCGGCGTGTTGACCTCATGCGCAACTCCGGCCGCGAGGAGGCCGAGCGAGGCCAGACGGTCTTTGTCCTGCAGCTCGCGCTCGAGACGGACGCGCTCGGTCACGTCGCCGATCACCAGCACGCGGGCTCCGTCGGCCACGTCTCCGGCATGCAGAGGGCTGGCCGTCACGGTGACTTCCTTTTCCACCCCGCTGCGATTGGTGAAACTCGTGGCGATGGCGCGGCCGCCGGACTCCTGGAGCTCCGCAAAAGGAGGAAAAAGCTCTCCGATCGGCGCGTCGATCCCTTCGCCTCCCACCAGTTCCCAGAAGGCATGGTTTGCGGTGAGCACGAGATCGTCTGCAGAAACGACGGCGATCGCCGAGGGAGAGGACTCGATGATGTTCTCGTTGTACTCCTTGAGGGATCGGATCTCTTCGAGCTGCCGCCGCAGCCTGCCGTAGAGCCGCGAATTTTCGATGGCCAGCGCGACCGGTGCCGTCAGCGACTCCACCAGATGCAGATCATCGCGGGAGAGCGGCTCCTCACCGCGTTTCGTCCCCAGAAGCAGGACGCCCTGCAGCTCGCCGCGGTTTCGGAGGGGAAAGGCGTAGCGATAGCCGGCCTTGAGCAGCTGCCAGGGCAGTTCCGTCGCATCAGGCAGCCGCGGCTCCGTCAGCACCAGGGGCCCTTCCACCGGCATCGGCCCGAATGCGGTGACCGGCGCGCGCCGAGGCACCTGCGGATCCTCTTCGTAGACGACCAGGGAAGGACCTTCGCGCATGAACAGATTCATCTTCTGCAGCCCCAGGGCGGCCCGCAACCGTTCGCGCATCATCGAGAGCAGCTCGTGCACGTCGTGGAACGTCGCCAGTTCCTGGGCGAACTCCGACATGGCCCGACGGTGCTTGTAGCTGTCGCGGTAGACGAACATCTCGATGACCGACTCGATCCGGCCTTTTACCGGAATGAGCACGCCGGCGATGAGGAGTCCGGAGGTGAACGCCAGGAAGTTTCGCTCCAGCGCCGAGCGCTCCTCGATCATGTGCGACAGGACCAGATTGATCGTGGAGAAGGCGATCATCCCGAAGATGAAGGTGACCGAATAGGCCAGGATCTCTTTGATCACCACCTCCACGTCCCACAACTTGTATTTGAGGATGGAGACCGCGAAGGCCAGAGGGATCAGCGCCAGCGGCAGAATCGAGATGGTCGCGTAGATCGGTTTGACCGATCCCACCACCAGGTACGGAACGATGTACACCAGGAGGAAGGGAAGGAACCCCATGATCATGCCGAGGTAGATCCACTTGATCTGTTTCTTCCCGACGGCGGCGGCGGTTCCGTAGGTGTAGGCGAGAGCGACCACGGCCAGCGTGAAGTAGACGGCAAAGTGCACCAGTTCCCAGCGCTGGATCAGCTCGAAGGAGCGGTAGGCGCTGGCGATGGCCAGACGGTTGTGGAAGAGGAGCAGGTCGAGGTTCCACGCCGCGAGCAGCGCGGGGGGCAGATACATCGCGGCCAGCAATCCCCGCTGCCGCACGATCGGCCGCGGGAACACCAGGAAGAAGTTCAGAGTCAGCGGCGGCAGCAGGATGGTCGCGAACTCCTCGACCAGCTGCAGGATCTTGTACGAGGCATCGATGTCGCCTGCCGGCGTGTAGACATAGACGATGAAAGAAAGCAGCGTGACGAAATAGAAGAGGGTCGACTCCCGCCGGCCGCCGCGAAAGAGTGTGAACAGGCCGATGGCCAGATAGAGAAAGCCGATGAAGCTGAGAATCAGATAGGAGTAGTCAATCTTCAACTCGGGAACGCGGTAGCGGATGGCGAAGGTCCGGCTGCCACGGACCACCACCATGGGGGTCGACTGCCCGATCCGTCGCAGTGTCTTCTGCAGCCCCTCGATTTCGGTAGTCGGTGTCTCGCCGATGACCCAGATTGCGTCGCCGCGACGCAGGCCGGCCTGCTCCGCTCCGCTTCCCGGCTCCACCGACTCCACCACGATCACGCCCTTGCTGCGGCTGAAGGTGAAGTCGATCCGCTCGAAGGAAGACCTCTTTCTCTGGAACGAAGCGAAGGCTCCCGCGACGATAGCGACGGTCAGCAGGAAAATCAGCAGATTCGAAACCAGAGATCTGCGCATGGGCAAGGGGACTATAGACATTCAACGCAGGTGCCGCGCTGACGGTCAATCTAAATGCTTGAAGCCAAACGTTCGGCGGATTGAATCGGGATCGTCCTCCGATGCGTGGTCTTCAATGTGATGGATTCTCAGGCCGGTTTCTTGAAGTATCCCCTCAGCCGGGAGGGCCACTCCGATCCCCGCTCACACCACAGGGAACCGGCAGACGTCCCGCAGCAGGCACACGTCGCAGTTTTCCTTGCGCCGGCGACGGCTGCAACGGTCCAGGATCCCCAGACGGCACAGCGCGAAGTCGTAGCGCACGGGATCGCTCGGATCGAAGCGGGCCAGCCGGTCGGTCACCGCGCGGGCCGCTTTCCAGTCCGCGCTCTTGCGCTCGCTCAGCCCCAGGAAGGTGGCGATCCGATGCACGTGCGTGTCGAGCGGCATGACCAGCTTCGCCGGATCGACGAAAGCCCAGATCCCGAGATCGGGAGAGGTGCGGCGGACCATCCAGCGCAGAAAGAGGTTCATGCGCTTGCATGCGCTGCCGTTGTCGGGCGAGCTGAGAAGGTAGTGGAGACCGCGCCGCTCGTCCGGCGGGAGCTCGGGCAAGGGCAATCCGCATCCGGCGATCAATGCCCCGACGAACCGGCCGAGCGACGGACCGATATCGGTGTCGCCATGGTCGTACGACGTCTGGAAAAGCGACCCCAGCGAACCGTGAACAGAGGTTGCGGCCGACATCCGCTCGAGCAGTGCCACCAGGTGAGTGGTCTTGTGGAACCGGTGCGCGAAACCGGCAAAACGCCGTTCTCCCTC
>JBKJQB010000237.1:0-3949 GCA_046594105.1 Thermoanaerobaculia bacterium
CTGGGCCTGGGAGAAAGAAAACGGGCGCGGTCCAGAGCCGGCGTAGCCGGCGCCAGAATGTAGCCCCCGGCGCCAGCCGGGGGCTACATTCTGGCGCCGGCTACGCCGGCTCTGGACCGCGCCCGTTTTCTTGCTCCCAGGCGCAGCGCGCACGCTGTCCCTTGAACCGTCTCTTGCAGCTCTCGGGAGATCTTGCTGCCTTCGGAGCGCCGGCATCCTGCCCGCAGGAGCTCGCCGAACAGCGCCGGCTGGAAGCCGGCGCTCCGTTCGCTCCGCTCAGAATATTGCGAGCCAATGCAGTCACGCCTTCGCATCGAGGCGATGCGTTGTTCCCCATCAGCGCGGACTTCGTGCATGCATGTCCGGGCCGGCATCACCAAGTCACTGATTGCCCGCTGCCGGTTTCTCGGCGATGATTGCCCCATCAGCGATCTCAATTCTGGCGTGGTCCCTGGAATCCGGCTTGGGCCGTACGAGGTCTTATCCAAGATCGGTGCGGGCGGCATGGGTGAGGTGTGGAAGGGCACGGACACGCGGCTGGAGCGCAGCGTGGCCATCAAGGTGCTGCCGGCGGAGTTTGCCTCCGACTCGCAGTTCCGCCTCCGCTTCGACCGCGAGGCGAAGACGATCTCGCAGCTCAGCCATCCGCACATCTGTGTCGTCCACGACGTCGGCCGGCACGTCGTGGCCGGCTCCCCTGACGTCGACTATCTGGTCATGGAGTTGCTCGAGGGCGAGACGCTCGCTACGCGCCTCACACGAGGGGCGATGCCGATCGAGCAGGTGCTGCGCATCGGGGCGCAGATCGCCGAGGCGCTCGATGCGGCGCATCGCAAAGGCGTGGTGCATCGCGACCTCAAGCCCGGCAACGTGATGCTGACGAAGTCGGGCGCGAAGCTGCTCGATTTCGGGCTGGCGCGAGCGGCGGCCATCACTCCCTGGAGTGCTCACTCCGCCACGATCGCGCGCGGCGATCAGCCTGCCGATCCGACTGTACAGAAGGCGCTCACGGCGGAAGGAACGATCGTCGGCACGTTTCAGTACATGGCTCCCGAGCAGCTGGAAGGCGCGGCCGTCGATGCCCGCACCGACATCTTCGCCCTCGGCGCCGTGCTCTACGAGATGGCTACCGGCCGTCGCGCCTTCGACGGCACGACCAAGACCAGCATCATCGCGGCGATCGTCGATCGCGATCCGCCGCCGATGCAGCAGATCCAGCCGCTCACGCCGCCGGCGCTCGAACATGTCGTCTCGCGCTGCCTGGCCAAGGAGGCCACTGAGCGGTGGCAGAGCGCTCATGACGTCGCGCGCGAGCTGACCTGGATTCGCGAAGCCGGCTCGAACGCCGGCACCTCGTCCGTCGTCTCGATCCGCCGGAAACATCGCGAGGGCATCGCCTGGGCGATTGCGGCGGTCGCGCTGGCGGCAGCGCTGCTCACAGGCCTGTTCGCCTGGCGGAGACTGCAGAACGCTCCGCCGCAGCGGGTGATGCGATTCACCGTCCCCAGCGTCAGCGGCTTGCGACTCAACGCTGTCTATGGGTTGATCGCCATCTCCCCCGACGGCTCCCAGATGGTCAACGTCGGGTCCGACAAAGCAGGTCCGAAACTCTTCCGGCGGCCCATCGACAACATCGAGCAGGTGGCAATCGAGGGGACCGATGGCGCGCGCCAGCCGTTCTTTTCTCCAGACGGAAAATGGATCGGCTTCGTTGCGCGACACAAGCTGATGAAGGTGGCCATGTCGGGCGGGCAGCCCATCATCATCGCCAGCGCGAGCGAATCGCGAGGCGCGGAATGGGCGGAGGACGACTCGATTTACTTCTGCCCGTTCTACTACGGCGGCATCGAGCGCGTCTCCGCTGCCGGCGGTCCGTCGAAACCGGTGACCACCGTCGATCGCGCGCATGGCGAGAGGAGCCACCGCTGGCCGCACCTGCTGCCGGGCGGCAAGGTGCTTCTGTACAGCGTCGGCCGGGGCGGGTCGTGGGATGACGCCACGGTGGTGGCCCAGAGGCTGGACACCGGCGAACGCAAGACGCTGATCGAGGGAGGCTCCGATGCGCGATACCTCCCGACGGGACATCTCGTCTATCTGCGCGGGACCTCGCTCTACGCGGTTCCGTTCGACCCGAAGAAGCTCGCGGTCTCCGGACAGCCCATCGAGGTCGCGCACGGCGTGGCGAACAACACGGCCGGTGCCGGTGAGTTCGCCTTCACGCCTGCCGGAATGCTCGTGTATTACTCGGCCGGCATCGTGGCCGACGAAGGAGGCACGCTTTCGGTGATCAATGCCCGTGGGGACAGACTCCCGGCTGCGTTGCCGCCGTTCAGCATGTCCACGCCGCGATTTTCTCCCGATGGGACGAAGATCGTCGGGATGCGGGGCAACGCTGTGTGGACGTGCGATCTCGTTCGCGGAACGACCACACGGATCACCACGGGTGCGCGAACGATTTCGCCCGTGTGGTCCATGGACGGATCCCGCGTCTATTACTCGAGCGAACACAACGGCCCCTGGAACCCGTTCTGGCAGGATGCCGACGGCGGCGGCGCCCAGCACGCCATTGTGAAGACGGAAGAATCGGTCATGGTGAACGGCGTCTCGCCCGACGGCCGGGAACTGATCGCAATGAGCAATCGAAAAGAGACGGGGCCGGACATCGACATCATGACCGTCGCCGACGGCCGTCTTCGCCCTCTGGCCAGAACCGAGGCGACGGAACAGGGAGCCACCTATTCGCCGGACGGCAAATGGGTTGCCTATGAGTCCGATGAGTCGGGGCGTCCGGAGGTCTACGTGCGGCCGGCCAGCGGGGCTGCGGGCCGATGGCAGATCTCGGTGGATGGCGGTACGAATCCGCGCTGGAAGAAGCCGGCGGAGATCGTGTATCAGAACGAGACGAAGCTGATGACGGCGGCCGTACGCACGGAGACCTCGTTCAGCGTGGCCGCTCCGCAGCTGCTCCTGGAGCGTTCGCTCTCCGACTACGACATCGCGTCAGACGGACGCATCCTCATCGTCGAACCGCCTCCCACGGAGAGCGGCCGAGGCCAGATCAACGTGGTCCTGAACTGGTTCGAGGAGATCCGCGCGAAGACCGGGAGTAAGTAGGTCAGGGTCGGGGGGCGAGGGGTCCTCCACCCGCTGCGAAGCACCGCGAGAGCAGAGCGCCGGTCGTGTCTCGCATCAAGGTGTTGCGATCACTCGTGTGCCAGCGAAGCGGAAACCTGACCCTCGCGATTCCTACTGAGCAACGACCGAAGGCCCCATTTACGTTTCAGGGGGAAGCTCGGCTCACTTGAGCTGCCTTTCGGCGCGGTGGGCGCCGAGTCCGGCGAGGATCCGACCGTGGTCACAGCCGTTCTGTTGGGTGATGTGCGTCGCCTTGATGGTGCCAAGACATCACAGAAATCAGCCGTTGAATCACTTCGCCAATTCGCCGCCGAAGAGAATACGATCTACACACACACATATAGCTGGCCCAGTGACTCGGAAAGAGAGGAACTCGGGGATGAGACAACGTGCACTTGCACTCGCGGTGATCGCCCTCATGGTTTCACCCGTGGCGGCGACCTCTCACCCCGAGAGACAGGGAGATGTCGAGTGAATAAAGTTCCGTTTCTTGCTTTCCAGATGTTGATGGTAGCTTCGTTGCTGCGCGCTCAGCAGGTTCATGAACTTGGCCCCGACTTCAGTGTCCGCGGCGGTCGCGGCCTCGTGGCAGTCGCCGACGGCGAAGGGATCAAAGATCTTTCCGACCGCCTGATTGCCCGCGCTGCTCAACATACCCTGGGAACGATCGCTCCGCAGTCGTGCAGCTCCGCTCCGGCAATTTCGTGCAATACCACCACCAATGGGAATCCCTCCTGCCTGAGTGGAGAGTATTACCTCGATCTCTACACGTTCAGCGCCTCTGCGGGCCAGACCTTGACGATCACCGCTACGA
>JBKJQB010000254.1:0-4089 GCA_046594105.1 Thermoanaerobaculia bacterium
GCTCGGAATCGCTCCTCGACGTACCGTCAAGTACGCCCTCGTCGCGCTTCCGTCGCGCGTCTCGCATCCAAGCCACTTTCCGCGCCCTCGCGACGGACGGGTGTGAGAAATGCGGGCTAACCGGGCGGCCAGCCGAAGTTGCGGGCGCCGAGGATGTGAACGTGGATGTGGAACACGGTCTGGCCGGCCGCCTCGCCGTTGTTGATCACCAGCCGATATCCCTCACCATCGAGATGCAATTCGCGGGCGATCTGCGCCGCGCGCACCAGCGTCATCCCGATCATGGCCGCGTCCCCTTCGGTCAGGTCGTCCAGCGTAGGGATGTGCTTCCGCGGAATGACCAACACGTGGGTCGGCGCCTGGGGGTTGATGTCGTGAAAGGCGACCAGGTCATCGTCTTCCCGCACTTTCTTTGCGGTGATCTCGCCGTTTGCGATCCTGCAGAAGAGACAACGGTCATTTCCAGCCATGGCCCGATGATACGACGACGCGCGGAATGCCTGCGAAGTCGTTCCGCACTTCCATGATGGCGATCTGTCGAGTCTCCGCGGCGATGCGGACGGCAGCCTCCTGCCCGTAGCCGATCTCCAGGACCACCAGCGAAGCGCCGCAGGAATCGAAGATGCGCTCGATCATCTCGGTCCCCCGTACCCCGGGAGTGAGTGCCGAGCGTGGCTCGTGCGTCCGCACTTCCCGATCCAGTAGCTCCACATCGGCCGCCGGAATGTAAGGCGGGTTGGAGACGACGACATCGAACGCATTTCGAAAGCCGGTGAGTACGTCCGACGCCACGAACTGGATGCGTGACTGGAGGCGTCGCGCATTCTGCTTCGCTACGGCCAGAGAAGCGGGGGACCGATCGGTGGCCAGGACTCGAAGGTCGGGACGCTCACGCTCGAGAGTGACGGCGATGCAGCCGCTTCCTGTTCCGACATCGACGACCGACGCGTGGCGGGGAGCGCGCAGGAGGACCGTTTCGACCAGAAGCTCCGTCTCAGGACGGGGAATGAGTACGCGGTCGTCGACCAGGAACTCGCGTCCGTAAAACTCGGATCGACCGCGGATGTACTGGAGCGGCTCACCGGCAAGCCGGCGAGCCAGCAGAGTTTCGATCTGGCTCGGATCGAAGACTTCCTCGCCGTGCGAGATCAGATAGGAAGGAGACCGCTGCAGCGCGTCGGCGAGCAGAACGTCGACATCGCGAGGATTGAGACCGGTTCGTTTTGCTTCCTCCCGCCATCGCATGCGGAACGAATCGACGCGCTCGCTGGTCATGGCTCTGGTCATGGCTCTGGTCATGGCTCCGCGTACGTCAGCTCGAGGAAGATGTCCTCCAGAGCGCTGCCCGGTTGGCCGGCGGCCATCAATTCCGCTGTGGTACCGCTGGCAACGATGCGCCCACGGTTCAGGATTGCGATCCGATCGCAGACGGCCTCTGCGACAGACAACGTGTGCGTTGTCAGAAAAACGGTCCGCTTCTCGTCGACCAGGCGCCGGAACAGCAGCTTGACCTGCTTCTGCGCCAGCGCGTCCAGTCCCACCATCGGCTCGTCGATGATCAGCAGGGGAGGATCATGGACCAGGGCAGAGACGATCACGAGCTTCTGCTTCATCCCATGGGAAAAGTTTTCGATGCGCGCATCGGCCCAGTCGAGGATGCCGAAGTACCGGAGCAGCTCCAGGGCGCGGGGTTCACATTCCGGCCAGGGCTTTCCGTAGAGGCTGGCCACAAATTGAAGCAGCTCACGGCCGGTGAGCTTTTCGTAGAGGAAGGGGCGATCCGGGACGTAGCCGATGCCGGCCTTGATCCGCAACGCCTCTGTGGCCAGGTCGAGGCCATCGATGAGCACGGTGCCGGAGGTAGGAAGCGAGAGTCCCGCGAGGATGCGGATGGTGGTGGTCTTCCCCGCTCCGTTCGGTCCGAGGAAGCCGAAGATCTCGCCGCGGCGAGCGTCGAGGGAGATGCCATCGACCGCCGTAAAGTCCCCGTATTTCTTGGTCAGATTGCGGACTTCGATCATCGGTAATGTGTTGAAGTGGCAGGCCTGGATGGGCTGCGCGCTCTGGCGGCCAGAGTATCATCCGGTCGCGGAAAAACTTTCCATGGCGGGGACCGTAACGTACTGATGGCTGAACGTGAGCAACTCGACGATCGCGCTCTGGTAGCCCGAGTCCTCGAGGGCGACCGAGACCGATTCACGGAACTGGTGAAACGCTATGAACGGCGGATCGTCAATTACGTGTATCGGATCACCCATCGCTATGAAGACGCTCACGATCTCGCTCAGGAAATCTTCGTGAAGGTATTCATGGCCCTCGATCGGTACGATCCGAAGTACCAGTTCTCGACCTGGTTGTTCCGGATCGCACAGAACAGCGCCATCGACGCCATCCGCAAGAAAAGCATTCACGAAGTTCCCATCGCCCGCCCCGCGGATGAGGAAGGCTCGGGCAAAGAGAGGGAGTTCGCCGACGGCGGCGTGTCGCCCTACCGCGCCATGAAGAACAAGCAGCTGGCCGCGGCGATCGATCTGGCTGTCGGTCACCTGCCGGCCGACTATCGGGAGCTGATCCAGCTCCGGCACTTCGCAGAGCTATCCTACGAAGAGATTGCCTCGATGAAGAAACTTCCGCTGGGCACGGTCAAGAACAAGCTCTTCCGGGCGCGAAATCTGCTGAAAGAGGCACTCGGAGATTTCGTGGAACCGCTATGAACGATCCCGACTGCCAGCGATATCTCGAAGATCCGGAGGCGAACGCCAGCCATCTGGAGCGGTGTGCCGAGTGCCGGGCGATGGATTCGGGCCTCCGCGACGTCGCGGCGGGTCCGCCGGTCGCGGTCAATCCGGAAGCACTTCCTCTGGCGCCGTGGGAGGGTGCCGCGTATCGCTCATGGCCGCTGGTGGCGGGGGGTGCTCTGACCGTTCTGGCGCTGGCGATCGCGTTCGGGCTGCTGTCCGGCGTTTCTCCGATGCGGGTCGTCGATTCAGGTCTGCTGTCGTTCGACGGCGCTCGCGCCTTCATCCTGACCTCCGCCGCTTCCCTGCGCAGGGCGTCGGTGGCGGGCCAGATCGGCTTCGCATTCTTGTTTCTCGCGGTGAACGCTTTGCTCTTCATCCTGCTGCGCCGTGCGCCGAGAGGGTTCGATGTTTAAGCGTCTGACGACCCTCATTGCCCTTGCAGCGGCCTTCGTGATCGGGCTGGGCACGCTCACGGCCGGTGCTTCCGTCCCACCACCTGCGCTCGTTCCGGTGGGGCAGACCGCGCTGGCCGTTCCCAACTTCACCGATGCTGCCGCCATGATGCAGCGCACCACCGTGGTCCTGTCCCTGCTGGCGATCTGGATGCTGGTGGCGATCTGTCTGACCCTCGTGAACGGGCGCGAGATCCGCCTTTCGTCGCTGGAGATCCGGAGCAGTCCGCTGCATTGTTTTGCCCTCGGGCTGGTGGCAGTGACCAGTTTGGTTCTCACCGCGATCGCGTGCACGTACCTGATTCCGTATCTCATCGGATTCCCGCTTCTCTTTGCGCTGGCTCTGCTCGCCGTTGTGACCAAGATCTACGGAACGATTGCCGTGTTCCACGCGGTGGGCAGCTTCCTCACCGCCCCTCGAAGCCGCAATGCGCTAGCCAGACGACGCTGGCTGCGGGGCGACCTGGCCATGGTCATCGTCGGCGGTCTGGTGCTGGGAGGCCTTCGGATCGTTCCTGTCGTCGGTCCGGTGATCTGGGCGTGCGCGTCGGTGTTCGGCGTCGGCGTGGCGCTGGCAACCCGCTTCGGCCGGCGCGAGCCTTGGTTTCTTGCCTGGCGGCCGGTCGAGACGTAGGGGCCCGGCTGAGCGGAGCGAACGGAGCGCCGGCATCCTTGCCGGCCGTGGCGTCGGCTTCCTGGTCTGCTCCCCGAAAACTGGACCACGGATTATGTCGGGCGGTTTACCGTAACAAGGAGCGACGGTATGGCCCGGAAGACCACACGGTGATGCGGCCCGCCATGCGATCTTCCAAGAACCTCAAATCCGTCGGTGATCAGCCCGCGTCAGCGGGCGCAAGAATGTAGCCCCCGGCGCCAGCCGGGGGATTGCGAATCCA
>JBKJQB010000046.1:0-2520 GCA_046594105.1 Thermoanaerobaculia bacterium
CGCGGCGGGTCGGCCGTCCAACGCGATCCTTCGTTGGATTCCTGGGCGCGTGGATTCGTGCGGTGTTCCTGCAGTCAGGGATCCTCTGGCTCGTCTGGATGACGTTGCTCGTCGCGGGTCGCCAAGGGGGCCGCGTTGGCGTTCTTGTTGCCGCGGCGACGTTGATGCTCATTCTGTTGATCGCGCAGGGCCCTCTCGCCCGGCTCATTGGCGGATGGCGTGTCGCCTCGATCGATCTCGGCCCCTATCGTCGGGTCCTTGCATCGTGGGGGTTGCAGATGCCTCCAATCGAGGTGGTGCACGCCACAGACTCCGCATTTGTCGGCGGGTTCATCGGATTACCGGGGAGCGAGCGGTTGATCGTGCCAGGCGCCTGGTGCGAGGGCACGGGTGGCGCGGCAAACGTGCGCCGTCTTCCCGTGGACGCCGTCTCGGTGCACATCGCGCGGCGCATCGGTGTTCTTCATGGCGGCAGCCGTTGGCGTGGCGTCGTTGTGGCGATGTCGTGGAACCTGCTCGGCCTGTTTCTCACCATCGTCCTGACCGGCGCCGACGTCGCGACGATCGCCGGATTGCTGACGCTCGGCTGCGGGTTCACCGTGTGGTCGTTTCTCGGTTTGCTCGTCCTGCCTTCGTGCAGCCGCGCGGGCGTGTTCGAGGGGGACTCCTTTGCCGCCGAACACGGCGCGCAGCGCGTCCTGCTCGAGAACACCATGTCGACCCTCGACCGCTGGCAGGATGACGAACCGGCGCGTCCCGCGCTGGTCGAAACGATTTTCCATCCGGTCCCGTCCGTGCGCAGCCGGATCCGCCGGCTGAGGGAGCGGCGTCCGCCTCCGCGAGGTGCCTGGCAGGCGGCGCGGATGGCGTTGTTCCTGTCGTGGGGCTGCCTGGGCGTATTGTCGCGCGCCGTGCACTGCAACAGCGGACGGCCTGAACTGTGGGTGCTCTTTCCCGGCGATTAGGCGTGGGCCGCGACCCGGCGCACCAAGGCCTCTGCCACGGCTTCGCCGCTCTCCATTGCGCCCTGAATCGACGCGGATCCCAGAAAATCTCCCGCAACCCACACGCCGGGCCGAATGGCCTTCGGACGTGGCCGCTCGAGTGGCAGGCGTATCGGCAGCGCCTGGGGCACGCGGTACGTCCGGAGCCAGCGCCAGCCTTCCACCGCTGTGCCAAACCATCGCATCAATTCGTCTGTCACGCGGGTCGTCAGCTCTGCGTCGTCGATCGCCGGCGCACCGAGCACGGAGACCGACACCAGGGACTGACCCGCCGGGGCATAGCTCGGCGCGACATCGCTCAACACCACCACGTTGTTCACGAGCCCGGTCCCCGTGCCGTTGAGGGCCAGCGTCGGTTCGCCGAGGGGACTCGCGGGCGCTGAAAAATACACGCATGCGACAGCACGCCACATCGGAGCCGTGATCTCCGGCAACAGCGCCGCGGCCCCGGCGCCGTCTGTGGCGACGACGATCCGTGGCGCCACGATCCGCTCTCCGCTCGCCAGCCGCACCGCTCCCGGTTCCAGGGCCGCGACGGGCGCATTCAGCCGGACCGTGCCGGGCGCAAGCCCTGCCGCCAACTGTTCGGGAATCGCTTGCATGCCTGCCGCCGGCACCGCCGCGAACCCTTCGGCGAACATCCGCAGCACGAACTCGAGCATGCGGCTGGACGTGGCGAGCTCCCGCTCGAGAAAAATTCCTCCGAGCCATGGCCTGAGGAAACGTTCGATCATGCGCGGGCTGAACCCGTGGGCGCGCAGCGCGTGCAACGTGCTCGTCTCGGGCCGCGCAAACAACTCTTCCAGCGAACCCTTTCGCGCCGCGGCCCGCAGCGTGGCCACCCGGACTTTGTCCCGCAGCGAGCCGACCGGCGCGCGGAGCGTCGCCAGGAGCGCCCTCGGCTCGCGCCAGGGATCGCCGACCCGGCAGATGCGCCCTTCGCACCACACCAGCGCGCCCGCGGTGAATCTCATCAACGACAAGCTCTCGTAGTCGAGCCACTCGCGCGCCGTCGGATACGCCGTCAAGAGCACTTGAAATCCACGGTCCAACCGGAAGCCCTGGACGACATCCGTTCGCATACGGCCGCCGACGGCATCGGCGGCATCGAGCACCACGCACTCGACGCCCTCCCGTTGGAGCCGCCGCGCACAGGTGAGTCCGGCCATGCCCGCACCAACGATCATCACTGCACTCATGCCCTTGCACTCTCCGCTATGCAGTCGGCAAGCGCCAGCCCGGACATCGCCGCCCCCTCCACGCGCGGGCCGCCAAAGGCATCGCCAGCCAGGCCCAATCCCAGTTCGGGCCGCCACACGCAGGGCTTGTGCCAGGTGGTGACCGGCTCGCTGAATTTCCAGCGGTGCAGGCCGACGTGCGTCGCCGGTGCGCCGAGCCAATGTGCGATCGTCGGCAGCAGCAGCGAGGCCAGGTCGGTCTCGGTCGTCGCGAAGTGTTCCGCCGAAAACTCGCGGCTCAGCTGAACGGTGACCGCCGCCGCGGTACCCGGCGACAC
>JBKJQB010000141.1:0-3044 GCA_046594105.1 Thermoanaerobaculia bacterium
TCTCGCTTGGCATCCATGGAATCTCTCCCAAAGGGCATCTCATCACCTCCACGTCTGGTGATGACAAGTGTCCAGGATGTCCTGGGACAAGTGTTCAGGATGTCATGGGTCTATACACTGCGGCGGGGAGAAGGACACTCGATGGGGAGGCTCGCGCCTCTCACCATCAATCGCTGCGCCTCGCGCCGTGCCGGCCTAGTGCTTTTTCTTCTTTTTGACTTTGCGGCGGGCCTGACCGGGCCGGTGCATGATGTCTTCGTACGGACCGAGGCGCACTGCTTCGGAGCGCGCCAGCGCGATGAACTCTTCCTGGCTGCGGACGGGGTGATCACCGGGGGTCTTGCGGTGATACTTGCCGTCGCTGTCCAGCGTCCAGGACTTCACGTTGTCGGCCAGCGAGAGCCGCAGAATCTGCTCGTCGATTCTGCGGGTCAGCGCCGGATCGCGAACGGGCACGGTGGTCTCGATGCGCCGCACCAGATTCCTGGGCATCCAGTCGCCGCTGGAGATGAAGAACTCGGGAGCACCGGCGTTCTCGAAACGGAAGATGCGTGAGTGTTCCAGGAAACGGTCGATGACCGAGGTCACGCGGATGTTCTCGCTCACGCCAGTCACGCCCGGCACCAGACAGCAGATGCCGCGAATCAGCAGATCGATTTTCACGCCGGCCCGGCTGGCGCGATAGAGAGCGTCGATGACCGTCGGCTCCACCAGCGCGTTCATCTTGGCCACGATGCCGGCCTTCTTCCCATCCTTCGCGTTCTGGGTCTCCCGATCGATGATCTGGATGGCCCAGCGCAGATAGTCCATGGGGGCGACGATGAAGTGACGCCAGGGCATGGTGGCCCCTTTGGTCTCCAGCAACTCCTGCACGCCCGCGACGCTGAAACCGGTGAGCAGGTTCATGAGCTGCGCCGCTTCGCTTCCGAAGGCAGGATCGGCGGTGAAGAGATCGATGTCCGTATAGAGGTGGCCGGTCACCGCGTTGTAGTTGCCGGTGGAGACGTGCAGGTAGCGCATCAGCTTGTCGTTTTCGCGTCGCACCACCAGACACAGTTTGGAGTGCGTCTTGATCCCCACCAGCCCGTAGACCACCTGCACTCCCGCCTCTTCCAGCTGCCGGGCCCAGGTGATGTTCTTCTTCTCATCAAACCGCGCCTGCAGCTCGACCACCGCTGTGACCTGCTTCCCGCGATTGGCCGCCTGGGCCAGCGCAGCGACGACGGGCGAACCGGGATCGGTGCGATACAGCGTCTGCTTGATGGCCACGACATCCTTGTCCTCGGATGCTGCCTGAACGAACTCCACCACGGGCATGAACGAGTCGTAGGGGCGATGCAGCAGCACGTCGCCGCGCCGGATGATGGAGAAGATGTCGTCCGAGCTGGCCAGCTGCGCGGGAATCCTCGGATTGAAGGGCTTGTCCTTGAGCTTTGGCTCGTCGATCTGTTCGTAGAGCTGAAAGAGGTCGCCGAGTTTGAGCGGACCGGGAGCAAAGAACACGTCCTCTGCTCCGACCTGCGTCGATTCCTGCAGGAACTTGATGACTGCCTCATCCGCCCCCGCTTCGATTTCCAGCCAGACCACCTCGCGGCGCTCGCGGCGGCGAAGCTCCGTCTCCATGGCTTTGAGCAGATCCTGAACTTCCTCTTCCTTGATGGAGAGATCGGAGTTGCGGATGGCCCGGAAGGCGATGGACTTGCGCAGATTCATCCCGGGGAAGAAGCGGCCGGCGTGCGAGGTGATGACGTCCTCGAGCAGTACGAACCGTGTGGCGTCGATGCGGAACAGGCGCGGCATGCTCTCCGGGATCTTGAGCACCACCGCGTAGCTCTCCCCTCGTTCGCTCTCCAGCATCAGCGCGAGGTTGAGGGCCAGGTTGGCGATGAACGGGAAGGGATGGCCGGGATCGATGGCCATGGGAGTGAGGATCGGCTCGAGCTCGCGGCAGAAGTAATCTTCCACCGCGGCGCGCTCTTTTTTTCCGAGGTCGACGACCTTCTCGATGCGGATCCCTTCCTTCTTCAGCGCGGGGAGAAGCTCTTCGCGAAGGCAGCGATACATCGCTTCCAGAAGTTTGTGCGATCGCTTGCGGACGGAATCGAGTTTGTCGGAGCGGCGCGGCGAATCGCTGCCCGCGTTGGCGGCGAGAAGATCGCGGATCTCGCCCACCCGGATCATGAAGAACTCATCCTGATTGTTCGAGCAGATGCTCAGGAACTTCACGCGGTCCAGAAGAGGAACCGCGGGGTTCTCCGCCTCCCCCAGCACGCGCTGATTGAACTCCAGCCAGCTCAGCTCGCGATCGAACAGCGGCACCGGCTGCGTCGGCGCCGCCACCGCCGCTTCGGTGGTCGAACGAATGGACTCAGCGATCGCCGTCGCGGGAGTGGCTGGGGGGCGGTTGGGTTCGGCAGGGGTGGTCATGAGCGAGGGGGATGCTACACCGTCCGAGCTGTCATCAGCAGCTCCATGCGGCGTACCTCTCCGCTTTCGCGATCAGGTCGCACCGTCTCGTGTGCAATCCGCTGCGAGTGAGTCGGAAAGCGCTACCCGTGCGAATTCCGAATCGTTTTTCGACACGTTTTCCACCGTTGCTGCGGAAAACTCTGGCCGGCACGGCCGGCGGCGTTGGTTCGCAAAGCGTCCGCCGCGATTTTCGCCTTAGCCGTTGACGATGAGAAACGGAAAGCGCTCCCGATCGAGTTCCTTCTCCCCGCCGCAGCGGGGAGAAGGTCCGCGAAGCGGGGATGAGGGGTGAGCACTGCACCGATCAGTGAGAGATGAACGCTCTCTCCGTGTTTTTCTGAGCGGAGCGAACGTAGCGCCGGCATCCTTGCCGGCCGTGGCGTCGGCTTCCAGCCGGCTGTCCTGGTCGAGCGCCCGCGGGCAGGATGCCCGCGACACGGCCGGCAGGGATGCCGGCGCTACGAAAGGCAGTCGTTCGGCCGCATCGTTGTGATCGTGGTTGAGCAACATCCCGGTGCTTGCCGATGACCGCTGCGCTCAGACTGGCGCGGCCTCAGATGGCTTTCGATGCCTTC
>JBKJQB010000147.1:0-3975 GCA_046594105.1 Thermoanaerobaculia bacterium
AGTGGGTGAGCCGAGCGAGCTCGTGTTTCCGGGCCTTACTGCCGGTCTCGAAACTGGCTCCCCCAATGGCGCGATCACCGTTGGATCGAACCTCCCCTGCACAGCGGGCCAGACCGCATCGGTCGCAACAGGGAGCACCTATGGCTGGCAGATCAGCGGTGGCAGCATCACGTCGGGCACAAGCAGCGCTTCCGTCACCTTCACCCCCACAGCTGCAAACATCACCCTTTCGGTCACGGCGACCAACACCCGCGGCTGCTCAATCACCAGCCAGCGCATCACCACCTCGCTATGCGGTGCCCTCGCCGCTCCTACCAACGTTGCTGCCGCCGCGACCTCGACCTCCTCGGTCACGGTTACATGGACTGCCGCAACGGGAGCCACCAGCTATCAGGTGTTCCGTGCGCAGACGATCACCGGCCCCTACAGCCAGATCGGCACCCCTGCTGTGACCAGCTACATCGATTCCGTTGGCCTGTCAGTCAACAAGACCTACCTCTACAAGGTCCGGAGTGTCAACGCCAGCGCCGTGGTCTCGGGTGACAGTAACATCGACGCGGCGACCATGGTCATCTTCAACAACGACCCGCTCGTGGCCACCTTCACCACCGTCCAGCAGGCCCATCTCAACGAGCTGCGCACCGCGATCAACGCGATGCGCACCGCGGCGAACCTCACCCTCTTCTCCTTCACCGACACCGTGAGCAGCACGCTGGTGGTGAAAGCGCTCCATGTCACGCAGATGCGTACAGCGCTCGATGCCGCGCGGTCCGTCATCGGACTCTCGACCCTCTCCTACACCGACCCGACGTTGACGGCCGCGTCAACCCTGGTGAAGGCCACCCATTTCCAGCAGCTGCGAAACGGAACCAAATAGCTCAGACCCGCTTCGGCTTCGTCAAAATCTGCTTTTCGAATTCGATCCCCACGGTTTTCCGCAACAGCGAGATCTGGACGATCAAGCGGTCGCCGCGACCGGTGCGCTCGACGATGCCGGTGTAGCCGGCGAAGGCGCCTTCGGTGATGCGGACCATCTCACCGGGGAGGATCTCCTCGATGGGGATGAGTGAGGCGCCGGAGAGTTGCAGACGGCGGAGTTGCTCCAGCTCTGCGTGCAGCAACTGCTGGTCTTCGACGTCGAGGATCGACACCACCACCCCGCTGCGGATCGCCAGATCGCGCGCTTTCGCGCCCCCTCGGAAGAACACGTAGCCGGTGAAGACCGGAAGATGGGAGGTTCGCTTTCGGCCTGCCGCCGTCACCGTCTTCGACATCTGCGGCAGAAAGTAGGGGATCTCGTGCCGGAGCAGATCGCGCGCGAGCAACTTCTCCTGGCGGCTGCGCACGTGCGCCACACGCCACTCGAGATCGAGTGCGAAGAGGTCGTCGGGATAGACCTCAATTTCGCGTGGGAGGAGTGGCATCGGCGGAGATTTACCGGGCGGAGGGTGGGGGTTATTCCCTGATCATCGCCTTCCCAGCCAGTAGAACGGCTGGCGCTTCTGATGGGAGACGGAAAGGATTCGTACGTGATCGGACAGGACGCGGTAGTAGAGAGTGTACGACCAGCGCGAGATTGGAAGAACAAGCCGTGACCGGATCTGGCCGCGAACCACCGGGCCCGAGGACGGGTGCTCACAGATCTGAAGGACCGTCTCCTGAACTGCGGCAGCAAGGGCCAACCCAGAGCCCGGGCGCTCCGCCTCGAGATAATCGACCGCGTCCTCGAGCTCTCGTTGTGCGAGAGGATGGATCCATGAGCCGAGACTCACGAGTGTCGATCGCGGATGCGGGCGAAAACCTCCGAAGTGGGAATGCCCGCGACGTCACCCGACTCCAGCTCCGCGTCGCGACGCTCCGCTTCGTCGAGCCAGAGGTCTTGAATCTCATCGGTTGTGAGATCGGAGAGACTGGCGACGATCACGTGAGCGAGGTGCGCCCTTTCGCGTGGATCGAGGCGGAGTGCTTCGGTTTCGAGATCTGGCAAAGTCATGATCGTCACCCCAAATGGATCTTACCCGGATTTGGCTGAACGAGTCCGCGCGCGGGAAGCTTGTGGCAGTGGCCGTGGGCCATGCTCGCGCGGCGGGACTGTTCAATGCGGCGCTGTCGTCGCCGCCAATCCCAGATCCTCTCTCGTCAGCGGTTTCCTCGGCAGCATCTCCGCTCGGTTGGCCGCCTCCCATACGAAGGTGGCCATGACCACCGCGGCCTGCATGAGGTCTTCGGATTGGAGGCGGTCGTAAGTGTCGTAGACGGTGTGGTGGGTGCGGCCTTCGTATTCGAGGCTGTCCTGGATGAACTGGAAGCCGGGGAGGCCCACGCCGTCGAAGGAGAGGTGATCGGTGCCGCCGGTGTTTCGCATGGTCTCGCTGGTCACGCCGAGGTCTTTGAGGGGCTCAATCCAGGAAGTGAGGATGGGGCGGACGGCGGCGTTTTCCTGCAGGTAGATGCCGCGGATCTTTCCGCTGCCGTTGTCGAGGTTGAAGTAGCCAGCCAGTTTCGCGTGCTCCGGCTTGAGGGTCAGAGGGCCGGTGTTCTTTCGCAGGTACGACGGCAGATCGGCCTCGATCCCCACTGGCTCAGGACGGGTGGCGAAGTGCTGCGCAACGTAGGCCCGCGATCCGAGGAGGCCCTGCTCTTCGCCGCTCCAGAGGGCGATGCGGATGGTGCGCTTCGGGGCGATGCCGATGGACTTCAGAATGCGAACCGCTTCCATGGCCACGGCGCTGCCGGCGCCGTTGTCGGTCGCTCCGGTGCCGCCGTGCCAGGAGTCGAGGTGGGCGCCGAGCATCACCACCTCATTCTTCTTATCGGTGCCGGGGATCTCGGCGAGAGTGTTGTACGAGTTGAGATCCTGGTCGAAGTACGCCGTCTTCACGTCGATCTCCACCTCCGGTTCTTTGCCCATGTCGATCAGGCGCGCCAGCCGGTTGTAGTGCTCGGCGGAGAGGACGAGCGAGGGCACCGGGTACTGTTCGCCCGGCTTCTGCGTACCGGCACCCTGCACGATGAAGTTGCCGAAGTCGGTGTTGCCTGGCTCCAGGATGGCCAGCGGTTTCTCCTCGGCCAGGAAGGCCGCCAGCGCCTTTCGAAAATCGCGGCGTTTGAGGAACTCCTCGCGGGTCATTCGCGGCTTGTTCGAGATCTCGTAGTCTGAAAGGTCGTTGAGCGATTTGTCGTCGTAGCGCGAGAACTGCGTGGTGTCGTGAGGCTTCAGCTCTCGCGCATCGCCCATCATCACGATCTTTCCGGCGAGCTTCCCTTTGTTCTTCTCGAGATCCTCTTTCGCCTCCAGCTTGACCTTGACCGGCTTTCCCCGGACCGGGCCATTCGTTCCCGGCGTCCATGCTTTCGGAAGGGCCCAGAGCTGCGCGACGTCGGGAGCAGTCAGGCGCACGGTGCAATGCTCGTAGCTCCAGCCGCGCCCGAACGGTCCCCACGACTCGAGGTGCGCGTTCGCCAGGCCGAGCTCCGTGAGCTTGTCGCGCGTCCACTCGTTGGCGCGCTTCATGTTCGGCGATCCGGTCACGCGCGGACCGACGCCGTCCATGAGCCCCGACGCAATCTCCATCACTTTGGAGTTCCTGAAACCCTCCTGCCGGATGCGGGTCTGCATGGTGAGGTCGGGCGCATCGGAGGCGGCAAGGGGAAGTGCGATCGTCAGGGCGATGATCGCCAGGCTTTTGATGGACATTCGTGACTCCTCGGGATGGCTTGGGGGCAGAGAGGGGGAATGATAGGCGATTGGGCCAGCCGCCTTCGAGCTCTCATGCTCAGTCCGGCAGTGGGCCTGCCGTGAATGAGGCTGATGTGTCACTGGTGCCCGTCTCAATCACTGGCCTGCCATCGACTTGCACAGTAAGAGGTGGCACCATGTCGCGAGCAGTCTGGTTTTCAGGCATGATCGTCCCGGGTCCTCTGTTCCATCATTACTCTGTGAAGTCCGATTCCGCCGATGGCGGGGCTGAAGTT
>JBKJQB010000235.1:0-3992 GCA_046594105.1 Thermoanaerobaculia bacterium
GCCCGCCTGACCGACTCGATTCTGAAGGTGACGGTGGGGGGGCCATCATCCCCGATCCGATGAAGGCCACCAGCGGGTTCAATCCATAGATGACGAAGGGACGGCTCCAGGCGTGTACATGGTGCACGTCGAGGATCCACAGGCAGGTGGCCAGCGCGATGCAGGCAAAGCCGGCCGTAAACACCACATAGCTGCTCGTCCACAGGCTCTTGTTGATCGGGAAGACCCAGCCCCACAGCGAGCCCCCAACCATGGCCAGGCTGCCGGCGCCATACAGCCCGAGAATCCTCTCCTGCAGCGTCCGGCTCTTGTCGGTGATCCACCGTCCAGCGAGGATTCCAAGCATGGCCGTAGCGATCGCCGGAATGGTCGACAGCGGACCTTCCGGATCGAAGGTCTTGCTGCCCACCCAGATGTGGTCGGGCCCCAGGATGGCCCGGTCGGTGTACGCGGCAAGATTCTTCGCCGGCTCGTCGAGCAGGAATGCGCCGATCGTTCCGGTGCCGGGGACCGGGATCAGAGTCATCACCAGCCAGTAGCCGAGCAGCAGCGAGACGATGATGCCGATCTGCTGCCGGAGCGTGGTGCGCAACGACAGGAGGCCGGCTCCCATGTAGGCCAGCCCGATGCGCTGCAGCACACCGGCAAAGCGCAGATGCTGCACGCGATAGAGCACCCGCTGCAGAAAGGTCGGATCGGGAACGCCGGCGATGGTTCCCCACCAGAAGAAGGGAAACGCATTCAGCAGCAGGCCGGCCAGAACGATCAGCAACCCGCGTTTGATGATTTTCGCCCGCTGGGTAGCCGGATCGCGACGGGACAGCGAGAGATGCGTGGTGATACCGACGATGAACAGAAAAAACGGGAAGATCAGATCCGTCGGCGTCCAGCCATGCCAGGTGGCGTGCTCCAGCGCCGGATACGTCGCCGACCAGGTTCCCGGATTGTTGACCAGGAGCATGCTGGCGATGGTCATGCCTCGGAACACGTCCAGCGCCAGCAGCCTCTCCCGCGGAGGCGGCATCGGCGCGACTGTGGAGGTCACCTCGGATTGTGGCACTTCGACCAGCGTTGCCATATCCATAGGTTAGCAGGTGGGCGGCGCGCCAACGTTACGGCTCGGGATGCTTTTCCGAGCGCTGCGCTTTGAAGCAAGCGAGGATCTGGAGCCCGCTCAAGCCCCGTATGGGCGATTGAGCGTGTCCGTGCAGAGCTGCTCAATCGTCCCTACGGGACTTTGCTTTCTCCACATCCTCTGTCCCCAGGACTGAAGTCCTGGGCTATCGCTCAATCGCCCCTCCGGGGCTTGTTCCGACGCAGATCGGAGCGTTCTCCCGATTCTTCCATCCGCTGTGCGCACCGCCCTCGCTCGGGTGAAGTGGGCGGCCCTCAACCCAGCTTCCGGTACTCCTTCAGATGGCGCAACGCGCCTGCTTTGTCCCCTCGCCGCTCGTAGATGCCGGCCAGGTTGTAATGGGCGTCGGCGTTGTCGGGATCGAGGTCGAGCGCAGTCTCGTAGGCGGACGAGGCATCGGCCAGCCGCCCGAGGTCCTCGAGGGCCACTCCAAGGTTGAAGGCGGCGAGGGAATGCTCCGGGTCGATGGCCAAGGCAGCCTGGTAATGCGTTTCAGCGGCCGCGGGCTGACCTTCCTCGTGAAGCATGCGCCCCAGATTGATGTGCGCTTCCACGTGCCTCGGATCGAGCTGCAACGCGCGCTCGTAGGCATCGCGAGCGGCGGCCGGATCGCTGTTCTCCAGCTCGCAGCCCCGCTCGAAGCAGGAGTCTGCATCCTCTTCATCAGACTTCGTTGAAGGAACCGCGCGCAGGGCGAAGGTCCGCGTCTTCTCCGCGATGTCAGCGATCGAGAAGTCGAACAGTTTCTGTCCCGACTCAGGGTTCCAGATGGTCGCCCCGTCGCCCACGCTCACGCGATCGCCGTCGGCCGCAATGCGCAGGCCGGTGATGGAGTGTCCTTCCGGAAGCTGCTCCCGGACCTGTTGCAGGACTCTCTTGATCTTCCGCTGCGGCACCTTCGCCGCGGTCAGCTCCCCGGCGGTCCGCAGGATGATGAGATCCTGGAACCCGAACCGAAGCTCACCGCGGCTGCCGCGCTCCGGCGAGAGGAATCCGCGCGCTGTGTAGCCGCGAATCTGCGACGCCGAAAGGCCGAGCATCGCCGAGACTTCGCGAACGGTGTAAGACACCAACGCATCTTAACGGAGCCGGCAGCCGGCACGGCCGGCCGCGTTGGTTCGCATAGCGTCCGCCACCATTTTCGCCTGCACCCACTGTCTCGAAGATTACGGAAGACTTCGCTGCCGGCTTCGAATGCAGCTTCCCTGTCGTCGCCAATCCAGCTTGGCCGAGACAGTGGCGGAACGCGAAAATCGTGGCGGACGCTTCGCGAACCAACGCAGCCGGCCGTGCCGGCCCGGCTTAGGAGCGTCTGGCTCTCTTGACGGCGACCTCGCGGGCGGCGGGCTTGGCTGGCTTGCGCTTCGATTCGCTTTTTGCCGAGGTGGCCGAGGTTGCCGCAGCGCGCGACGATCCTCGGGAGCCGCGGGGTGAGGCCAGACTTGCTTTCAGCGCTTCCATCAGGTCGATGACCTGCGCGCGCGGCTGCTCCACGTCGTTGGAGGTGATCTCCTCCCCCTCCACCTTTTTCTGGATGAGGCTCTTCACCCGATCGGCAACCTCGTCGCGATAATTCTCCGGATGGAACTCTTCCGTCGCCCCCATTTCGGCCAGCTGCAGAGCCATCTTCAGCTCGTTGTCCTTGATGACGGCCTCGCCGAGATCGAGTTCGTCCATCGAGCGGATCTCGTTGGGGTAGAAGAGCTGCTGCATCACCAGTCCCTTGCCGACCGGACGAAGGATGACCAGATACTGCTTCCCGCGCGCCGCGTACTTGGCCAGCGCCCACCGGCCGCTCTGCTCCAGCGCTTTCGCCAGCAGCGAGTACGCCCGCTCCCCACCCTTGTCCGGCGCCATGTAGTTGGCCTTCTGGAAGTAGATGGGGTCGATGGCCTCGCGCGGAAGGAACTCGCTGATCTCGATGGTCTGGGTCGACTTCTCCTCGAGCGCTTTCAGCTCCTCGTCGGAGAACAGGACGTATTGCCCCTTGGAGAACTCGTAGCCCTTGACCACCTCGCTGCGGTCGATGGTCCGCTCCTCTTTGGTGCAGAAGAGCTGCTGCTGGACTCGGCTGCCGCAGTCCTTGTGCAGCATGTTGAAGCTGATCTTCTCGCTGGCCTCGGTGGCCGAGAAGAGCTTCACCGGGATGGAGACGAGTCCGAATGCGATCTGGCCGGAAGCAAATGGGCGTGGCATCTGAGGCTCCTCGTGATGATTTCGATTCGATCCCCGATGCATGCACAGGGAACTGTGCATGTTACCACCGCTGGTGTCCGCCTCGACCGTTCGGCGAGAATGGATCCTTCGTTCCCAACCCCATGACTCGCTACGAATCCATCTATGCAGTGGTCCGCCGGATCCCGACCGGACGCGTGGCCACGTACGGGCAGGTGGCCACTCTGGCTGGGTTCGACGGCCACGCCCGGCAGGTCGGCTACGCGCTCCACCATCTTTCCCCGAGATCGAACGTTCCCTGGCATCGAGTGATCAATGCAAAGGGGGAGATCAGTCCGCGATCGCTCTCCGACTCGCACGAACTGCAGCGCGAACTGCTGCTTGCAGAGGGTGTCGGTTTCCGTGAGGGAGGCCGGGTGGATCTGAAGGGTTTTCGGTGGGATCCGTGAGCCGCTCACTTCGTAGCGCCGGCATCCCTGCCGGCCGTGTCGCGGGCATCCTGCCCGCGGGAGCTCGCCCGGGAGCGCCGGCTGGAAGCCGACGCCACGGCCGGCAAGGATGCCGGCGCTACGTTTCGCTTCGCTCAGAACCACGAAGCGCACGTTCATCTCCCACTCACTGACCGTGGCCCTCACGTTGCACCACTGGCCGCGTGACCCCGCAACAGAAGCGCATTCTGGTC
>JBKJQB010000044.1:0-23989 GCA_046594105.1 Thermoanaerobaculia bacterium
GGGGGAGGTTGCTGGGGAGCGACGTTCACCTCCCACTCAACGATGCGACGCACCGATCACCAGCTTCCAAGAAACCGTCGGAAGGCCGTGCTCTTCCATCGAGAGTCCTTCTCCCCGTGTGCGGGGAGAAGGACTCTCGATGGGGAGGCTGCGCGTCCTGCGCCGTGCTGGCCGACGTGCTGACCAGGTTCAGCCCGCCCTCGCTCAGGGATGCCGGTTGGGGATTTCTTCTACTCCGTGAGCGGGCCCTGGGCGCGGCCTTCGATGAACTGCTGCACCATCGGGTTCTGCGAGCGCTGAAACTCTTCCGGCGTTCCCTGTTCGATGATGGCGCCCTTGAAGAGCATGGCCACTCGGTCGGCAATCTTGAACGCCACTTTCATGTCGTGGGTAATGGTCACCGTCGTGGTCGTGGCCAGGCTGCCGTCCATCTCCACGATCAGGTCTGCCACCACGTCGCTGATGACCGGATCGAGACCGGTGGTGGGCTCATCGAACAGCAGGATGGCCGGCTTGAGCGAGATGGCGCGCGCGAAACCCACCCTTCGGCGCATGCCTCCTGACAACTCCGAGGGACGCTTGCCATCCACTCCCACCAGATGCACCTGATCCAGGCATTCCTCCACCCGCGTTAGAATCTCCTTCTCGGTCATTCGGGTGTGGCGGCGAAGAGGGAACGCGACGTTCTCGAAGACCGACATCGAGTCAAAGAGCGCCCCTTCCTGAAAGGCCATCCCGAACCGCTGCCTGAATTCGTTGAGCTCGCGCTCCTTCATGTGGCCGATGTCCTGGCCATCCACGATCACCTGGCCGTGATCGGGATGGATCAGCCCGATGATGTGCTTGAGCATGACACTCTTCCCCACGCCCGATCCACCGACGATGACCACCGACTCCCCCGCCGCGACGTCGATGGACAAATTCTTCAGGACGGTCTTCCCGCCGAGTGTCTTGTCGACGTGCTTGAGGGAGATCATCGGGCGCGAGTCGCTGGTCATTGCGTCCATCAGAAGAGCAATCGTGTGAGGAAGAAGTCGGTGAACAGGATGATCAGGGAGGCGCTGACCACCGCCGCAGTGGTCGATCGCCCTACGCCTTCGGCCCCACCGGTGGTGTAGTAGCCGCGGATACAACCGGTGAGCGTCAGGATCAAACCAAAAACGGCCGCCTTGATCAGGCCGCTCCAGACATCATTCAAGGTGAGGAACTGGTAGGTGTTCTGCTCGTAGACGACGGGGTTCGCCCCCAACATTTTTACGGCCACGAGATAGCCGCCGAACACTCCGAGCGCGTCGCCGAGGATGGTCAGGAGCGGTAGCATCACGATGCCGGCGATCACGCGCGGAACGAAAAGGTAGTGAACCGGCTCGGTGGCCAGAGCCTTGAGCGCATCGATCTGCTCGGTGACTCGCATGGTGCCGATCTCCGCTGCCATCGACGAGCCGACGCGGCCGGTCACCATCAGAGCCACCAGCACCGGAGACAATTCCCGCAACATGGCCAGGGCCACAGCGGTGCCCACAAAATTCTCGGCGTGGACGCGGTGGAAGCCATTGAAGGTCTGCAGCGCCATGACCATGCCGGTGAACATGGTGGTGAGGAACACCACCGGAATCGAATCGAAACCGACGCGCACCATCTGGCGCAGCCATTCCCGCAGCTCGTAGGGCGGCCGCACTGACCAGACCGCCGTTCGCGCGAGCATCCGGAACCACACCCCGATCCCTTCGAACAAGGCGATGGAGGTGAGGCCGATTCGTTCGAGAATGTTGCTCATGAATGGAAACGCGAGCGGATCCGCTCTCCCGATGCGTCCCGATACAGACGAGGCACACGAGCGCTGACGCTGCAGAAGATTTCGTAGGAGATTGTACCGGCCAGCGCGGCCAGTTCCTCCGCGGTGATGACGTCCCTGCCCTGCGCTCCCAGAAGAACGACCTCGTCCTGGACCTCCGCGCCCGGCACATCGGTGACGTCGATGGTCACCAGATCCATCGACACCCGACCGACCACCGGAACGCGCTGCCCGCGGACCAGCACCTGAGCGCGGTTCGACAGCATGCGGTGGTACCCGTCCGCATACCCCACCGGCAGCGTGGCGATGCGGCTGGGCCGGGCGGTGTGGAACGTGGTGCCGTAGCCCACCGCGGCGCCCGCCGGCAGATCCTTGAGCCTCGCGATTTCGGTGCGCCATCGCATCACCGGCTGGGTCTTTCGATCGCCGTCAATGAGCGACTCAGCGCCGAACAGGGCGATGCCGCAACGCGCGTAATGGCCCGGTCGAACCAGACCGCGCAGCGTGGCCGCGCTGTTGGCCATGTGATGGCCCACCGCGTCGATCCCCGCGTTTCGCAAACCCTCGAGCATGCCATCGAAGTTCGCGCTCTGCACCGCAGTGAAGGCCGGATCGTCGTCTGCGCTGGCGAAGTGGGTGTAGATCGCATCGACCTTCACGCGAGGTGCGGACCGCAGCATTTCGATGACCGCGCTCAACTCGCTCTCCACGATGCCCATCCGCCCCATGCCGGAGTCGAGTTTCAGATCGATGATCACATCCCGATCCCGCGCCAGGCTGCAAACCATCGACAATTCCTCCGGACCGACCACTCCGATCCGAAGTCCGGCATCGACGGCGGTGGCGACTTGCGCCGCATTCAGAGGGCCGAGGATCAGCAGAGGCAGCGTGATTCCGCCCCGGCGCAGTTCGAGCGCCTCTTCCAGTAGAGAGGTGGCAATCATGGATACGTGCTCGGGGGAACAGCGTCGCGCCAGTTCCAGCGCGCCGTGACCGTATCCGTCGGCCTTGAGCACGGCGATCAGGCGCGAACCGGTGGGAAGCGATGCGGCCACCTTCTCGACGTTGTCTGCGAACGCGCCGAGGTCGATCTCTGCCCACGTCGGACGAAGATCAGGTCGAATAGACATGCAGGTTCTGACCGTGCATCGGACGTGACCGCGACGATGCGAGAAACAGGATGGTCTCCGCGATTTCCTCGGCCGTCACGCTGGCAGGCGCGCCGCCGCTCGCCGCGGCCCACATTTTCGTATCGACTGCGCCAGGGCTCACGCAGTTGACGCGCACTCCGAACGGCTTCATCTCCACCGCCAGCGCCTCCGTCAGGGAAATGACCGCTGCCTTCGAGGCACAATAGGAAACCCATCCGGAGAACTTCTCCGGACCAACTACGCCTGAGATCGAAGCGACGTTGACGATGGCACCCTCCCCTCTGGCGATCATCGAGCGAAGCGCCCGTCGCGAGGCGAGATAAACACCACGGACGTTGACTGCAAACATCCGATCCCAATCCTCGGGAGTGGTGTCAATGAGCGGCTTCGGATCGATCATGCCGGCATTGTTGATGAGAAGATCGCAGTGGCCGAAGCGTTCTTCCGTCTGGGCGAAGAGACGGTCGATGGCTTCCGGATCAGAGACGTCGCCGGCGACGGCGAGCATCCGATCCTCACGTCCGGCAACCAACGCGGCCAACGCTTCCGCCGATCGGGAGAACACGGCAACCAGAGCTCCCTGAGCGATCAGAAGCTCCGCCGTAGCCCGTCCGATGCCGCTCGATGCGCCGGTCACGATTGCGATGCGGCCGTGAAGATTTTCCTCAGGCATATAATCCGTCGAAGGCTACCCCAAACAGGAACGATTAAGGAGATTGTGATGCCCGCCGAAATGAACAATTGGCTGCAGTTGATTTTCCGCTGGGGACATGTCGTGGCCGGAATCATGTGGATCGGCCATCTCTGGTTCTTCAACTTCGTCAACGGCCCGTTCCAGGCAAAGCTGGATGGTCCGACCAAGAAGATCGTCAACCCCGAGCTGATGCCGCGCGCGTTGTACTGGTTCCGGTGGGGCGCTGCATGGACCTGGCTCACCGGTGTGGTGCTGATGGGCCTGATCTACTACCACAGCAAAGTGGTGTTCGCGGATCCCCAGGTCGGCAATCCGTGGCTTTGGCTGACCATCATGCTGTTCGCCCTGGCCATCGGCTTCGTCATCTACAACGCCGTGCTCAAGACGGTGAAGAACGTCATGGTAGCCAGCATCATCAATCTGGCCATCTTCGCGGCGGTCTACTTCTTCTTCGAGCAGGTCGGCCACTATGGCGGCCGGTCGCTTTACATCCACGCCGGAGCAATCTTCGGAACGATGATGGCGCTCAATGTCTGGATGATCATCTGGCCGGCGCAGCGGAAGATGATCATGGCCACCAAGGAAGGCACTGCGCCGGATGCCGAGATGGTCCGCCAGGCCGGCCTGCGCTCGCGGCAGAACACCTACATGTCGATGCCGCTGGTGTTCCTCATGATCAGCAATCACTACCCGACCGTGTACGGTGCCGATCCGATGGTGCGGGACCTCACGCTGGCCATCATCATCGCCGTCGGTTTCGGCTTCGCCAAAATGCTGTACGGCAAAGCACCCAAAGTCGCCGGCTTCTGATTTCGTACGGAACTCGAGGCGGGGAATCGATCGAAGTCGATTCCCCGCCTTTTTTGCGAACCAGCCATGCGCCTGCTCCAGATTGACGCGTTTACCAATGAAGCCTTCCGTGGCAATCCCGCCGCGGTCTGCTTCCTCGATGGCCAGCGCGATGACGCATGGATGCAGAACGTGGGCGCGGAAATGAACCTGGCGGAGACCGCCTTCCTTCTCCCCGCGGCAGATGGATGGTCGCTTCGCTGGTTCACGCCCACGGTTGAAGTCGACCTGTGCGGACACGCCACGCTGGCCAGCGCGCATGCGTTGTGGGAAGAGGGAATCCTGGCGCCCGACGCCGAGGCGCGGTTCCAGACCAAGAGCGGCCTGTTGACGGCGAACCGCAAGGGTCAGTGGATCGAGCTCGATTTCCCCGTCAAGCGAGACGAGCCCATCGCCGCTCCTGCAGGCCTCCTCGATGCCCTGGGCGTCTCCGCCTCGCTCTACATCGGCCGCAACCAGTTCGATTACATCGTCGAGCTGCCGTCCGAGGAAGCGGTCCGCCGGTTGCGGCCTGACCATTCCGTGCTGCGGCAACTTCCTGTACGCGGCGTCATCGTGACCAGCCGGAGCGATCAGGGCGAATACGATTTCGTCTCGCGATTTTTCGCACCCGGCTCCGGCGTCGATGAGGATCCGGTGACCGGCTCGGCTCACACCTGTCTCGCGCCGTACTGGGCCTCGCGCCTTGGTAAGAACGAGTTCCTGGCGTATCAGGCCTCTCCTCGCGGCGGAATCCTGCGGGTGAGACTGGTCGGTGATCGCGTCAAACTCGGTGGCCGTGCGGTGACGGTTCTGCGCGGCGACCTCGTGGTCTGAGCGCGAAGCAATCGACCTCTTCCGCCGAGAGACGGGCGCCGCACGAATCCACTCTGCGTAGAGATGACAGGGCGATTTTTTCAGACCCGATCCCGAATCCACATCCGGTAGTGGCGGCGCGTCCAGCCCGCCACTACGAAAATGAACGCCGCCCGTGCGTCGATAGAATGCGCTCATGAATATCCGAGAGATGCTCGAGAACATCGAGCGGGACACGCTGGCGCCGCGTGCGGCGAAGAGTGCCGACACCCGCGGCCGCGACCGCGAGGAGGCTGAAGACGATCTTCGTCCTTCCTACCAGCGCGACCGGGACCGCATCGTCCACTCCAAGGCCTTCCGTCGCCTCAAGCACAAGACCCAGGTGTTTCTGGCGCCCGAGGGAGACCACTTCCGCACGCGGCTCACGCACGTGCTGGAAGTGACGCAGATCGGCCGCACCATCGCGAAATCGCTGCGCCTCAACGAAGTGCTCACCGAAGCGATCGGCCTCGGCCACGACCTGGGCCACTCCCCTTTCGGTCACGCCGGGGAGGCCGCCCTCAACAAGCTGGTGAAGGGCGGCTTCGATCATTACCGCCAATCGGTTCGCGTGGTGGAAGTCCTGGAAAACGACGGCCTCGGCCTCAACCTCACCGTCGAGGTGCGCGACGGAATCCTCAAACACTCCAAAGGCGAGAAGGGTGAGCTTCTTCGCACGCGCCCGAAGTCGCGCGCGCTGACGCTGGAGGGCGACATCGTACGCATCTCCGACATCATCGCGTACGTCAATCACGACATCGATGACGGCATCCGCGCCGGCCTGCTCACGGAGAACGACCTGCCTGCCGGAATTCGCTCTACGCTCGGAGCGAATGGCGGCGAGCGGATCGATCGCATGGTGCGCGACGTGATCACGGCGACGCTCGGCGGTGACTACGCAGCGATCATGATGTCGGCCGAGGTGCTGCAGGCGCTGGAAGAGTTGCGGACCTTCATGTTCCAGAATCTCTACCTGACTGCAGCGGTGCGCAATGAATTCGAGAAAGCGCAACGAACCCTGATCATGCTTTTTGAGTACGTCACGTCACACCCTTCCGAATTCTTCCCGGAGAACAGCGGGACGGCCATCGACCAGCTCGCACTCGACTTCATCGCCGGAATGACCGACCGCTACGCCATCAAGCTCTACGAACGGCTCTTCGTTCCCCGAGCGTTCGTGTAGATGTTGACCGGCCGCCCAGACACTCCGGTCAAATTACGTCGCGCGTTCTCCAACGCAGAGTGCATCGAGGGCCTGGCTGATGCCGGCGCAGCCGGCGAGAAACCGTAGCCCCCGGCTTCAGCCGGGGAAACGCAGCGACCCGGCGCAGCGAAGCCCGCTTCAGCGGGCGACAGAAGGGGTTCCGCGTCATCTGGCGAGCCACCGAGGAGTCCATCCGTGTTTCTGTCGCCCGCTGAAGCGGGCTCGCGAAATGCGGTTCTCGGTTTCCCCCGGCTGAAGCCGGGGGCTACAGTCTCTCGCCGGCTGCGCCGGCTGAAATCCGTTGGAGGTGAGTCTTTCTCCCTCGAAGAATGCGGACAGGAGTGTCTGGGCGGTCGGTCCGGACACTTCTCAAAAAACAAAAACGCCCCGCGTGGGCGGGGCGTTTTGGTGTGGCCGGGACCGCAGGTTACCGGCGCTTGGAACGCTTGACGTTCACTGCCTCGCGAAGGTCCTTGCCAGCCTTGAAACGAACGTTCTTCGAGGCGGGGATGGTGATCTTCTCGTTGGTGCGTGGATTGCGGCCTTCGCGGGCTTTCCGCGCACTGACAGCAAAGCTTCCAAGACCGGGAATTGCGCAGCGTTCGCCCGACTGGCAAGTCTCGGAAATGTAGCTGACAAAAGCATCGAACGCGAGCCCGGCTTCTTTCTTGGAAATCCCGGCCTGCTCAGCGATCGAGTTGATGACGTCACCCTTTCCTGCCATAAACAGTTTCCTCCTCGTATGCGACGAAAACCCTGATGTTTTCTAGGCTTTTCGACAATCTATGAGAACGATGACGGTTTGTCAACGACGCGTGCCGCTCCGTTTTTTATTGGGCGCGCGCGATGCTCCGTCGGCACGATTTCGCAGGCGTGACCGCAGGCCGCCGATCTGACTGCCAGGCCTGAAAACTCTCCTGCGTTGTTCCCGTTGAGCACGTCGCGAACCTCATGAAGATGGAGTGCGATCACGGAAGCTTCTTCCGTTGCAGTACGAACGCAGTGAAGCCGTCGGTGCCGGCATCCGGCGTCAGACGGAGCACGCCGTCATCGATCCACGGCACCAGACGCTGGTCGGTAAAGCGGGAGACATCGACACGCTCGAACTCGCTGCGGGATGCGAGCACCGAATCGACGACATCGTCGTTCTCTTCCCGCTCCAGCGAGCAGGTCGAATAGATCAGGTTCTGGTCCGTGATCGTCAATGCGGAGTCGAGCAGCTGCGTCTGCAATTCCGCGAACGATGAGAGGTCCTCTTCGCGCAGCCGCCACTTGATCTCGGGATTCTTGCGGAGGGTGCCGGTCGCGCTGCAGGGAGCGTCGAGCAACACCGTTTCGAACGGGCGCCGGAAGGGCGGCAGCCGCCCGTCGCTGATCACCAGCCGGCGGGAGCGCTGGCGCAAACCGAGGATCCTGGTCATGGAAATGTCGTTGCTGACCACGCGCGCTCCCAGCCGTTCCATCACCGCACTCTTCCCGCCCGGGGCTGCCGCGAGATCGAGAATGTCTTTCCCCGCGTTCACAGCAATTGAGGCGACCACGGCACTTCCCTCGTCCAGCACCAGACCTTCCAGGCTTGCGCTGGACCCCTGCAGTCGCCACATCCCGTCCACATACGGCGAGGGCTCAGCGTTGGCAGGCGGCGAGTCGGTCAGGATGTCCGGGAACGAGAGGTCCTGATCCGCGTTCGCGATTCTCGTTGCCCGCTCCAGTCCGTACGTGCGGGTCCAGCGCGCGATGAGCCATTCGGGATGGCCTGTTTGCACCGCCAGATTCGTTGGCTCCGGAAGGTTTCCCGCAGCAACGCGCCGCAGGATGGCGTTCACGAAACCGCGGGCCCGCTTCGGAGCCAGCTCCACCGTCTCCCCCACCGCCGCATGCGGCGCAACGTTCATGTAGAGCAGCTGGAATGCCCCCAGCCGCAGGATGTCCAGCAACTCGGGCTCGGTGCGTTTGGTGGCGAAGCTGCTGATGACGAAATCGAGTCTCGATCTCCAGCGCAGCACGCCCAGCACGAGGGTGCGGACGAATCCCGACTGGTCCTGAAGAAGGAGTGAAGCGAACGCATGATCCCGCTCGATGCGCCGCAGCAGCTGCAGTGCGCGCAGTCGATCGCTTCCCTGATCACCCGATGGTTTCGAGGCTGTCGGCCGGCTCATGGCGAATCCAGGAGCATCCCCGGTTTCCATCCTGAACTCCGGGCCAGCTCCGCTGCCGGCACGCGGGACTTCCCCGGGCGCTGGACGACGATCAGCCGGAGGGCACCTCGACCGGTTGCCACATCGACTCCCTGCTCGGTGATCGCAAGGATGCTCCCGGGGGGACCGCTCCCTTCGACAGGCGCCATCTCAACGAGCTTGAGTCCACCCACCGCCACACCAGGCCACGGGTCGAAGGCCCGGAAGCGGTTGTAAATCACGTCGCTCGGCTCGTCCCAGCTCACCTGACTTTCGCTCTTCTCGATTTTGGGAGCGAGTGTCGCCGCCGCATCGTCCTGAGGCGTCTCAGCTGCAGAGCCAGCCTCCAGCGAGGCGATGGTCCGCATGAGCAGATCGGCACCGATGCGGGTCATGCGCGAAAACACCGATGGCGACCGCTCGTCAGCTCCGATTGCCAGCTCCTCCATGGAAAGAATCGGTCCATGGTCCAGCTGCTCGTCCACTCGCATGATGGTGACGGCGGTGAGCGTCTCTCCCTGCTCGATGGCCCTCTGCACCGGAGCGGCTCCGCGATACTTCGGCAATCGGGAGCCATGAACGTTGAGAAATCCGAGACGGGGAATGGTGAGAAGTGCGGCGGGAAGAATCTTGCCGTAAGCGATGACCACGCCGAGATCAGGATGAGCGGCGCGAACACGATCCAGAAATGCCACGTCCCGGATCCGTGCCGGCTGTTCAAGCGTCAGCCCGAGGGCGTGACCGCGGATCGCCACAGCAGGGGTTTGCATTCGCATACCCCGTCCCGAGGGCTTGTCGGGCTGGGCCACCACCAGGGTCACATCATGGGCGGAGGCGAGAGCGTCGAGTGCAGGGACTGCGAAGTCCGGAGTACCGAAGAAGACGATGCGCAACGTCGTTCGATTGTAGAACGGGCGGGCTCAGTGCGTGGAGGTGACCACGGTCGAGGTGGTCTGCGTCGTTCCGGCATTGCCCGCCGGTGCAGGCCCCAGGTGTGGATTGGCACTGGTCGTCGCCGCGGGCGCCTGATCCCGCATGGTGCCGGTCGGAGCCAGCGGGTCGATGGGCTTTCCGCCGATGTTTTTTCCTTCCGCGCCCGTACTGGGGTCGGCCGCCGCTCCGGGCATTCCATTCACGGAGGGTGACTGCGCCGAGTTTGTGACCGGATGCGTCATCGCCGGGGGAGCATTCTGGTAGTCCCGGGGTGTCGGTTCCCCGCGACAGCCGGCAACCAGCAAAACGAGCAAGGCGAGAGGCCATTTGTTCATCCGGACCAGCTGAGTTCAATGTGTGTGCCATGGGGGTACAATCCGGCCATGCGCAAAGCTATCCTGTCGTCCCTCTTCACGCTCCTCCTGGTCGTCAGCGCCTCGGCTCAGATTGCAGACGGCGATCAACATTGGACTGCCCGCGCCGAAGGCCATCAGGGCGGGCGCGCCAAAACGACGGCAGTGGACAGCGCGATCGCCGCCTACCAGCGAGCCATCGCCCAGAATCCGAACGATCTGGAGGCCCGTTGGAAGCTTCTGCGGGCCATCCGCTTCAAGGGTGCCTACGTCGCGGCGTCGAACGACGAAAAGAAAAGAGTGTTCGCGACCGGAAAAGCCGCCGGAGAGCAGGCGCTTTCCGTCCTGGACCGCCAGCTCGCGGGCAAGGGATTGCGATCGATCACCAAAGCGACGGAGAAGCAGGTTGCTGACGTGGCGCGCACCATCCCGGGCGCCGGCGAGCTCTTCTTCTGGGACTCCGCGAACTGGGGAGAGTGGGCTCTGGCCTACGGGAAAATGGCGGCGGTACGCGAAGGCGCGGCGGATCGCATCAAGCGTGAATCCACCATCGCCATGATGATCGACTCGAAAATCGACGGCGGCGGTCCGGCCCGCGTTCTGGGCCGGCTGCACGACCAGACCCCGCACGTCCCTTTCATCACCGGCTGGGCGTCGAGCCGCGAAGCGGTGAAGTTCCTGAACGAGGCGCTGAAGACCGATCCGTCCAATAAGCTGACCAAACTCTTTCTGGCGGAAGCGATGGTCAGCAACAACAGCGATACGAAGTCTCAGGCCATCGCCATGCTGAAAGACGTCATCAGTTCCCCGGGAGATGCGGCGTGGGAAGTGGAGAACGCCGCCGCTCAGGAAGACGCGAGAACACTGCTGAAGAAGTGGGGCGCGTAGTAGAACGCTACCGGAAATCGTTCAGGTCGTGAGGGCCACGACCACCTCTTCGGTCGACCAGGTCTCTGCGCGGTCAAAGCGTAGCCCCCTTTCGGACTGATCCATCAGCCGGAGGGGCACCTGCTTGAGCGTCTTCACTGAGCCTCCGAGCTGCTTCCAGGCGGCTTCTTTCGCGCACCAGAAGTGGAGCAGCCGGTTCTCGATGCTGCAAGCTGCCAGTTGCTCCTGCTCTTCGTCCGACAGGAAAAGATGGCTTGCTCGCCCGTCGAGGGTTCGCAACCTTTCCACGTCGATGCCTACCGGGCCTTCATCCATGGCAGCCCCTGCGAAGCCATGCGAGTGCGAGAAGGAGAGTCCCGGCGCGCGTTCGATCCTCATCTCTCGCGGATCCCTGCTCGCCCCTCGCTGTCGGGCTAGCTCTTTGGCGGCGATCCGGCTCAACATCCATTCCTCCTGCCGTTGACGAAGTCGGAAAGAGCGAGCGGTGGCCAACTCCTCCTTGCTGAACCAGACTTCCGGCCCATCGACGTCAGTGATCACCAGTGCGCGTGTCTGCCAGGACAGGGGAAGAACAATCCGTCTCATGGCTGCGCCGGCACGGCGGCGATGAAATCCGTGCTCCCGCCCGGATCGACGATGCTGGCGTAGGCAACGCCGCTTCCCGCCAACACGGTGATCCGCAGCGTGGTGGTCTCGTCGATGACCGTGCCCAGCTCCGTTTCGGCGTTCGACACCAGCCAGGCCTCCGATTCCGCAACGCCCGATTCCACCGCATGTCCGCTGAGCTCACCGGTTCGAGTGCGCGCGGTGATGCGAAACATTGCCGGAGTGCTTCCGGTGTTCACCACACCGATGTTGATTCTCCGCTGGTTGCCGGGGCCAGCGGGAATCCCCACGATGGTGAGCTCCGACGTGTCGGCGCCGGCGGTGGCCGCGTCTCGCATCGTCAGCGGCGATTCCACGGAGGCCCGCCCGCCATGGACCACGTCGGAGGTGATGGCCACGGCAACGGGGGCCCGTCCCGACCGGTACTCCAGCCAGAGCGTGCCGATCCCTCCCCCGGCCAGTCCGAACGTGCTTCGAACGAGATCGGGAAGACGGAGGGTCTGGCGTGGAGCGAGCCGGAGCTGACGGTCGACACGGTGGTCACCGCCGACGAACCGCAGCGAGACCGGGATCGATTCGCGAAAGGGATTGTGCAGAGTCAGATCGGACATCCAGTACGCGCCACTGGCCCCTTCCACGCTCCCGATCAGCGGGAACAGCATGCGTTCCCGCGTTGCGGAAAGGACTTCCCGTTCCAGCGGAACATGGATCCGCCGGAGATAGTCGGCCACCGGCACTGGCCGCACGTCGCCCCGTCGCGTCCACAGTTCCACGCCGCGAATCACCCGATCGAACCGGTAGGTGTCGTCGAGGTAGGCGGCGATCGCCGGGGCACGCAGCGCGTTGGAGATGCCGTCAAATTCGTCGAAACTCTCGGGCGATGTTCTGATGACCACTCTCGGCTTCGACGCCTGCAGTGATGCGATCACCTCCTCTTGAAAAACTCGCGGCGAGGCGATGGGCACCTGATAGAAGCGCGTCGGATTGGGACGGTCAGCGAAAAAGTAGAAGGCCGGCTGGTTGGAGAAGTCGAAAATCGGATCGTTGCGACGGGGGATCAGATCGTGGATCGCCTTGGTGACTTCGCGGATCCGCTCGGCGGTCTGCTCTGCCCGGGGATCGTGCGTCACCTTCAGAACGCGGCGCTGGTAGTTCACCAGATCGGTGATCCGGGCGTCCACCAGATCAGGAATCCAGAAGAGCACTCCTGCCACCATCAGTGCCGCAAGGGCCACCGTGGTCACGAAGGCGCGAGTGCCCTCTCCGCCAGCCTGCCACATCGTGCGCAAGGCCCGCGCCGCGAGCAGTGCCAGAAGGATCAGCAGCGGGCCCACCAGGAATGCCGCGAAGTACTGATGGCGGAACTCCGCGCGCCCGAACGCAGTCCGCTGCGCGATGGCCGCGAACACCGTCAGGACCATCAACGCGTGATCGAGCATATCCGTCTGCTTCCGCAGTACGCGCTGCCCGTAATAGATCGCCGCGATGGCGATGGTCAGAGGGCTGAGGACGAGGTGAAACTTTTCCCACAACACGAAGTCCGCCAGAGTGTGCAGGCTCAGGTCGTGACGGAACATGGTGACCAGATCAGGAAAAGGCAGCGACCAGACCGCATCGATGATGTTCGGGATGGCCACGAAAGACACCTGCGCGAACTCCCCGAGCGCCCCTCGTGAAATCAGGTAGATCACAAAGGGCGCGCAGCCCGCCACCACCCCGATCCCAAATGCGAGCGCCGCGCGCAGGGGACCGAGGCCCGGCCAATCCACTCTGCGCCGGATCAGCGCGAGCACGACGGTCACCGCAAGCGCTCCCCCGATCGTGTACACGCCGATCTCGTAGCTGAAGAACAGCGCGATCCCGGCCAGAAGACCGCTGAGCACCGCGGCCCATTGATTTCTCCTCGCCAGCGCGTACCAGAACAGCGCCACCGCAGCGACAGAAAAGAACGTTCTGCTGTTTTCCGCCGTGGTCCACGCGCCCATGCCCACCACCAGCAGCGCCAGAGGAATGGAGCGAAAGACCACCATCCCCAGATACCAGATGGAGACCCCGAGGAACGATCCGAGAACCGCATCGCGGGCGATGGAGACATCGAGCGACCGACCGAACAGTTGCATCAGCCAGGCGTCGAGCAGCCCGTCCTGCATCATGCCGTGCAGCGCGAAGACTCCCCGGTATGGGACCTTGCCCCGCAGGTAGTCAGAGGCCGGCCCGATGGACTCGCCACGATGAAAGAGGTCAATCCACTGAGACAGATGCGCCGTGGAGGCGTAGCTGACAGAAAACAGCAGAAGCGGCATGAGCGCGTAGGCGGCCAGACTCCAGGCGGTGGAGGGGGCCAGCGGCGCCCGCATCCGCGCAGCCAGCAGCGTTGCGGCCGCGATCACTACGATCACCACCGCGGTCGCGTACGTCGTGGGAACGAACAAGATCGCAATCAGAGGAAGGACCAGCAGGATGACGGCGCCCGACGTGATTCGTCGAAAGGTGTCTTCGAAGGGCCGGCCGAAGTGCATCTCCGTCATGCGCGAGGCCAGAATGGCCGCAGCCCAGAACAAAACGCCGAAGAGCAGGACGAAGACGACCTCCAGAAAGAGGGTCGGGGCATGTCCGATCCGTCTGGCTGCCGCGATGTATCGGAAGACGATCCAGGCCAGCGACTCCGTGAACAGGAGAGCGTGATACGGATGCATCTCCTTCCGGAAGAGGCGTCGCAACCACAATCGCTGATCAACGAAGAGGAGCGCCCGCGGGCCTGCGAACGCCAGCGCCACGGGCAGAAACAGCACCCACCCGAACTTTCCGGTCGTCAGAAACAGCAGCGGCGCGAGCACGAAAGGCAGCGTAAAGAGCAGGCCCACGCTGGCTCGGTGCGCCGACCGTCCTCTCCAGGTGAAGTCTTTCTCGATGCGGGCCAGCACATCAGCGCCGCGATGGTGAAACCAGAGGGTCAGGATCGGAACGAGCGTCAGAAAGAGCGAGAGGCCGGCATAGTCCCGCAGCTTGGAGTAACGCTGGATGGTGACCACTCCCACCGCCACCGCCGCCGTCGGCGGAAACAGGGGGAACAGCAAGGTGAGGCAAAGAAAGATGCCGCTGGCGAACGAGAATGCGGCGACCCAGAGGGATGCCGCAATGACACGTTCGTACAGCGAGCGGCCACTCATGGACCGGGCAGTCTATCAGCGCCGATTCTGGCCATCGTCGACAGCAGCTTGCCGATTGCGCGGTCACTCTCCAGCCCTGCGTCGGACACTGCGCCCCAGCGGGCCGCGATCCAGTCGAACCCGCTGACTCCCGCTCTCCGGAACCGCATCTGTTCGAGCATGGTTCGCCAGCGGCTCTCGCCGATGAGGTTTCGCCGATGCGTGCGCACGGAGCTCAAGGCGATACGCAGGATCCGGAGCTGAAAACTCGTAAGGGGGGATCGCTTCCCCTGGCCGCGGCTTCCAGGAGACTGGCACTTCCCGAAGCCCAGCGGGTCGGCATCGACATCGCGCGCTTCCGGCGGCCGTGGAATCAGCTCCCGATCGTATTTTTGCACGGGCATCGTCGCCGCCCTGCGCCGCGCGGCAACCATCGCAAAGTCGGACGGGATGGCTCCGGCGTCGACCAGCGCTCCTTCCAATGCGCAGAGCAGCTCCACCATCGCTCGTTCGCGCGGATCAGCGCTACGGAAATTCTGCACGATGTCGTAGAGAAGATGCTGCAGCAGCGTGCCTCCGAGCTCGCGCTGATCCAGGATCGTGAACCTCTCCGCCAGCATGACCCGGAGCTCATCGGACCGCACCGCCTCAGACGGATCGTTGGCGATCATCTCCGCTTCCGACGGGCGCTCCTTGCGCTGGTAGGTGCTGCCCGAAAGCGCACTGCGCCGCAACGGCTCCGGAAGACAGGCCAGCAACTCATTCACAATCGACAGGACCTCGTCGGAATACAGGAATCGCTTCGGGCCGACGTACTCATTGACCAGCAGAACGCCCTCGGGACGAAGAGCGCTCTCAATCTGGTCGAACGCCCGCTCCAGGTTCTCCACGTGATGCAGGATCGAGTGCGCCACGATCACGTCGTACGCATCTGTAGAAAGCGAATCGTGATTTAGATCCAGGACGTTGTAATGAATCTTGGTGATCCCCAGGGCGGCGGCCGCCGCGCGCGCCCGCCCCACGGCTTCCCCCGCGATGTCGACCGCGTCGATCTGCGCAACAAAGGGCCACGACGCGATGGCTCGCTCCAGCCATCCTTCACCGCAGCCGAGGACCAGAACCCGCAGCTGGTTTCCGATGAAGTAGCGTCGGGCCCAGGCGGACAACCAATCGCGCGCGGGGTCACCGGTGGCCCGTTCATTCAGATGCAGCAGCACCGGCAGCGATGCCATCCAGCCGATTTCCGCGAGCGTATGGGTGAATGAGGCCGAGCCCCACCGCTCTTCGACCTTCATCGCTACCGCTTTCCGGACAGAGATCCGAAGTGAGCGACCACCGCGTCGTGCAGCGACTGCACCGTGGCCTGCGGCGCCTCGATCTCCGGCGTCCGATCGTGCCGTTTGATGGCGTCGCTGGTGACGGGGCCGATCGACGCGAACAGTCCCCGGTGAACGGCCGCTACGTTCTTTGCGATCATCGAAAAGTAATTGTCGACCGTGGAGGCGCTGGTGAACGTCACCACGTCGATGTCCTCCAGTACTGCCGGATCCGCTGCGACGGCGCGCGTCTCGTACGCAACCGCCAGGTGAACGTCGCCGCCGCGCGAACGGAGCTCCTCAATCAACTCGTCCCTTCCTTCGGCCGCGCGCACCACTGCGGTGCGAATCCCCCTCTGGTCACGAGCGAGCAGCGGGAGCAACGCGCTGGACAGAAACTTCTCCGGAACCAGGTCTGCGATCAGACCACGGGACCGCAGCGCCGCGGCTGTGGGTTCTCCCACCGCTGCCACGCGCGACGCGGAAAGCGAGCGAACATCTCGCCCCTTCGAAAACAAGCGATCGAAAAAGGCCTCCACACCGTTGGCCGACGTGAAAATCAGCCAGTCCCACGTCTCGTCGATGGAGCGATCGAGTGCGGCATAGGACGACGGCGGTCCGATCTCGATGGTCGGGAACTCGACCACCGCCGCGCCGGAGTCTTCGAACAGACGACGCAGCTCGGAGGCCTGCTGCCGCGCTCTGGTCACCACGATCCGTTTCCCGAACAGAGGCCTGGTCTCAAACCAGTTGATGACATCGTGCAGCTGGACGACCTCGCCAACGACGATCAACGCGGGCGTGGCCAGAGATGCAGCGGTCACCAGCTCTTCGATGTCGTGCAGCGTCCCTCGAATGGTTCGCTGCTCCGGCGTGGTGGCTTTCGAGATCACGGCCACCGGGCGCGATCGCGGCACTCCCTGATCGGTGAGGTTCTGCACGATTGCTGCGAGGTTGGCGAACCCCATCATGAAGACGATGGTGCCGTCGAGTTGCGCCAGCGCCGCCCAGGGGATTCCGGTCGAACCCTCCGATTCATGCGCGGTGACCAGGGTGACAGACGTGGCGAAGGACCGATGCGTCACCGGGATTCCCGCATACGCCGGGCCGGCGATGGCCGAAGAAATTCCGGGCACGATCTCCACGGGAATGCCGGCAGCCACCAACTCCTGAGCTTCTTCGCCGCCGCGCCCGAACACGAAGGGATCGCCTCCTTTCAACCGCAGGACGCTCTTCCCTTTGCCAGCCTCGGCAATGAGCAGGGCATTGATCTCTTCCTGCGGCAGCGAATGCGCACCGGCACGTTTTCCCACGAGTACCACCTCGGTCGTGCGGGGAAACGTCGCGGTGATCTGCGACGAGACGAGGGCGTCAACGGCGATCAGGTCCGCCGTGGCGATGCACTCTGCGGCGCGGATGGTGAGCAGCCGCGGATCACCGGGACCGGCGCCGGCCAGAAAGACCCGTCCCCGCGTGCCTTCCTTCTTACTCAACGGATTACTCCCTTCGTCGCTTCGGCTCGAGGCGTCAGCAAGGCGAGCGCGCCGTCGCGCACGAGCGAGTCGTAGACCAACTGCATCACTTCCTCCGGATCCGATCCCGAATGCAGGCAGCGGATCACGCGGTGGCCATCGATCTCTCCGAAGAAAGCGCGGATGGTGCTTTGGCCGCCCTCAAACGTTGCATGGACCGCCACGGCCGAATTGCAATCCAACCGGGTTCCGAATTTCTGGAGCACTCCACGCTCGCTGCGGGCAGCCAGAGCGCTCGGCGGATGATTGATGGAATCGGCAGCGCCCTTTGCATTCCGATCGTCCACCCGAGTCTCGACCACGATGATTCCCTGGCCGGCGGCAGGCACCATCTCGTCGACCGTAAAAAACGAAGTGATCTCCTGCTGGCGCCCGAGCCGGATCAGGCCGGCTCCGGCCAGTACGGCGCCGTCGTACTGATGCTTGCGCAGTTTTTCCAGGCGCGTATCGACGTTGCCGCGGATCGGTTCCATCAGGAGCGAAGGATAGCGCTCCCGCAATTGGGCCCGCCGCCGCGGAGCGCTGGTTGCGACTCGTGAGCCGGCCGGAAGCCGCTCGATGCGTTTTCCTTCGATCTGCACCCAGGCATCACGCGGGTCGGCCCGTTCGAGAAACCCCGCCAGGGCGAACTGCTCCGGCTCAATGGAAGGCACATCCTTGAGGCTGTGCACCGCCAGATCGATCTCCAGACGGTCCAGCGCCTCTTCCAGTTCTTTGATCCACAGACCCTTGCCGCCGATTTCCGCCAGCGGCACTTCCGCTTTGCGATCGCCGGTGGTGGTGATGACGACGACCTCGGATAAATGCCCCACTTCGGCCAGCCTGCTCCGCACTTCGTTGGCCTGCCACAGAGCGAGTGCGCTTCCACGCGTTCCGATGCGGAGGAGGCCGGTCATCGCAATCCGAAGATTTTGCGGATGGTCTGTCGCAGCGATTCCCGTTCCGGCTCGTCGACTTCTTTGAGACGCAGGATCGGGTAATGAAGAATCTTGTTGATCATCTGCGTGGTGAGCAGAGCCACCGCGTCGCGCTGTTCCGGCGTGATGGGACCGAGCTTTCGCAGGCACTTCTCCAGCTCTGCTGCGCGAATGACTTCCAGACGCTGCTGCAGCTCGAGAATGGTGGGCACGGCGTCCTGGGCGACGAGTCTGCGGCGGAAGGAGTCGACCTCCCGATCGACAATCGACTCCGCCTGCTCCGCCCGCTGCAGGCGCAGCTCCCGATTGGAATCGGCGACGCTCTGCAGGTCATCGATATTGTAAAGGTACGCCCCCTCAATCCCGGCAATGGCGGGATCGATGTTTCGCGGAACCGAAAGGTCGATCAGGAAGAGGTTGCGGCGACGGCGCGAGGCCATGGCCTGCTGGACATGCTGGGCCTCGATGACAAAGTGCGGTGCCGAGGTCGAGGCGATGACGATGTCGCAGGTCTCCAGGTAGGGAGCGATCCCGGCAAACTGGATGGCCTCACCGTGATAGCGCGCTGCCAGCTCCACGGCGCGGTCGTAGGATCGGTTGGCCACGAACACCTGCTGCAGGCCAAACGTGGCCAGGGATTCAGCGGTCTGCTCACCCATCTCTCCCGCTCCGACCAGCATCACCTGCAGGCCGGAGAGGTCACCAAAAATCTTGCGGGCCAGCTCGACTGCCGCGTACGGGACGGAGACGGCGCTCTCGCCGATTCCTGTCTCCGTTCGTACCTTCTTGGCCACTCGCATGGTCTGGTCGAAGAGCTGCGTGAGCAAAGGGTCCATGGCGCCGTGCTTCCTGCTGGCCATGAAGGCCGCGCGCACCTGTCCCCCGATCTGCGGTTCCCCGACGATCATGGAGTCCAGGCCGGCAGCGACACGGAAAAGATGCTTGACCACATCCCCATGTCGGAGGATGTACACGTGCTTCTCGATTTCCGCGCGATCTGCGGAAGCTCGCTCGGTGAACCAGTCGACCATCGGCTCGATCACGTCCTCGTTCGAAGTCGAGAGGATTGCCTCGACCCGGTTGCAGGTGGAAAGGACCGCCACCCCCTCGATCCCGCTGAAAGATCGGATCGACTGCAGCGTCTCGGGCAAAGCTCCCTCGCTCACGCTCAAACGCTCGCGAATGTCCACCGGTGTGCTGCGGTGATTCACGCCGATGGCAATCAGCGGCATGCCGTCACCTCAGACATGATGGATTCCCAGCATCGCCACCAGGATGGCCACGAAGGCGAATGCAGAGATCAGGGCCGTTTTTCGCGTGCGGTACGCGCCGCTGATGGACGACTGCAGCAACGTCGCGAACAGGATCCAGGCCACCACTGCTGCAATCTGCTTGATGCGCAGCTCCATCGGTCCGGCCGTGGTTCGATACGACCACAGCACGCCGGCCAGCAGGCCCATGGTGTAAACGGAGAATCCGATCGCCAGCGCCCGATAGCTCACCAGCTTGCAGACGTTCAGGCTGGGAATCCAGTCCCACAGCCGTCCTCGTATTTTTTGTTTCAGCGCGCGGTCCTGCATCAGCGAGAGCGACGCGAAGGCCAGACTGATCAACAGCCCAGCCACTCCCAGCGTGGTGAAGAAGATGTGCGTCGTCAGGATGCGGGAGCGGAAGGCAGGATCTCCAGTGACGAACGGCTCCCGCACGATCGCCGTGATCGTGAGAAGCATCAGAACAAGGGGGTAGACGAAGAACGACGCGGCGTAGACGCGATAACGAATGAACAGCCCGAGCTCCACGGCAAAGACCGTCCAGGAGAGGAACGCTGCGGTTTCAGGCAGGTTCGTCAGAGGCGGATGCCCGGTCCGGACGCAGATGGTTCCGATCCACCAGGTATGACTGAGGAAGCCCGCCACCATCAAGCCGAGGCCGCCCTGCTGCAAACGTTTTCCTCGGAACAGCAACGACAGCAGCGCAGCGAGGGTCCCGGCAGCGTACAGGCCGAGGGCCAGATACAGGGTTGCGTTCTGGCTCATGGCGTCAGCTTCTTGCAGAAAACGACCTTGTCGTCCTCGACGCGATAAAAATCCTTGATCCGGGAGATCTCTTCATAGCCGCTGCCAGTGTAAAACCGCAGCGTGGGGGCATAACTTTCCTTCGACGAAGTCTCGATCAGCAGCATCCTGCCCTGTTTGCGCCGGAGCTCATTTTCCACGAAACGCAGAAGCAGCTGACCGAAACCCAGCCCCTGCTGGGTGGGGTCGACGGCGATCCAGTACAGGTCGAACACGCCATCGGTCATCGGCGTGGGGCCGTAGCAGGTGTAGCCCTGCACGGCGCGACTGGAGCCATCTTCCGGCTCCTCCAGAACGTGGACGATGTAGTCGCCCCGTTCCGGATGCTCGATGGCCGATTCGACCAGCTCGACCGCACATCGGACTTCTTCGTCGGTGAAACGGGCAGTGGCGATCAGAATCTCGCGGATGCGGTCTCGATCCTGAGGCTCGACGGGGCGGATCTTCATGGGCAGCCGCGGGCGGCGGCGCTCATGATAAGCGCGTTCAGGAAATCGGCGAATGAGATGCCTGCTGCCTCCAGCGCCCGACGGAATCCCGAACCGGCACCGATGTCGGGATTGGGATTGATGTCCAGAATCCACAGCTTGCCGTCGCCGGACTCCCTCAGGTCGAAACGGCAATACCCACCGATCGAGAGAAGCGAAGCAACGGACAAGGCCAGCCCGGCAATCCGTTCACGGACCATCGCGTCGACGGCCGCGGGGGTCCGGTTGCGGGTGGCCCGATCCTCATCCGACCCTTCGGCCCACTTGGCCTTCCAGCCGACCACCCGCTCGCGCGGTGGCATCGTCTCGTCGAACACGATCTCGCCCGGAGGCAGCATCACGGCCCCTTTCGTCGAAACGTACATCGCCTGGTTGAGCTCACGACCTTCGATGAACGCCTCCACCACCGCCGGCTGCCTGTAGTCCCTTTCGATGAGGGAGATCCTCGCTTCGACTTCGGTGCGGCTGGAGACCACCGACGCCGCCTCGATGCCGATTCCGGCATCCTCGCGCGATGGTTTGACGATCCAGGTCCCTGCGCTTCCGTCCCATGCTTTCGGAACCGGGAGGCCCGCCGCCTCGAGCAGCCGCTTCGTCAGGATCTTGTCGCTGCAGATTCCGGTAGCCACCGGATCGGCCGCAGTATTCGGAATCTGCAGCATCTCCAACGCGAGCGCGAAGTTCTTTTCCCACTGCGGCCGTCCGAGAACGCCTTCGCACAGGTTGACCACTGCGTCGAAGTCTTGCAGCGAGCGGAGGGCCGCGGGGATGTCCTCGCCGACCGCGACCAGTTCGGCATCGAGGATGGATGCGACCTCCTTCGCGGTGGCCAGAACCTCCGTCTCGCCGAGCATCTCCGTCTCGTTCAGGTGGGTCTTGCGATGGGCGTCGTCGTTGTAACAGACGGCGATCCGCGAGGGAGAGGGTGTGGCTGCGCTCGTGCGCCTCACAGAATGCCTCGAAGGTGCGATCCTGGTCCCCTCCGAGGCCCAGCGCCGGTTTGCCGCATCGACGATTTTCCCGATGAGCGTCCGATGCGACCAGCCGAGCAGGCGGGCCAGAATCACGAGGTCGCTGTTGACCGGATGCACACCGGGCAGAGGGTTCACTTCGACGAAGCTTGCCACTCCGTGGCGATCCCGCCGCACATCGACGCGCGCAACATCGCGGAGATCGAAGGCCCGCCATACCGACTGGGCCACCGCCGCCACATCCGGAGCATCCACCAGCCGATAGTCCACGCGGTTCAGGTAATCGCGCTTCACTTCCAGCGAATAGACAAAGTCTTTCTCAGCAGATCGCGGAAGAACCTGCATCACCCCGATCACTTCGCCGTCGATGAGACCGACTGTGTACTCATCGCCCGGGAGAAACTCCTCGATGAGCACCGGCCCGTAACTGGCCGTGAGGCGCTCCACGGTTTCCTGAAGCGCCGGCTCGTCGTAGCAGAGGGAACGTTCGCTGATCCCCATCGAGGACCCTTCCCCGGAAGGCTTCACAAAGAGCGGAAAGCGGAGACTCATCTTGTTTGCCGGCAATCCGCGCGTGGTCTCGTCGACCACGCGCCAGGGAGCGGTGGCAATGCCATGAGAACGCGCCAGCAGTTTGGCCAACGCCTTGTCGAGCGTGAGCGCGATGGCCAAAGCGTCCGATCCAGTGCAGGGGATGCCCAGCATCTCCAGCGTCGCCGGAACCTGGGATTCCCTTCCCCGCCCGCCCACTCCCTCGGCGATGTTGAAGACGCCATCGACGCTCTCTCTCTCGAGCGCGTCGAGCATCTCCATGCCCCATCCCAGCCGGACGGGCTGGTGGCCACAGGAGCGGAGTGCGGACTCCAGCGACTCGATGGTCTCCACCGAGTCGAATTCTTCGAACTCGTCCCCGGTGGCGCCCGCAGGCTTCAGGTTGTACGTCAAGCCGATGCGCATCAGATCGGGACGTTGGGCGACGGCATCCCTCTGCGGATCACTTCACCGCACGCTGCTTCTTCTTCACGTTGATGGCGGCGGGTGTGTCGCGCACGGCTTGCGGCTCGAATCGATCGGCCGTCCGGTTGAGCAACTTTGCCACACCGCGCTCGTGGGTATGCTCGCGGTCCTCGCAGCGGTCGCATTCATGGTTGCCGGACGGGACGTCATCCCAGCGTCCGATGACCCCTTCGAAGTTCCGGTAGACCACCGAGTCGCCATAGTTGCCGATGATGTAGTTCGGCATGAGCGGGATCTTTCCACCGCCGCCGGGTGCATCCATCACGAACTGCGGTACGGCTAGTCCGGAGGTGTGACCTCGCAGGAACTCGATGATCTCGATCCCCTCGCCGACCGACGTACGGAAATGTTCGGCTCCCATGACCTGATCGCAGAGATAGAGGTAATACGGACGGACGCGGATCTTCATCAGGCCCTGCACGAGGTCGCGCATGATGTAGGGACAGTCGTTGACGCCGCGCAGCAGGACGGCCTGGTTGTTCACCGGAATGCCGGCCCGGAGCAGGCGATCGCAGGCGCGCGCCGATTCCGGAGTGATCTCGTTGGGGTGGTTGAAGTGCGTGTTGATCCAGATCGGGTGGTACTTCTCCAGCATGGCGCACATCTCTTCGTCGATGCGCTGGGGCAGAAAGACGGGCACCCGGGATCCGAACCGGATGATTTCCACATGTGGAATGGCCCGCAGCCCTGCCAGGATTTTCTCGAGGTAGTGGAGCGAGAGCGAGAGCGGGTCTCCCCCTGACACGATGACGTCGCGGATCTCCGGATGTGCGGCGACGTATTCGATCATCGCTTCGATTTTGCGCTGACCGGTGGTGCCGTCCTCGTCCACCCACTTGCGCTTGCGGGTGCAGTAGCGGCAGTACAGCGGACAGTACGAGGTCACCAGGAAGAGGCAACGATCGGGATAGCGATGAACGATGCCGGTGACCGGCGAGTCGCCCTCTTCGTTGAGCGGGTCCCAGGTCAGCTCGCCCGGGTTGAGCAGTTCGTCCGCGGTGGGAACCGACTGAGCCCGCAGCGGATCGAGCGGGTTGTCG
>JBKJQB010000146.1:0-25727 GCA_046594105.1 Thermoanaerobaculia bacterium
GGCCGCCGGTCTCGTGCAGGAGATCACAGCGCTGGTCACCCGCCCCTGGGTGCTCATGGAAGTGTGCGGAGGACAGACCCACTCGATCGTCCGTTACGGCATCGATCGCATGCTCCCCTCGCTCATCGAGTTGGTTCATGGTCCGGGGTGTCCGGTCTGCGTGACGTCGCTGGAGATGATCGATCGGGCGCATGCCATCGCCTCGCATTCCGACGTCATCTTCACCTCGTTTGGCGACATGCTGCGAGTTCCCGGCTCGCGCGGCGACCTGCTGGCCCTCAAGAGCCGCGGTGCCGACGTTCGCGTGGTCTACTCCCCTCTCGATGCGGTGAAGATCGCCATCGACAATCCCTCGAAGCGCGTGGTCTTTTTCGGCATCGGCTTCGAGACCACCGCTCCCGCCAACGCCATGGCCGTGTACCGGGCCAAGCACGATGGCGTGAAGAACTTCTCCATGCTCGTCTCGCACGTTCTGGTTCCCCCGGCCATGGCCGCGATCCTCCAGTCACCCGGCAACCGCGTGCAGGGATTCCTCGGCCCCGGCCACGTCTGCGCCATCATGGGAACCTCAGAGTACGTCGCCCTGGCGGAGAGATACCGCGTGCCCATCGTCATCTCCGGCTTCGAGCCCATCGACCTGCTCGAAGGGATCCTGATGACCGTCCGCCAGCTGGAAGAAGGACGAGCCGAAGTGGAGAACCAGTACGCACGAGCGGTGACGGCGGAAGGCAACCGACCCGCGCTGAACATCGTTTTCGAGGTCTTCGAAGTGGGCGATCGCAAGTGGCGCGGCGTGGGGTCCATCCCCAAATCCGGTTACAAGCTTCGCTACGAATACTCAGAGCACGATGCCTCGCGCATCTTCGACGTCGAGGCCATCGAGACGCAGGAATCGGAGCTTTGCATCAGCGGCCCCATTCTTCGAGGCCTGAAGAAACCGGGTGACTGCCCGGCATTCGGCAAGGAGTGCAGTCCGGAACATCCGCTGGGCGCCACCATGGTGTCGGCCGAGGGGGCCTGTGCCGCGTACTATCAATACGGGCGGTACATTCAGGCGTGAGAGAAGCCATCCTCCGCAAAGCTCGCGAGAGTGCAGATACAACGCTGCGATTCTTCGAGGAAAACAGCGAGCTGCTGGAGCGATGCGTCACTGACGTGGCCGGCCGCTTCACACGCGGAGGGCGCCTTCTGCTGATGGGCAACGGCGGCTCGGCCTGCGACGCGCAGCACATCGCGGTCGAGTTCCAGCATCCCATCATCGAGAAACGCAAGGCCCTGCCGGCCATGGCCCTCACCGTCGACACCGCGCTGATCACGGCGATCGGAAACGATCGCGACTTCTCCCGCATCTTCGTCGAACAGCTGGACATGCTGGCCCGCCCCGAGGACATCCTTCTGGGCATCTCCACCTCCGGCGCGTCGGCCAACGTCAATCGGGCGATGAAACGAGGCCGCGAGATCGGCATGCTCACCATCGGGTATACCGGCCGCGATGGCGGCCGCATGCCGGAGAACTGTGACTACTGCTTCATCGTGAAGAGCTGGTCGATCCATCGCATCCAGGAGACACACACCACGCTGCTGCACCTCTTCTGGGATCAGCTGCACATCGCCATGGGTGAGGACGATGTCCTCTGACGACTCGACCATCCCCTTTGCCGACTGCCCCCTTCCGATCGGCGAAAGGAAGCAGATCCTGCTCGGTCACGGCAGCGGCGGAAAGCTGACCTCGCAGCTCATCGAACGGCTTTTTCTTCCAGCGTTCGGCAATCCTGCGCTCGACGCGCTCGACGATCAGGCCATCCTGGAAATCGGCGGCGAGCGCATCGCCTTCTCCACCGACTCCTACGTGGTCACGCCGATTTTCTTTCCCGGCGGAGACATCGGCGAGCTCGCCGTCAACGGCACGATCAACGATCTGGCCATGAGCGGCGCGGTCCCGCGTGTGCTGTCCCTGGCGCTCATTCTCGAGGAAGGACTGGAGATCGAGGATCTGGAGCGCATCGTCGAATCGATCCGAAAGGCTGCGGCGCACGCCGGCGTGCACATCGTGACCGGAGACACCAAGGTCGTCGGCCGCGGCAGCGGGGACAAGATCTTCATCAACACCACCGGCATCGGCATCATCCCCAAGGGCATCGTGATGTCCTCCAGCCGGGTGCGACCGGGCGATGACATTCTGCTCTCCGGTCCTATCGGCGACCACGGCATCACCATCCTCTCGCAGCGCGAAGGGCTGGAGTTCGACGGGGAGCTGCGCAGCGATACCGCCGCGCTGCACGAGCTGGTCGCCGCGATGCTGCAGGCCTGGCCCGACATTCACGCCATGCGCGATCCCACCCGCGGCGGAGTGGCCGCCACCCTGGTGGAGATCGCCACCCGTCAGAAACTGGGCATCGAAGTGGACGAGACGCGCATTCCGATCCGCGATGTGGTGCGCGGCGCCTGCGAGATCCTCGGCCTCGACCCTTTGCTGGTCGCCAACGAGGGCAAGCTCATCGCCTTCGTTCCGCCGGAAGGAAGCGAGCAGGTCCTCCGCGCCATGCGGGCCCATCCGCTCGGATCGGAAGCCGCGATCATCGGCCGGGTGACCGCCGAGCGTCCCGGATTCGTGATGATGCACACCTCCATCCGGGGCCAGCGAATCATCGACCTCCCCTTCGGCGAAGTGCTCCCGCGCATCTGTTGAATGATCGCGCCGGGCAAGGAACGCTCGTCAGGCGCCCGCCCTGCCGGGAAGGAGCAGGTGGATGCTGGAACTGGTGGAAAGATCGAACGCAGGCTCCTGCAGGCCGTTCATCGAGCGTACTGAACTGGCTTGAGCAGGACGCGTTCCTCGAGCCCATTCCGCACTGCCTCCTAAAAGCCTGCGCGGCAGGAAGTCTTGGAGCGTGATCTTCGCGGAGCCTTGGGCAACCAGCGCCGCCGGCCGTGCCGGCCTAGGCGTTCAACCCGAACGGCTCCAGCAGTCTCCGGAACCCTGGCTCGTCGCGGATGCCGTCGAAGCGTGGGTCGACCGGGGTGTGCCAGAGCGTGCCGGTGCGTTCCTCCACCGCGCGTTCGAACCAGTCGAGGGCGAGTTCGGTCTCTCCCATCCCGAGGTGGACAAGCATGATGTTGAATGGCGAGACGTACCGCTCGCGGGAGCGCTCCTGCAGTTCCTTGAGGACGCCTCGCGCAGCGTCGTGGGCGCCGCTGACGCCGTAGCCATGTCCCAGCGCACCCAGGAACAGCCCTCCCCGTCCGCCGATCTCCGCGGAGCGCGTGAAATTCATGATCGCGTTCTCATAGTCTCCCGTCTGCTCGTAGGTCAACCCGATGTAGTAATGAGCGGGCGCGAATGCGGCCTCGCTGTCGAGCACCTGACGGTAGAGCCGCAAGGCCGCGCCATAGTCGCGCCGGAAGTGATGCGCGACGCCGATGCCGGTGTGGATGATGGGGGAGAGCGGATCGATCTCATGGGCCTGAGTGACCAGGCGCATCGATTCCTCGCCGGATCTCTGCACGGCGAGGATGCCATACCAGTGCGGGGCCCAGGCATAGTTCGGGTTCAACCGCATCGCTTCCCCGAATTCGCGCTGTGCCGTGGACCAGTCCCACTCGAAGAAGCCGGCCACGTAACCGAGAGAGGCGTGCGGCTCGGCCAGGCCAGGGTCGATCTCGATGGCGCGCATGGCCGCGGCCTTCGCTTTCGGGATCACGTCGCGCGGCGCGATCATCTGGATGAAGCCGAGCATCATGTACGCGTCGGCCAGACCGGCGTACGAGCTGGCATGCATCGGATCGATCTCCACGGCCTCCTGAAACAGAGCAATGGCCTGGCGGAGGGCATCGGGATGACGCTTGTTCCACTGGATGCGACCGCGCAGATACAACTTCAGTGCGGCGGGGTCCGTTGCCGGCGTATCCATCCATGGCTTGGACGCGGTGGAGATTGCCGAAACGCGGGTGACCGGCAGCGGGCTGCGCGTCTCCTGCACCGCACCGAACGCCTCATGCATCTCGGAGGCGTCCGCAAACCGGCGGCCGACTGGTTTCGCCAGCGCGCGAAGGATCAACGATTCCAGCTGCACAAGATCGGAGGAGGTCAGCGGGCCGGGATCGTCCGAAAGGATTGCGTTGATGGTGGCCGCCGCGGTGCGGCGATCGAACGGACGCCTTCCCGAAGCGATCTCGTACAGCACGATGCCCAGACTGAACAGATCGCTGCGCCCGTCGAGCGGCTCACCGAGAAGCTGTTCCGGCGACATGTAGGGCGCGGTTCCGGCGATGGTGTTCGGGCCGGAGATGAGCAGCTCGGTGGCATCATCGCCTCCGCGCATGAACGATTTGGCCAGCCCGAAATCCAGGACTTTCACCACTCCGGAAGCGCTGATCATGATGTTTCCCGGCTTGATGTCCCGGTGCACGATGCCGCGCTTGTGGGCCTCCCCCAGCGCGGCGGTAATCTGACGGCCGAAGGCGACGGCCTCCGTCAGGGAAATCCGTCCGCGGCGCATGCGCTCGCCAAGGGTTTCCCCCTGGACGTATTGCATGACGATGTACGGCCGCCCGTTCTCCTCCCCGATCTCGTAGATGGTGCAGACATTGGGGTGGTCGATGGTGGCGATGAGCCGCGCTTCGCGCAGCATGCGCAACTGTGCGTCCTGGTCGGCATTCGCATGTGCCGGGAGCACTTTGATGGCCACATTCCGGCTGAGGCGCGTATCGAGAGCGAGGTAGACCTCGCCCATTCCGCCCGCGCCGAGCGGCGAGAGAACGCGGTAGTGGCCAAGGGAAACCGGGGCTGTGGAGGGCTCTGACATCAGGGGCCGCGATTTTACTGCAGTCGCTCTGGTGAGGACTGGCCAGCACGGACGGTCCCATCCCTCGAGCTCACTTGGTGTGAACTGGACCCGGTCCGGCGGAAGATCATGCGAGATGCGGCCCGGCCGGAAACGTGATCGCGCGCGTCCCACGTTGCGTCGCCGTTCCTTCCCCTGAGACAATCAGCCATTCCCTGAGCATTGGAATCGCGCGTTTCACTTCCGGAGCGGTGCGACTGGCCGCCGGCCGGGAGCCGACGCGCGAGCCCCTCTGATGAGAGCTCTGACTCTGAGGCTCCTGCTGCCGACGGTGCTCGCTGCCGTGGCCATCGGCGTCCTCGCGCTCGGAGTTCTCGTCGTTTCACGCCGGAAAATTCAGGGAGGTCGCACGTTCGTGACGCTGATGATGGCGATCGCCATCTGGTCGTTCGCCTACTCGCTCGAGCTGGTCGATCCCACTCTCAGCGGCAAGCTTCTCTGGGCCCGCGTTGCCTACCTCGGCGTGACTGCCGTTCCTGTGGCCTGGCTGGCCCTGACCTTCCGCCTGGCGCGTCTCGATTCCTGGTTCCGCCTTTCCACGTTCCTGGTGCTCTCGATCATTCCATTGGCCACCCTGATCGTTGCCTTGGTCCCGCCGCTTTCGTTTCTTCTCTGGTCGGGCGCGGGCATGCAACAGTCGGGCGGGCTCACGCTGCTGCACGTCGATCACGGCGTGATGTTCTGGATCTTCACCCTTTACGCCTATCTGCTCTGCGTCGTCGGCACCGTCATTCTGGCGGGGGGGTTTCGACGGCGATCCGGCGTGTTCCGCGGGCAGCGCCTCGCGCTGCTGTTCGCTTGTGCTCCGCCGTTTCTTGGAAGCGTGCTGTACGTGGCCAACGTCGGGCCTCTGCGGGGCGTGCAGACCGCTCCCTTCGCATTCGCCCTGAGCGGGGCCGCGTTCGGATGGTCGCTGCTGCGCCACGGACTTCTGGCCATCGTGCCGGTGGCCCGGGAACGTCTGGTGGAACGGATGGAGGACATCGTGATCGTGGTCGACGAAGGAGGTCGCATCCTTTACATCAACCCGGCGGCCCTCGCCGCGCTGGGCGTCAGCGAAAACGAGATTGTGGGCCGTCGCGCAAGCGAGGCCTTGTCCACGCAGCAGGCCCTGGTGGAGCGATTTCGCGACACCACCAACGCACGCACCGAGGTCGAGCTCAGCCTGTCGGGGGAATCACGCTGGTTCGACCTGCGGATCTCTCCCATCGGCGAGACCCCTTCGCAACCGGTCGGCCGCCTCATCGTCCTGCGCGACATCACGGAACGAAAACGAGCGGAGGAACTGCTGGCCACCAGTGAGCGGCGTTACCGCTCCGTCCTGGAGAACATCGAGGAAGGGTATTTCGAGCTCGACCTGAACGGCACGATCCTCACCTGCAACGATGTGCTCGCGAAAATACTCGGGCATCCAGCCGAACAGATGATCGGGCTCAATTACCGGCAGTACACCGACGTCGAAACGGGGCGGGTGCTGAAGGAGATCTTCCGCGAGATCTACAGCTCCAAGCAGACCATTCGCGATCGCCAGCATCGCATCGTTGCCGTCGATGGCACGACCGCCACGGTGGAGCTGTCGGCAATGCCGCAGCTGGACGAGAACCATGAGGTCGTCGGTTTCCGCGGTCTGATCCACGACGTCTCAGGACGGATGCGGTCCGAGGACGCGCTGCGCGACGCCCAGGACAGAATCTCCCGCCTGCTGGAAGGGTCGGCCGGAGGGGCAGAGGATCTTCCGCAGTGGGTCAGAGCTACCGCTCGCGAGATTGCCATCGGCATCGGAGCCGGATCGATCGATGTGTGGGAGATCGACGGATCTGACGTCACCGCTCTTTCCGAAGTCGCGGACGGCGGGCCTTCTTCGGAGGACGTCCGAAACCTGGCCGCTCTCGCTGCCCGTGGTGTGCTGGAGACCGAGACGGGAACGATCGTGCCGGTGACCACAACCATCGGCACGGTCTGCGGAATCGTTCGCGCCGAAGGACGCAGGCCGACCTGGGGCCAGACCGAGCGCCAGATCCTTTTTGCATTCGCCCGGCAGCTCGGCGCGGCACTGGAGATGCGCCGCCTCCGCGAACAGCTCGCCGACTCCGAGGCGATGCGAGCGACGCGTCGGCGCGAACTCAAAGAACGAGGCGTGGCGCTGCTGCAGCTCTGCCCACGCTGCGGCCGCTGCTTCCCCGACCAGGTGACCGAATGCACGCACGATGGAACGAGATTCGGCCACCCGCGCGCCCTCCCCTACCTTCTCGCCGATCGCTACCGCTTTGTCTCCCTCCTGGGGACGGGTGGCATGGGGATCGTCCTGTTAGCCTTCGACGAGAAGCTGGGACGCGAGGTGGCCATCAAGCTGCTCCGGCCCGATCACTTCAACGATGCCGAGGTGAAGCGGCGGTTCGAACGCGAGGCCCGCACCGTGGCCCAGGTGCAGCATCCGTCGGTGATCGCACTCTTCGACGCCGGGGAGCTCGATGATGGGACGATGTTTCTGGTGACGGAGCGTCTGGTCGGCGCCGACCTCGCATCGGTCATCAAGCGCTACCAGGCCGGAACGAAACGGCAGGTCGCTTCCCTCATTCGACAGGCCAGCTCCGCGATCCGTAGCGCGCATCAGGTCGGGGTCGTGCATCGCGACATCAAGCCCGCCAACATCTTTCTGCTGAATGACGGGAACCTGCTCCGGGTCAAGATTCTCGACTTTGGAATCGCCAAATCGCTCACCCTCGACAAAGACGCCACGCAGACGGGGATGATCGTGGGGACGCCGGCGTACATGGCTCCGGAACAGATCGAGGGATACCCAGCCGATGAGCGGGCGGATGTCTACTCTCTCGGCTGTGCCGCCTACGAGGCACTGGTTGGCCGGCGCGTGACCCAGGGCGAGAAGCTGTGGGAAGTCATGACCTCCGCGCTTCAGGACGTCCCCGACCGACCTTCTCAACTCATCACGCTCGCAGCGACGGAAATCGACGAGCTGTTCGCGGCGGCCCTGGCCAAAGACCCCGCGGCCCGACCCTCCGACATCGAAGCCTGGGGCCAGCGCCTCGCCGACCTGCTCGAACAGGAGCAAGAGTCCGATGCCCTCGGATGGCCTCAACCGCTGGAGCCTGTCACCACGGCAGAGGACGAACCTGGGTCGAACCCGAGCGACGGCCTGACCGCAGCGTGGTGATCAGCTCCACTAGGAGCGTGCGCGGCAGAACGTCTTGGAGCGTGATCTTGGCGGAGCCCTGGGCAACCAGCGCCGCCGGCCGTGCCGGCCTAGAACCTCACGCCGACGGACAACTGGTAGCTTCGAGGGTCCTGATACGACTGCGGTCCGATCGGTTTCCCGAAATCTGCTGTGCGACGGTAATGAACGCCTTCAATCGGCGTCGACGTAAAGGGGTCGAAGCGGAGGCAGGGATCTCCATTCGTTTGCCTGCAGGCAAAGTCGAGGGACGTCTGGACCGGTGTCAGCCCGCCGATCTGGGCATGACGGTTCGTGAGGTTGACGATCGTGGCGTGGACGAAGGGCTTCGTTCCGTGCGCGCCCATCACGGAGTAGTTCAGGGCGAGATCGACAGCGCTGGCTGACTGCCAGTGGAGAGCACCCCTCCCGCTGAAGAAGTAGGTCTCGTACCGCGGTGGGGTCTGGTAGGCGGCTACGACGGAGGGATCGACGAAGGCACGGTCGTCGATCAAGCCCTGCAGCGAATAGGGCGCCCCCGAGTCGTAACGTCCCAGCAGTCCTACGACCAACGATCCCCGCCCCGTCGATGCATCGATCGTGGCCCACGCGCGGAACTTGTGCCGCTGATCCGAGGGAAGACTGCCGACAGGATTGTTCTGGGGGAAGGCCCCGAACTCCGGATATTGAAGCGATTCGAATCTCGGACCGTACAGAAAGTCTTCCTGGACGGCGTTCCCTCGCAGTCGGGACCATGTGTAATTCGCGCCCAGCGCGGCGCGGGGAATCTGAAGCCCTCCCTGCATCTGCACAGAATGGTAGTTGCGCTGCAACCCATTCGTATTTTTGATGAGGGCGAGGTCGGCGCGCACCCCGCTGGCGGGATCCGTCACCTGACCGGTGTTCCGATCGTTGATGGAAGCATAGAGATCCGACCATGAGCGACGGATGGCATCAACGCGCACGAAGCCGCGACCCAGCTGGCTTCCCGCACCGATCGTCCACTCCGATACCGTCGGGGGCCTGAGCCTCGCATCGATCCGGTTACTCAGTCCGGCGATCTGTGCATACGCGAGCTGACGCGGGTGAGCCTGGAACCAGTCGAACACGGTTCTCGCAAATTCGCGGACCGGCTGATTCACGATGGGTGGTCCGCCGTAGGCATAGTAGAAAACACTGGGATCGCCGGTCGGGGAACCGACGCCCTGCACGTATTCGGAGAGGCGCCCGGTGTAGCGGCTGAAGCTGGCGGTGAGTCGAAGGCGGCGATCGGCACGCACGTCGTAGATCATCCCCAGCCGGGGCACCACCGATTGCGCGTGCGAGGTGGGCGAACGATGGTTGTCCACGGCATCGTTCCGGTCACTGCGCACGCCGATGTTGAGGCTGAGGTGCCGGTTCACGCTCCATCTGTCGTTGAAGAACAATGAACGAGTGGACAGATCGGAACCGATGGCATGGGCCACCGGGAAATAGCCGATCAGAACGATCCCTGCGCTCGCCGACACAAGCAGGTCTCCATTGGCCGCGCGAGCCGGATGGCCGCTGAGGACGCCGATGATGTAGTCGGTGGCGGAGTAATGGTTGTCCGTTCTCCGCGTCTCCGACCAGCTCTCAAAGCCGGCCACCAGGTCGTGGGTGCCGAATCGGCGTGAGCCGAGGTAGTAGCCACCCTTCACGCTCCAGGCGCGATTGTTCCGATCCTCGCCGCCACAGAAACCACAGAACGGAGGGGCGTTCGAGTCGCCGATGAAATTGGACAGGTCTGGGGTGACGTACGAAACGGGCGTCCCGCGCACAAGATCCGTGTCATGGCCCCCGCTCCCCCGCGACTCGAATCTCTTGCGCGCGTAGTTCGCCTCGAGGAGGAGATTGTTGCCGGCGACGTTGCTGTAGTGGACGGTAAGGAAGTTGTTGCGTTGACGCGTCTCAGGATCGAGAGAGGCGGCATCGAAGCAGCCGTGCTCGCAATGCGCGGTCTCCCGATGAGGCGCGGTCAGCGAGGTCATGGTCCAGCTCTGTTTCGGGGTGATCAGGGCTGTGACCTTCGCTTCCAGCCGCGACTCCCTGATCCCGGTCGCAAATGATTCGCTGCTCCCGACAAACGCGTGCGGCTCCGGACGGTCCGAATATCGCGCCGCGGTGAAGTACCAGAGGCGGTCTTGGATGATGCGGCCTCCCAGCGTCGATTCAAAGAGCTGGTTCAGATGGGGCGCCGGCTGCTGACCGCGGTAGGGCGTTCGTCCCTTCCACGCAGTGTTGTCGATGGTGTCGCGCAGAGAGCCACTCCTCTCGTTGCCTCCCGACCGGGTGATCGAGCTGACCACCCCTCCGGTGAAACGTCCGTACTCGGCGGAGACCGACCCGGTGATGACCGTCGTTTCCTGAATGGCATCCTCGATGTACAGCGGATGGGCCTGTCCTCGAAGATTCTCCTGAATGACCGCGCCGTCGACCAGGATCAGATTGTCGCTGGAGACCGCCCCGGCGATGGCGATGATGTTCGGGCGTGGAAACCCGCTGGTGGTCCCGTTCGAGAGAAGGGCTATCGACGTGATGTCGCGGCCGATCGGCAACCGGTCGATCACTTCCTGGCGATAGTTGCGCTGCACCTCGGTCGTCTCCAGCACCGCCGGCGGCACGGCGCGGACCGTGATCTCTTCGACCTTCCGCAGCGTGAGCTCCGCGTCCGCCCGCTCCTCCCGGGCCAGCGCCACATGCACACTCTTCCGCACTTTGTCCATGCCCTCCAGTTCGAAGAGCACGTCGTAATCTCCCGGCGGCAGCGAGGAAAACTGGTAATCGCCGTTCACATTCGTGTGCGTGCTGCGCGACCTCTGAAGATTGGGAGACGTCACCGTCACGGTCACGCCGGGAAGGGCCTGGGAGGAGCTGGAAACGTTTCCCGTGAGCGAACCGGTCGTCGCTTCCTGCCCGAGACTCCCTGCCGGCGGGATGAGGATTGCCACGACCAGAGTGATCCATGTAAGTCGTTTGCGCAATGCGGCCTCCCGCTTCACAAATCAGACAAGGGACACATCGAAGTACGCGCAGTCGTCGGAGCCTGGCGAGGCCGTCGAACGGCAGAGCGTGGGAGTCCTCGCTTCACGGAGCTCGAAGTCGACGGTCATCGATCGAAACCGGGACAATGCTTCCACGAGTGGATCCGTGCGGTCGAGCGCGAGGTCGAAGTAGAGGTAGTCCTCCTCCCGATTCTGCTCATGCACGTCGTCAAGCAGCGAAACGAGGTCCTCCGGCTTCTCTGCGCAGGCATGGGCCACATAGAGAAATCGAAGGTGCTGTCCCAGTGAAGGAAATCGCGGCCGTCCCAGCACGGGCGCGAGCACGTTGTACATCGCGGTCATGAACCGCATTCCGCCCGACAATCGCAGAAGGCGAATCTGCTTGATGGCGCTGGCATCCCAGACCGCACAGAAGCCTGTCAGCACTCCGTCGCGGTGCACGAGGCGGAAGTCCTCCAGACCGCGCAATCCGCTGAGCCAGTGCGAAAACAGTCGCTCGTCCAGCACCGGGGAGAAGGCGCGAGCACGCTGATTCCGGTTCCAGAGCTCGATCATTTCCGGGACCGACTCCGGGGTGGCACGACGGACTGTCGCACTCGATTCCCTTCGGTTCGATGAGCCGAAAGGAACTAGAAAGTTTCGAATGGTCCGCAGTGTTCGGACGTCGAAGTGTCCCGGCGACCGATCGATGAGGTCCATGGCAGGATTGCCCGCCAGCGCCAGAAAGAACAGACGATCGATGTGCTGCCGCTGCAGCTCCAGTCCGAGAAAACTCACCAGGCGTCCGGCCAGGCCTCGGTTCCGATGGTCGGGATCGACCTTGAGGTCTCCGACGTACGCGCATTGCTGTTCGGCACCGCCGACCCAGGCCCGGCAGGGGGCCATCATGGCCATGGCCACAATTCCGGCCCCCTGATCGACCACTGCGACACGACCTCCGCGGTCGCCCTGAAGCCGGGTGAGTGCGAAAAACTCCGGTTCACGCTCCAGGCAATAGCTGACCGGACCCTGCATCGGAGTGCGCACGGAGAGACGCCGCAACGCAGCGTCATCTTCGTCCGTGGCCCAGCGGACACCTTCGATCGAAGTCATCGGATCGCCGCTTCTTCGGACAGCACCCCGTCCACCAGATGAAGGCAGCGCGATGAAAAGCGGCGCAAGCGAAGATCGTGCGTGGCCACCAGGACCGCCGTCTGCCGCTCGGACGCAAGGCTGGCCAGCATCTCTGCGATCGACTCCCCGGTCACCCCATCGAGACTGGCGGTCGGCTCATCGGCCAGGATCACCGCGGGACGATGGACCAGCGCGCGGGCGATTCCGACACGCTGCTCCTCGCCGCCCGACAACTCGCGCGGGAGGCGATGGGCCAGCGCTCCGATGCCCAGTCGCTCGAAGAGTGAATCGGTCTGGCGTTGGGCATCCCACGATTGCATTCCTGCGGTGGCCGCCATGAGCCGCACATTTTCACGCGCAGTCAAGCCACTAAGCAGGCTGGGACGCTGAAACACCATCCCCACCGCACCGGCGCGCAACGCGCGTCGCTGATGAACGGTGGCTCCGTCGAGGCGTACGGCGCCGACTTCGATCTCACCCTCTTCCGCTGTAAGAAGACCTGCGGCGACGCCGAGGAGCGTCGTCTTTCCGGAACCGCTGGGGCCGACCAGCAGGACCAGTTCGCCCGCTGCAATCGACAAGGAGACGTCGCGCAGAACGCGCACCGATCGTTTCCCCGATCCGCGGCTCTTGGACACACCCTGGAGACGGATTAAATTCATGACCGGAATGCCTCCAGCGGATCGATGTCCTTCAAGCGAACGAGGGGGACAAGCGCGGCCACGATCCCGGAGAGCGCTAGCAGCGCCGCGACCATGGCCATGTCGGTGACGGAGTAGCGCAGCGGAATCACCGGCGCGATGCGGTCAATCGTCGCTGCCAGAAGGTGCGCCGCCATCGTGCCGATTCCGATTCCTGCAATGAGAAGCTTCGCCGCATGAATGGCCAGCCCGGCGCCGATGACCGGAGGCGTGGCCCCCGTCGCCAGCAGCACCGCCAGCTCGCCGCGCCGCTCCTCCACCACCCCTTCGATCAGAAAGGCGACCAGCAGCGCGGACGAGGCCACGCCGAGCAGGGAGATCAGGAGCAGCATCGGCAGGAAGCCCGAACCGACCTCGCGGAGATTGTTCGCGATGAAGGCCTCGCGGCTCATCACCTCCAGGTCGGGAAACCGCCGGCGAATCCGCGCGCCGACCTGCTCGATGCCGGCGTTTTCCGTGGCCTCGACCAGTCCGAACGAGGCGTTCGGCATCAGGGTCTGCATCGTGGGATCCAGGTCGCCGAAGACGAATTGCGTTGCCAGCAGATTCGTCCCCGAAGTGATTCCGGCGACCTTGACGTTCATTCCGTTCAGCGAAAGGTGATCGCCCAGGCGCGCTCCGAGAAGGTGTCCGGCCGCGCGGTCCAGTACGACTTCCTCCGGTCCTCCCGGCATCCGTCCCGACACCAGGACCGCCGGTCCGCCCATACCGCCCGGCGCACGAAAACGAATCCCCAGAAGGGTCAGCCGCTTGCCGTTCGCTTCCGCGGTGACGAAGGCGCGCAGGATCGGATCGACTCGGGCCACTCCGCGGATTCCGCGGATCTCGTCGAGGAGCGCCAGGTTCAACAGCCCGGAAGAGCGAATGAGGTTGTCGGTGCCCCGCGGAGCGATCCACAAATCAGCGCGGGAGCGGCCGAGGAACTCGATCACGGTCGCGGACACGCTGCGATACGCCCCGAAGAGAACCAGCACCAGCATCGTGCTCACGGCGATGCCGCCGACGCAGATCCAGAACCGGACCGCCCCGCCTCGAAGGCCTCTGGCGATGAGCCGTCTCATGGAAGGCTCCCCTGCAACGTATGCGTCTCCATCGGCCAGCCCGCGGGATCGGAGCCGTGCTGCCTGAGGATCGCTGCAACCCATCGCTCGATCCCGAAGGCGGCGCAGGCTGTGTGCGCCAACGCGCCGTTCGCATCGATCCGGTAGGCCGCGCCGAAAAAGTTGCGATGGTTGTTGAAGGAAGCGATGGCCACGCCGGCCTCCATCAGCTCGTGCTTGGAGGGGAAAAGAGTGGCATGGAGGTACTTTGGCGATCGGGCAGGATCAAAGAACGGATCGGTGGCCACTGCGATCGACGGAGTCAGCCTCCATTCGGTGGCCAGAGCGAAAACCCGCTCCCGCGCTTCTTCCAGGAACGCCTTCACGCTGGTGGCGCTGCCGAGGTGCACGATCTCCCGCATGGAGAAACTGGGCTGTCGCACCAGCGGCTCGAACAGCGGTTCCGATCGAAAGCAGGTCCCTCTCACGGTGACCACGCGTGACGCCGCCGGCAGTGCGGTCCTTTCCATGCCCATGTAGACCGCGTAGCATGCAGCCGGGGCCAGGACCGACTCGATCGGTGCGTTCTCCGCGGTGTGCAGAGGGCCATCGGCGTTCGATCCGTTCTGCATGGCAAATCCGCGCAGGTTCTCCGCGTCGGGAGCGGCAGACACCGGATACGTCACCAGATGGGGAAATGCGGAGAAGTAGTCGATCTTCCGGAGATCCCCAACGGAGAGTAGCGGCCCGAATTGCTGGTGCTCCGCGCCGAAGTGCGCTGCCAGATCGAGGAAGCGTCGATCGATCGCCTCTGACAGGGAGAAAAGCGGACCGTCCAGGCCGACGAAACCGCTCGCCTTCCAGACCAGGCCGGGAAGCGGACGGGGGATCTCGTTACGCATGGCCGGTCACTCCGAGCTTCTGCAGCCAGCGCGTGATGCGGCCGGTGGACTGGTCGGCCAGGGAGATCCAGTGCGGAGACTGGAGGATCTGCTGGCGCGTACCGGCCGGCAGCCCCATGGCGCGGTACACCTCGGGATTGACGTACGACTGCAGCACCGTCGTGACGTAGCGGGTCAGGTAGTGGCCGATGCGCCTCTTCCCTTCTCCGTCCCACGCGGGCGAAAGCCGCTCCCACAGCTCCGCCACCAGCAGCCGTCCGAAGGCCAGATGACGGGTCTCCTCTTCGGCGTGATAGCGATTGATCTCCCGGGCCAGCGACCAGACATCCTCATCCGTGGCCATGCTCCGGTTGTAGAAATGGGCGATCTCCTCGAACACGAGCACCCGCGCGAAAAACAGGAACTCCTCCTCGCCCGGCAGAAACTCGCGCGGGAATCGCACCTGGCGGTCTGCGAAGATCGCCCCGCCGTAGTCCAGGCAGAAGCGCGCGAAGACGACGGTGTGCGCGTTCTCTTCGTCCAGGAAATGCTGCAGGTAGCGCGAGAGGAATGCAGGGCGGCCCTCATCCAGGCGCTGGGTCAGCCCAGCCATCAGCTCCCGCTCGCCGCTGATGTTTAGCGAGAAGAAACTCACCGCCTCCAGCAGCGCCAGCCGCCAGCGCTGCTCGTCGCTCAACTGGCCAAAGACCGGCAGGCCGGCCAGGGGAAGCAGCCTCTCGCTCATGGCCAGCCTTTCGGTGGAGGGGCTGGACGTCCAGCAGAAGCGACCGTGAGGATTCGCATACGCAGCGACGGAGAGCGCCGTCAGTTTCCGCGTTGCACGCTCCAGACGCTCGGACGACGCCGGGATCTGCGCGGTCACGAGCGAACCTCGAAAAACGATTCGTAAATCGAATCGAGCGTTCGCAGCGAGTCGAAGTTCAGCTCTTCGGCCAGAATGGCCCGTCCGCTGGTCTCCTCGAGAAACAGAATGAACTCGACGACCTGCAGCGATTCCAGGATGCGCGACTCGATGATGTCCGTGTCCGGCGCCAGGTGCATGGGGCGGACGTTTGCATTGGCCCGAACGAGCCAGTCCCGAAGGCTGTCCACGACTGCGGTTCGATCAGCGGCCGGCATCGCAGTCTCCCCCTCTCGTCACCGTCATCACGTGAAATCCGACATTGACGAACGCGCGGTCGCTCGCCGCCAGTTCGGCGGAGCGTGCCCGATCCTCCCGGAACCGGCCGGCCACCGAGGCCGGCAGCGGACGATCGATCATCAGCGCCCGATAGCAGACCGTGGCGCCGTCGCGAGCAACGCGAAGGATCTCCTCGAAAAACGGGGCCAGCTCCTCTTCCGGCAGCCACTCCGTCACGTTCGAGAGATAGAACTTGTCGCAGCTGGAGTCCGCGCGTGCGCGCAGAAACTCGCGCAGGTCGGCGTGATGGGTTTCCAGGCGGTCTGCATACTCGTCCAGTTTCTCCGCTGCGCCCGGCAATAGGTACGGAGGCCTCGCGCCGGCGTGATCGGGATAGCGTCCGCGCAGAATCCACGAAAGGAAGTAGTTGTCCCTGATGGGCAGTTCGGTGATGCACCGCCCCGCCCGCTCGCGCAGTTCCTGTGGCAGATTCCGTGCGTTCACATACTGGTAAAACGCCGGGTCGAGCGCGAGACCGAGCACTCGTTGATGAGCCAGAAGAAACACTCCCCGCCACCCCGCGGTGTCCCATCGTTGGCGATAGAACTGTCGCTGAGACTGGAGCGTCGGCTGTTCGAAGAGCTCCTCAATGCGACTCTGCGGATGCGCGAAGCGCAGCAGCCAGCGGAGGAACGCGAAGTAACGTTCGATCCGTCCCTGCGAGATCACGCCGCGCCGAACCTGTTCCCTGCGACTGTTCCAGAAGAAGGCGGTCTCCCCGGACAGTTGACCCTTGATCGAATCGAACATGGCCAGCCGGTGGTTTCCGGCCGTCCCGCCGAGAAAATGAGTGGCTCTCCCGGCAGGCAGATGACGCACGGCGGCCAGCTTCAGGCGAAGCAGAAAGATCTGCGCACGGCTCCGGTCGATGGCGTGCAACCGCCGCGGCCCCTGCGCCAGAAGGGACAGCGCGGTGCAGCCCGCGCCGGCGATCGCAATCACCTCATCGTCATGGCCAATCTGGAGCGCTGCCAGCTCCAGACATGGATCTTCCCAGTTCTGGGCGTACATCAGCCGATCATCGGCCTGCGGTTTCATGACGGGATCCCTCGGGCCGGCTGCTGCCAGCGGGTCTCCACTCCCCTGGTCACGCAGGGCTGCAGCCAGTCGCGTGCGTGCGCGAGCTGCAGACCGGCAACGCCTCGAGTGGCCTCCTCGAATGCGCGGGTGTCGAAGGTCTTCGGCATTTCGAGTTGCCGGGTGACGGTCCGGGTCTGCTGGATGATCTGCTTGAGCCGGGGATTGCCGGTCAGCTCCACGATGTCCACGAAATCGCGGAAGAGCTGCGCGCTCACCGGCAGCGGGAGGGGCTGACCGCGCCGGCGCCAGGCGGGATCGGACTCCGTGAGGAACCCGTCGATACCGGGAAACAGCTCCCCCAGCGTGAACGACCGATCAGCACCTGCACAGATCTGATAGGTCATCCCCGGCACGAACCCCTCGTCGAAGAGATGGACGATCGATGCCGCCGCAAAGTCTGCCGGAATGAGATCGATGCGCTGATCCCGTTCGCCGGGAAACATCGCCAGCAGCCCTTCGTGGAAGAGCCGCAGGATCGGATAGAGGCCGGAGAGGCGGGAGATGCGTCCATCCGTTCTGCGGCCCACCACGATGCTCAGGCGGTAGACGGCGATCGGGAGATCGTCCATGGCCATCCTGGCCTGCTGCTCGGCCAGCGCCTTGGAGTGCTCGTACTCGTTGTTGAATTCAACGTCGAGGTCGAGCTCGTCCTCCTGAATCGCTCCGCGCCGCCTCCCCGCCACGAATGCGGTGCTGACGATGCCGATGCGATCGACACCGTCGCAGCTGCGCGCGTGATCGAGCAGGTGTTTCGTGCTGGCCACGTTATTGAGCCGCGCCACCTCCGCGGTCTGATCGAATCGGGTGACCGCCCCTGCGTGGAGGATTGCGGTCACCGACTGGGAACGCTGGCGATCCTCCGATGTCAGTCCCAGCCCGGGGAGGGTCATGTCCCCGCGGATGGTCTTCAGCCGGGAGGCTCGTTCCCTCGACACGCCGGCCCAGGAGCCGAGCCATCGCCTCTTGGCTTCCACTTCCTCTTCGCTGCCTCGCAGCAGCGCCAGCACTCGCGGTGGATCGGGAAGCCGCAGCAGTTCGCGGACGATCTCGCATCCCACGATTCCCGTCGCGCCGGTCAGCAGAATTCGTTCGTCGTTCATGATCTGCCTCACACCTCGAGAATCGAGCAGCTCCAGTGAGCGCCGAATCCCATGACAAACAGCGCGACCTTGTCGCCTTGCCTCAGGCGGCCGGCATCGGATGCGTCGAGATAATTGATGACGTTGTCGGACGCCACGACGTGCCCGATGCGCTCGATGTTCGCGGTGTAGATCTTCCCGATCGGGATCCCCACCACCTGCGCCAGGATTTCCCAGCTCTTGAGATTGAGGTTGTGCGGGATGAGCAGGTGGAGATCACCCGGCTCCAGCCCCGCCGCGGCCAGCGCTTCGAGAATGACGCGACGGGCCAGCGGGAAATAGGCGGCAATCAACTGATCGTGGCTGACCGAGGCGTCCCAGTACGCGCCGCGGGTGATCTGCGCAGTGGCCAGAACGCGATTCGAGCGCTCGCCGCGGGAAACCACCGCCGCACACGCGCCATCCGACATCAGGTTGTAGACAATCTCCCGTCGCGCGCTCGCAGGAAAGCGGTCGGCCGCGACGCAGAGGACGTTGTGGACCGATGGCTCGGCAAGGATCAGGGCCCGGGCCACGCGGACGGCCGCCTGGAACGAATTGCAGGCCAGCTGCGTGACCCCGATGACGGAGGCGTTGGGGATCCCCAGTTCTGCCTGGATGCACGGTCCGGGGAATCGGAACAGCGGCGTGGGGTCGGCCATGGAGCCCCACGATTCCTGATCGTCCGTGCCCATGACCGAACTGGTGGCCAGTGCGCCGGCATAGACCACGACATCGATTCGATCGAGATCGAAACCGCTGCGGCTGCGCAGATTGCGAACGGCCTCGATGGCCATCTGGGACGCGGAGTCCTCGCGCGCCACGCGAATCGTGGAGAAGCCCAGCTGCCGTAACTTCGCTTCATCGCTGATCGTTTTCCCCGCTTCCACCACCTGTCCGACCGTCTGCACGGTCGGCGGGAGGTAGTAGCCCATGGCCGCGATCCCCACACTCTGCGCGGCGTGACGGAACTCCTCACCGCCCGTTGCTGGAGCCGGAGGGGAGACCCTCTCCGCCGGGATCGGCCGCGAGGTGACAGGGGCTGGCCGTTGCTGCCAGGTCCGTTCGTTACGTGACTGCGGGCTCGAAGGTCTCATTGCTTTTCTGTCCTCTGGTTTCTGTGCGATCGATCTTGTGGATCAACGATCGGCCCATGAGAGTCGCCAGTCCTGAGGAAGTTCTGAGATCTTCGCGAGGGCGCGGCGAGTCCTTCTCCTTGCAACAAGTCCCTTCTCCCCCGCGGCGAGTCCCTTCTCTCCGCGCACGGGGAGAAGGTGCCGAAGGCGGATGAGGGGTCCTCGGCCTCGGAGCAACCGCTCCAGCAAACGAAAGGGGGAGTGGGTCCTCCTGGACACTGAGGACAGAAGCTTCGCCCTTCGTGATATCAAGGCCAAACCCACTCACCTGTAGATCCCTGGCCCGCTCTGAATGCGCCGCCTGGAATGTGATGCGATTCCGCTTTGGAGAATGCGTTCTCGACGAAGAATCGCGCCAGCTGTTGCGCGATGGGGAGAGCGTGCACCTGACGCCGAAAGCCTTTCAGCTCATGGCCATCCTGCTCCGTGAGCGTCCGCGGGCCGTGTCCAAATCCGAGTTGCAGGAACGGCTCTGGCCCACGACCTTCGTTTCGGAGTCGAACCTTCCAACTCTGATCCGCGAAGTCAGAAGCGCGATCGACGACTCCGCCCGCGGGGGACGCCATCTGCGAACGATCCACCGTTTCGGCTACGCGTTCTGTGGAACCGCCGAGGAGTTGGAGAGCGACGACGCCTCCGCTCGATCGCTGGCCATCCTCCCGCTGGAGAACGCATCGGGCAATCCGGAGCTGGCCTATGTCGCCATCGGAATCTCCGAGGGGCTCATCAACGTGATCTCGCGGATGCCTGCATTCCGGGTCACCCCGCGAGCCACTGCGTTCCGTCACGCCGCCTCCACCAATGATCTCCCCTCCCTGGTCAAACACCTCGGCGTGCGGTCGATCGTCACAGGTCGGGTCACAGGCTCCACGAGCGAGGTCACCCTGCAGATCGATCTCCTCGACGCCGCCTCCGCCCAACAGCTGTGGGGCGGTCAGTTCCGAAGGCGCGTCAGCGAGATCGCAGGACTGGAGAATGAGATCGCCGGCGAGATCGTCGCCGTCCTCTCACCGCGACCCGTCGAGATCGAGCAACCGGCACACGCAGGAAGAGAGACCCGAAACAGCGAGGCCTATCTCCTGAACATGAAGGGTCGTTTTCACTGGAACCGGCGCACCGCGGAATCCATGCAGCGAGCAGTGCAGTGTTTCCGCGAGGCCGCCGATCTGGACCGAAATTTCGGGCCGCCCCGCGTGGGGCTCGCTGAGGCCTACGTCACCATCGGCACGCGCGACCAGCTGGACCCCGCCGAGGCCTTCTCTCTGGCGGAGGCGTATGCGAACTCCGCGCTGGAGATCGATCCCCACTCCGCGGAGGCCCATGCCGCGCTCGCCGCTGTCGAGGAAATCCATCGTTGGAACTGGTCAGGAGCCGAAGAGCGTTATCTCCTGGCCCTCGCGCTCCAGCCGAACAATGCGACGGCGCTGCAGTGGTACGCGCTGCATCTCAGCCGGCTCGGAAGGCACGAGGAAGCAAGGCAGCACATGGAGCGTGCGGCCGGGCTGGACCCCCTCTCTCTCATCATCGGAACCAATCGCGGGCTGGTCAGTTACCTCCGGCGCGACTTCCGCGTGGCCATGGACATCTATGACGAAGTGCTGGAGCTCGATCCCAACTACGAAGGCGCGCTTCTCGGAAAGGCCCTCACCCTCGACCTGCTCGACGAACGTCCCTCTGCCTGGCAGATCTACGACCGGCTGATCGAAGCGTTCCCGGAATCGGCACATCTGCTCGCGTTCTCTGCACACTCGCTGGCCAACGGTGGACAGGAAGATCGTGGCCGTGAACGGATGGAGCGGGTCGATGCCATGCGCTCCACCCGATTCATCTCCGGCATCTACATGGCAATGCCGCTGCTTGCGCTCGGCCAGATCGACGAAGCCTTCTCGTGGCTGGAGACCGCGCTCGACCAGCGATCAGCATGGGCCGTCTACTTGATGACGGAGCCGCGCCTCGACGTGATCCGCGACGACCCGCGCTTCGTCCGGCTGCTGACCCGGCTCAATCTCCCATATCGCGCACCTTCGTAACGCCGGCATCATTGCCGGCCGGTCCGCCGGCATCCTTGCCGGCAGGAGCTCGCCGAGCACCGCCAGCTGAAAGCCTGGCCTGACTTGGATCGACCGTCGAGAAGTCCCAGCGTAGAGCACGCGCGCCGGAGGCGCAGCCAGACGGTAGCCGGTCGGCAAGCGCGAAGCGCGCAGCCACCGGTCTGGTGCACAGTCCAGTAAAAGTCCGCCCCAGCAGGGGCGGCAGAGTCGCGGAGCGACCGCGAGACAAGCGTGGACCCTTCGATGACTCATCCGCGTGGACGGTTTCTGGCACCCCTGCAGGCGTTACGAAAACCAGCGCTGCTTACTTCGCAGCGGTCGTCTCGCGTGCAGCCTCGCTGCGGGCAGCGAGGGCGAACGGGATGATCGCGAAGGCGGTCACCACGAGGCTCACCAGCAGGCCGTGGGACAGTCCGCTGGCGTCGCCGATCATCCCGGTGATGAGCGGACCGGGACCCACTCCGAGCAGGTTCAGGACCAGCAGGGCAAAGGCCACCATCGTGGAGCGGGCGTGCACGGGCGACAGCTCCTGATACGCGGAGAACAGCGGCCCGAACCAGGCGGTGGTCCCGGCGCTGGTGATGAACCAGCAGAGGTAGAAGAGCGGCGTTCCCGGAGGCAATGAGTAATAGAGCCAGCCCATCGGAGTGAAAAACGCGGTCATGATCACCAGGCTCCACATCCGGCCGCCGCGAAAGCGTCGCGCGCAGAAATCGCCGAACGCTCCGCCCGCGAGGTTGCCGAGAAGACCGGCGGAGACGGCGACGATGCCGGCGCGGAAGGCAGCGTCGGCGTACTGGAAGCCACGCTCCTGCACCAGCCAGGTCACGCCGTGAAGAGCGGCACCGGAGCCGTAACAGAGCAGCGAGCCTCCCAGGAGCGCCAGCGCCAGCGCCGGCCGGTCGACGATGGCGCGCATCAGATCGCGCAGAAGTTCCCGCACTGCCGGCCGGGCTGGAGAAACCGGCGACGCTCCCTCTTCCCGTGAGGTAATCAGTCGCCGCCGCTCCGGCTCCCGAAGCACCATGAGAAGCACCGTGGCCAGCAGCCCGATGATACCGAGGGCAAAGAAGGACACCCGCCAGCCGAAGCGCGGCGCGATCAGGCTCGAGGAGATGAGCGCCAGCGCCAGCCCGACCGGAATGCCGGCGTAGTAAACGCCGATGGCCAGTCCCAGACGGCGCGCCGGAAAGGCGTCGCCGAGCATGGAGAGGGCTGCCGGTGTCAACGTCGCCTCACCGATCCCCACGAAAATGCGCGGGATGGCCAGCTGGACGAAACTGCGCGCCCAACCCGACAACGCAGTCATCCCACTCCACAGAGCCAGTCCCGCGGCGATCAGCGGAAAGCGCCGGTAGCGATCAGCGGCCACGCCCAGAAAAAGACCGACCAGGGTGTAGAAGAAAACGAAGCCGAAACCGGCCAGCAGTCCGATCTGCGCGCGGGTCAATCCGAGGTCGGCGATCAGCAGCGGGGCCAGGCTGGCGATCAGCATCCGATCGACGAAGTTCAGGACGTTGAGCGCCGTCAGGAAAAACAACAGGCCCCACGCCGAGCGGGAGACCGGTTGCACTGCCGCTTCCGTGGTGAGGGTCGACATGAAGGGAGCAGATGAGGAGTGCGGGCATCTCGCCCGCACTCCTCGATTTCAAATCAGTTCTGGTCTAGAAGAAACGGTACTCGATCGTCGCCAGCACGGTACGCGGAGCACCGTAGGAACCGGTCACCACGCCCAGAGCCGGGATGTTGTAGCCGTTGGTCAGATACCCCTTGTTGGTCAAATTCTTTCCATTCACACCGAAGCGCCACTTGGCGTCGGCCGAGAGCCAGCTCACCCATGCGTCATAGAGCGTGTAGGCCTTCTGCGAGAGCGGGAGCAGGGCCACACCAGGGCGGCCTGGATACTGTCCGCCTTCATTGGTGAGAACGGAGTTGGCGCGATAGGCACCGCCGACGCTCGCGGTGACCAGCCCCTTCATCATCGGGAAGTTGACGTTCAGATGCAGCCCGCCGGTGAACTTCGGGGCGTTGGTGATCACCTGGGTGTCCACAAACCCGTCGCGATTCGCGTCGAGAAACTTATCCGGCTTGAGATCGAGATAGCTGGCGAAGCCATTCACATTCAGCCAGTGCATAGCCCGGTTCGAAGCATCGAATTCCACCTCGGCGCCTTTCATGGTGGCGTTGCCGGCGTTCAGGAAGTTGCCGAAGAAGGCGTCATCCACACCATCTCCGTTCGAGTCGTAGGCGGTGAAGGTGGAGACTTGAACGTCTTTGTACTTGCCGTCGAATACCGCCGTGTTCAGGACCAGCTGCCCGTCAACCAGCACCGACTTGATCCCGACCTCCGCCACCGTCAAAACCTCATCGTCGAATGGCTCGGCTGACTTCGGGAAGACGGTTGCCTGGGCCCGCACGTTGTACCCGCCACTCTTGAATCCGCGACTGCCCGTCACGTAACCCATCACCGAATCGCTGAACTTGTAGTCGAACCCGATTCTCGGCGCGAGCGAGTCGAAGGTCTTCTTCTTGTTGTAGTTCGCCGTCACTGTGGTGACTTTGCTGAAGGTGTCGTTCGCATAACCAGCGTTGAAGGCGATGCCGTTTTTCTGCTCGCGTGTCGCCCGCAGACCCAGGTTGAAGTTGGTTCTGGGGGAAAGCGCGTAGCTTCCGTCCCCGAACAGCGCCACCGACTTGGTGAGCGTCTTCCCCTCGGTGGTCCCGAAGAGCCGGTTCAGAAAGATGTTCTTGACCAGTCCGCCGGCCTTGCCGTCGAGATAGTAGAGGCCGAGCACTCCGGAGAGCTTCCCCCCGGCGCCGTAAAGGGCCTGGAACTCCTGCGAGAGCTGCTTGTCGTAATAGGTCGCCATGACGTCGACGATGCGCGCCGGCGTGGTGTCGAAGTCGATGTTGTTCTTCGAGTCGGACTTGCGGTACGCGCTGATCGACTTGAAGCGCCAGGCGGCATTCATGTCCGCGGTCACCACGACCGAGGATCCCCTCGACTTCGTGCCGTTCAACGGCTCCAGCCCGCTCTGCGTATCGAAGCGGCCGCTGTTCGGAGCGCAGGTCGCCCCTGCAAGGAAGGCAGGGCATAGCGGATTCGCGATCAGGCGCTGGTAGCCTTTTGGCTCTGCCTCATCGCGGGTGGCGTCGAGGCTGAATTGGACCTTCACTTTTTGCGACGGAAGCCAGTCCAGACCTCCACGGCCCGCCAGCGTCTTGCGATTGGAGACGCCGCGGCCGGTGAAGAGGTTGGTGCCATAGCCGTCATGGCGAAGCGACGCGAACGCGATCTTTCCGCGCAGCGTTCCGGGGATGATCGCGCCACCCACGCTGGCGCGAAAATCGAGATTCGACTGCGTCCCCGGAGAGACTGAGATCATTCCTGAGGATTTGTCGGTGAGCTCGCGGCTGACGTACTTGATCGCGCCCCCGATGGTGTTCTTGCCGTAGAGCGTGCCCTGAGGTCCGCGCAGCACCTCGATGCGCGCGACATCGTAGACGTCGAGAAGTGCTCCCTGCGGACGGGCGATGTACACATCATCAATGTAGAGCCCCACGCCGGGGTCAACGCCCCAGAGCGGATCGGCCTGTCCGATGCCGCGCATGAAAGCGGTGAGCGTCGTCGACTGGTTGCGACCCTGATAGACGGTCAGGTTCGGGACCTGACCCTGAAGCTCGGAGATGTCGGCCGTCGCCGCCTCCTCCAGGTGATCGGCACTGATCACGCTGACGGCGATGGGAACTTCCTGCAACTTCTCCTCACGCTTGCGGGACGTGACGACGATCTCTGCGCCAGCCTTCTGCATCGATTCCTTCGCCTTGTCCGGTTTCGCTTCTGCTTCCTGGGCGAAGGCCGGCACGGCAGCGATGCCGGCCAGAGTGACCAGACCGATCAGCAGCAGGCGACCAATGGGAGAGACGCTCTCCGACGCATTCAATTCACCGAAACGCTTCATGATTTGCCCCTTTTCCCTGGTGCGCACTGGAGTGCTGTGGTCTTGCCTCGGGATCGGGTCCCGATGCGACAGAATTCAGGCGGCGCTACGATTTGCCGACTGGTCGGTTTGTTTTGTGCCGGCAATCTACGGCTGGCACCGGCTACCTGTCAAGAAGGAAGAGGGCCGACCTCACCTGGTCTGCTCCCCGAAAACTGGACCACGGATTATGTCGGGGCGGTTTACCGTACGAAGGAGCGACGGTATGGCCCGGAAGACCCACACGGTGATGCGCCCCGCCATGCGATCTTCCGAGAACCTCGAATCTGTCCGTGATCAGCCCGCGTCAGCGGGCGCGAGAATGTAGCCCCCGGCGCCAGCCGGGGGATTGCGAGCCCAGTCAGAAGGGAGCCCGAGTAGCGGGCGACA
>JBKJQB010000219.1:0-5020 GCA_046594105.1 Thermoanaerobaculia bacterium
GCGTTCGGCTGCAAGGAAAACGCGCCGATGGTTCGCGAGGCCTCGAAACGCTGCGCGATCTGGTAATCAGACTCCTCTGGCAGGATGCCGGCGCTCCGTTCGCTCCGCTCAGAAGAACCACGGAGCGCACGTTCATCACCCTCTCAACGCTAGAAGACGTTCCAAACGAAAAGGCGCGGCGTTGCCGCCGGGCCTTTTGCGAAAACATGATTGAGGAGCTTTTAGAACTGAACCCGGGCGGCCAGCTGGAACCGGCGCGGATCGTAGGAACGTCTCGGCGTGTTGAACAACGGGCTCTTGAGATCGGGCTGAAAACTGTATCCCGTCTGCTTGTTGTAGACGTTATAGAAATCTCCGACCAGCTGAAGGTTCAGACCGCTGGGAAGCGGGATGTTCTGGGTGTAGTTGAGGTCCAACTGGTGATGAGACGGCGACCGGCGTGAGCCTGCCGGTTCGGCGAACTTGCTGGTGCGATCACCGACGTCATCATTGTCGGCGAAATTGTTGTAGATGCTCGCGTCCCACGCTTCCCACGGCTGCCCCGACTGGTAGATGGCGTACGCACCGACGGTGGCATTCCAGGGAATGGTGTAGGAACCATACAGCTTGAGGCCGTGGCGGCGATCGCCACGGAGATCGCCGTATCGGTTGTCCCACAGCTGCCGTCCCGGACCGTCGGCCAGGAACGACGAGCCGATGAAGACGTTGGCGTCGTTCTCTGCCGTCGTATTGTCCTGGTCAAAGTTGCCGTAGTAATGGCTCCAGGTGTACGACCCGCGGAGGAATGTTTTGTCACCGCGCCACTCGGACTCCATGGTCGCTTCGTAGTACTTGGTGAAGGCTCCATCCAACTGAGCGATGACATAGCTCGACGCGCTTCCGATCTGTTTTTTCTGCTGGTCGAAATTTCCGATGTAGGGAGTGCGCGGGATTCCGGCGGGCGGGTTGTAGTCGACCCGGGCGGTGTTGTTGGTATCCTCCCAGAAATGATCGCCGTGCCGATAGCGGCCATAAAGCCTGGCCGACCAGTGGGTGTTGATCTCCTGAGAAGTTCCAATCAGATATTCTTTGATCTGGCGCGGGTCCATGTCCGGCTGGAACAGCTTGCCGCTTGAGGACCGCAGGGCGCTGACGCCGATGAGCGTACCGGTAGCATCGAAGTTCGCCTGAAGGGTCCGGGTGATATAGGCGCGATCATAGGACGCCGCGCGAGGAAGCGAGCTTGCGGCAGGATTGTAACGGGCAACGCTGGCATAGACCGTGTCCTGTCCGTTGTAAGCCCATGTGGCACCGAGCCGCGGCTGGATCATCTTCTTGAACGGCACCTGGTACATCTTGTACTTGTTCCCTGGTGACGCCACGAAGCCCGAGACGACCGAGCTGTCTTCTTTCAGCCCCTGACCGTAAAGAGTGTCCTGGCTGGCGATCGCTCCTACGTTGAAGGACCAGTTTCCAGCATGGATCGTGTCGTTCAGCTCGAAGCTCTGCGACCGATAATCCCCGAGGAGTTTGTTCACCACCTGCGTACCGAGGGAGGCCTGAAGAAATGTGGCGCGGTAGAACACCGGAGTTCCGTTGAAACTGGAGCCGCCACCGAGCGCGGTGATGGTGCCGAAACCATTGGAGAGTCGCTGCAGTTCTTCCGTATCCGTGTAGCGCTGGTAACCGACGTGAACATCGTTTGTCACGTTGCTTCCGAACGTCATGTTGTAGCCGACCTGACCGTTCTTGCGGAAGAAGTTGTCGAACCCCAGAGTGCTGCCGTATCCGACCCTTCCGCCGCCAGTGCGGACCCCGTTGAGGTCGTATCCATACTTGGCGATCAAGGGAGCAGCGAAGGCGTTGAACGCGTCATTGCCCGGCTTGAGCACCGGCACAATGAAGAGTCCAGACCGGTCCAGGTTGTTGATGTCCAGCTTGGTCCCGGGAGCGTTGGAAAGAACGAAGTTGGCCAGGTTATCCGGACCATTCAGAGTGTTGTTGCGGAAATCGGTGAATTTGAACGTTCCGTAGCTCCTCGAATTGAGGACCCAGGAACCCTCGAGAGTTCCGATCTTCAACTTCGACTCGTTCCCACCGCTGGCCGACGCCGCAGTCGTGGCGCCGAAGGTGTCCGCAGCCTTCTCCACATGCTTGGAGGTCCGGTAGCTGCCGTTGATCAGAATGTTGCTGGTAGGAGTGGCGGTCAGCTTGCCGAACTCCTCGTTCCGAGTGCTCGAGAATTTCGGCAGCGGTCCGTAGAGATTGGACTGGTTGTTCCGGGTCACGGTGGGGCGATAGTACGAACCGTAGAAAAAGAGCCGGTCGGCCAGAATCGGGCCACCGAGGTTCAGGTTGAACCAATTGCGATCCTGGTCAAATTTGGAGTTGGTTCCGCTCTTCAGACCCGACGTGAAGCTGTGGCGCTGGGTCTGGGCGCTGAGCTGGCCCATGAATCTGTTCGTTCCCGACTTGCTCACCGAATCGATGGTGAACCCGCCGGAGCGGTTGAAGTCGATGGCCTTCGCGCCGCCCTTGATGGTGGTGACCTGAGCGATATCGTACGACGCAGGCTCGGCCGACAGCGTGCCGTAGAGAGGCAGGGTCACGTTGACGCCATCCAGCTGATAGACGTTATCCTGACCGTTTCCACCAGCGCTGGGGCCCCGGGTGGTTTCCTGGGTGTACTGCACACCCGGGATGAGCTTGATCAGGTCTCGGTACTCCTGACCGACCGGCAGCGTCTGGATCTGCTCAGTGGAGAGACCGCTCTGGATCGCCGTGGAGGTCTTGTCCACCAGCGTGGCCGCAGCGGTCACGGTAATGTTCTCCGACAGCCCGCCCACGCCCAGTTTGGCATCGGCAGTGGTGTCCTGGGCAAGCAGGACATCGGCCCGTCGCGAGGCATTCTGCATGCCGGACAGGCTGAAGGTTACGGTGTACGAACCCGGCTGCAGAGCGGGCAGCCGATACTCACCGTTCGAGCCGCTGACGGTGACACGCGGCTGCGGCAGCACATTCGATCGCGCCTCGACCGTGACTCCGGGGAGGGCTGATCCGTCGGTTGTGGTGACTCGCCCGCTGATCGATCCGGTCTGCTGACCGAACGCCATGGGAACCAGAAGAACGCAAAGCGCTACGAGCAGAAGCGTGCGCAGGACACGTGAATTCAAGATCGGGCCTCCTCAGATTGTTGGAACCGCTGAAGGCCGTATGTTAGTTGAACCTTTACCCCGGGCGCACCTCTTTTTCACCCGATGAACAGGTGGCCCGGCGCGGTCAACGGGATCCGAGGGGCCAGTCCAACTCGCCGAGAAAGCGCTGATCGTCGCGCCAGGACTCGTGCACCGCGACATGGAGGTCGAGAAAGATCTTCGATCCGAGGACGCTCTCCAGCTCCATCCGCGCCTCGGTGCCGATCCTCTTGACCATGTCGGCGCGCTTGCCGATGACGATGGCTTTCTGGGAATCGCGCTCCACCACGATGGTCGCGTAGATCTTGATCAGGTTCCGCCCTTCTTCTTCCTCCCAGCGATCCACGGCCACCGCGGTGCTGTAGGGAAGCTCGTCGGAGAGGTGACGGAGCATCTTTTCGCGGATCATCTCTGCGGCGAAGAAGCGTTCCGGCTGGGTGGTGAAGTCTTCCTGCGAATAACGCGCGTCACCCGGTTTCACCGTCCTGAAAAGCAGATCGAGAAGTGGCTCGAGGCCCTCCCCTTCCTTCGCAGAGATGGGCACGATCTCGGCGAACAGCCCGGTCTCCGAATATTGCTGGATCAGCGGCAGCAGCCGGTTTTTCTTCAGCAGATCGATTTTGTTCAGGACAGCGACCCGGTGAGACTCAGGATTGCTCTCCTTCTGCTGCTTGAGCATCTCCAGCACGAACTGATCGCCGTGACCGAAGTCCTCGCTGGCATCGATCATCACGGTGACCACGTCGGCCTCGTCGAGCGCCGTCCGCACGTGTTCCATCATCCGGACGTTCATCTTGTGCAGCGGCCGGTGAATGCCGGGGGTATCGAGAAAGGCGATCTGGCCGCGGGGGTCGTTGAGGATTCCCACGATGCGGTTCCGGGTGGTCTGCGGTTTGGAAGAGACTGCCGACACCTTCTGCCCTAAGACGCGATTGAGCAGCGTGGACTTGCCTGCGTTAGGGCGACCCACCAACGCCACGACCCCGAATCGCGGCTGCTTCGAACGCTCGGCGCTCGCCGGTTTCGCCGGCGCGGGCTTCACCGCGGCCTTTTTCCCCGCGGCGGGCCGTGGGGCTGCGGCCGCAGGCTTCGCCGGTGTCCTCGGTGTGCGCTTCCCCCCTTTCGACGAGCTGCCGCCACGGAAGCCTTTGCTCGATCCGCCTTTCATGGATAGCTGCTCCTCATCTGCTCAACTGCTGCCGATGACCCCCGGCTGAAGCCGGGGGCTACGGATCTCCCGCCGGCCGCGCCGGCTTCTGTTTTGCTGAGATCGATCGTGCTCATTCGCGCTCCCGTCGTGACGTTTCGTCGAACACTGCATCCGCATCGGGCATCACGCGGACACGATAGATGCGGCGACGATCGGCGCGGTCCACTGTGAACTGGAATCCGTTCTTCTTGACGATCGCCCCCGTCTTGGGGACCCGGCCCAGCGTGGTGAAGATCAAGCCGGCGACGGTCTCGTAATCTTCCCCTTCCAGTTCGGCGTCCAGCGTCTCCTCCAGAGCATCCACCCGTAGCTGACCGCTGACCAGATACTCCTGATTTCCCAGATCGACGATGGTCGACTCCCCTTCTTCATGTTCGTCCGCGATCTCGCCGACGATCTCCTCGACCACGTCCTCGATGGTGATGATTCCCGCGGTTCCGCCGTATTCATCCACAACCACGGCGACCTGGAGATGTTCGCTCTGAAACTCGCGAAGGAGCTCGGACACTTTCTTGGTTTCCGAGACGAAGTAGGGCGGGCGGGCCAGCTCGCTGAGCGTGGGAGTGACATTGCGGACGATGGCCTCGAAGACTTCCTTGATGTGCACGAAGCCGGTGATGCGATCGACGCTTCCCTG
>JBKJQB010000260.1:0-9980 GCA_046594105.1 Thermoanaerobaculia bacterium
TCCGCCACGGACCAGATAGACCTTCTGGGGCAGCATTCCGCCCGCGCCGAAGTCGAGCAGGTCGATCCCGCTGATGATGCGGTCGGACGAGGGTGCAGATGGCTGCTCCCTCGGCGCATCCGTCGCGGAAGGAGTTGCAGCCGACTTGCGTGTCGAGGAAGTGGCGTTCTCGTTGTTCGATCGTGTGTCGGTCGAGCCGTTCATAAGTTCCTCTTCTTCATGGGGAGCGAAACCATCCCGTTATTCCGGCGTGAATCACGCCAACCGGACCGAGGTTTAGCAACACGCGCGCCACTCACGGACGCGCGTGCGGGCGGTTCGGCCACCCGCAAACGACCCCGGTCAGGACTTCTCGGATTTTGCATGGGGCGATGGACGGGCCTGCGGTGCGCGCCGGCGAGGCCGGGAATCCAGATCAGTGCCGGGCCGGCGGAGGAGCATCTGGCGGCAGCTGAGGGGCGGTCGCCGGAGTGGAGATTTGGATCTGGTCTTCGGTGGCCATCTGCGCTTCGCTGGAGAAAATGGACGCTTCCACTGCCTGCAGCTCGCGATCGTCACCGGTCCTCGTGCGCACCGCCTGACCCGGTTCGGCGATTCGCGTTACCTCGAAAAGCTGGGTGACCGGCTTCAGCGACACATGCCGGATTTTGGACGGCTGGATTTCGTGAAACCGGCGATAGAGAGTGACCATCTGCGGAGTGGTCAGGTTGGTCATCGTGCTCGCCGACAGTGTGGACATCGCCGTCAGCAGATGCATCACCGCGGCAGGACTGATGTGCTGCGCCTTTTCCCGCGCCGCGTTGATCACCTGCTGCTGCCGCAGTTCCCGCGCGAAGTTATCCCCCTCGGGACCGATGATGTATCGATAGCGCGCATACGCCAGCGCGCGTTTGCCATCGAGATGATGAGGACCTTTGGCGAAACCGTCTTTGAACAGGAAGTCGTAAAAGCCACGCTGGCAGTCGACATCGATCCCGCCGAGGTCGTCGATGATCTTCTCGAAGGCCCGGAAGTCGATGCGCACGAAGGCATGGACCGGTTGGTTGAATACCCGCGAGACCGTGTCGGCCAGCAACCCCGGACCTTCCCCCGGATATCCACTGGAGCCTCCTGCGGCGTGGGCGTAGTTGATTCGGTGCGTTCCATACGGGCCGAGCTTGACCCACAGATCGCGGGGGATGGAAACCAGCGCGGCCTGCTGGGTGGAAGGCTTGAGACTCAGCAGCATGATGGAGTCGGCCAGGTCGTCCTTCTGCGGATGATTCTCGCCGCCCACTCCGAACAGAAGGATGTTCACCCGGTCTTCGTGCAGCCCTGCCTCCACGAGGTTCGGGACCAGGCGGTGCTTCGGTGAGTACGTGGTGTAGAGCGCGATGCCGGCGAGGATGATCAGGCCGCCGAACACGACGAAGAGGACGATCTCGATCAGCGACTGACTGCGGGTGGCCCGCGGTGGCTCCAATGGTGCGCCTTCACCGGGATCGAGGCGGCTGGGCCGGAGAGTGCCATCCGGATTGGTGGGCTGGAAGCGCGTAGGAACACGATCGCGGTCGGGAGGATTGGACGGCATCAGAGGACTCAGAGCGGCCCGCTGCATCGTAAGTGCCAAGGTGTGGTGACGGTTGCGTAGTGCCGCGTGCGGATGCGGCACACCGTTTGAAACGAGCCGGGCCCATGAACCCGAAACCCCACGTTCTTTTTCTCCTGGCGATCCTGAGCACCTCCTCCGCGTTCGCGGACTGGAAGACGGTGGCTCCCGGAGTCGACTACCAGCAGTTCCGCGAGCAGAATTTCGACGTCCACGTCTCTCGCGTGGACCTGACGAACGATCAGATCGAAGTGATCGCTTCACGCGAGTCGGAGAAGGGGACGCGCGTCTCCGATCTGGCGCACATGGAGCACGCCGTCGTGGCCATCAACGGAGACTACTTCGATGAGAAGTTCAGCCCGATCGGGATGACCGTTGGGCCCTGCGGCGAATGGGAAGATGTCAAGAAGACGCGGCGCGAGGGGTTGCTGGTTCTGGGAAGTCATAAGGGCCGCATTACCCGCCCCTCCGAAACGAAACTCACCGACACTCCGGAGGAATGGGTGGAGACGGCGATGTCCGGCTGGCCGTCCCTGATTGTGGACTGCGATGTCCTCTCATCCACAGAACTTCCGGGGAGCGACGCCTTCACGCGCGCTCCCCATCCGCGGACGGCGGTAGGGCTCACTGAGGATCGCAAGACTCTGTTTCTCGTCGTCGCGGACGGACGTCGCACCGGGATCCCGGGGATGACTCTGGCGCAACTCGGCGAATTCATGCATGCACGGCTGAACGCATGTTCCGCCCTGAACCTGGACGGTGGTGGATCGAGCGCCATGTGGGTCTCCGACCGGATCGTCAATCGACCGGCGGATGGCGTGGAGCGACGCGTGGGCGATCACCTGGCGGTGGTGCTGAAAAAAGATCTGGTGTCGTGCGACGACGTTATCGAGGCCCAGAAAGTCGCGGCGATCCGCCTGCGCGATGCGCAGAAGCCACCGGCCGCGACCACTCCCACTCCTGCCCGAACAGGGGCGTCGAGCTCCAGTACAGCCACGAGGCCCGCACCGGCGAGCACAACCGCAACAGTCACCGCGCAGGCGACGAGTCCCACGACGACGAGCACCGCGACGACGAGCACCACGACGACGAGCACCACGACGACGACTCCTACGACAACGAGTAAGACAACAACTACGAGTCCGCCTCCGCCTCAATAGTGGAATCGCCCTTGCACAATTGGCCGGACTTATGAGTGCTATTTGCAGCCCGTGAGAATTCCAGCTACACCTCCAGGGAAGGTCAAAATGAGGTTTCTCAAGATTCTGATCGTCATCGCACTATCCCTTGCCGCGATGACTGCGTCCGGCCAGGACCCCTACGCCAGGATCACGCCGCTGGAAGCGATCGTGGCGGCCGGCAACGCTTCGAGGGTCGAACAGCTGGAGCTGGCGCAACTGTTCCTCCAGGTCCAGCGGTACTACGAAGCCTCGAAGATCGCTGCTCGACTCCTGATCGCCGACCCTAATGATGCCGAAGCCACGACGCTGCGCGACGCGTCGAACAAGGGGCTGAAGGAAGTTCAGGACCGCAACATCTCCCAGGCCGAGGCGAACGCGCAGAAGGAAGGAGCCACCGATCAGGATCGTCTGGTGCTGGCCAACGCTCTCTTCGAAGCGGGAAGCTACAGCGCCGCCGCTGACGTGTATGCCCGCCTCCCCGGCGCGTTGCTCGACCGGGATGCGCGGATGCGTCACGCGCGCGCGCTGGCCTGGTCCAGCCGGCTCGATGAATCCGAACGGCTTTACTCGGCACTTCTCAAGGAACAGTCCACGCCGGAGCTGCAGCTCGAGTACGGCCGGCTGCTCTCGTGGATGGGTGCGTCGCGCGCTGCCGTGGACTCTCTCCAGAAGACCTTCGACGCTAACCGCACCGATGACAATGCGGTCGCTCTGGCCAACGCGATGGCTTGGAGCGGGAACCGGGACGGAGCGATCAAAATGCTCAAAGACTTCGTGGCCGCCAATCCGGGGGCCGGGCAGTCGAAGTTGCTGTCTCAGCAACTGTCAGCCTCTCCTGAATTGCGTCTGGAGCGGGTGGCCCGCTTGATCGAGCTGGAGCCGTACAACCTCGCACTGCAGATGGAGAAAGCCAGGCTTCTCCTCGACGCCGGCCGTTACTCCGAGGTGCTGGCCACGACGAAGTTCATCCGCGAGCACAGCAGCCAGAAGATGGACGGGCTCGACGAGATCGAGCGTTCGGCGAAAGACCGTCGCGAGCAGGAGCTGGCAAAACTGGAAGACCGGCGGAAGGCACTGGAGGCACAGGAAGCGTCCGCCAGCCCTGATCAGGTGCTCGCGCTGGCCAAGGAGTACACCGCCCTGGCGGACTACCGCGCCTCCGAACGTCTTTATGAGCGTTACCTGAAAGCCCACCCCGACGACCTCGCGGCACGCACGCAGTACGCGCGAGTGTTGAGCTGGGATCAGCGCTACGACGCGTCGGCGCATCAATACGAGATTCTTCTGGCCGCCCACCCCGAACGCGCTGATCTGCGCCTGGAGTACGCGCAGGTCTTGTCGTACGAATCAGACTTCGGTGCGGCCATGGCGCAGTTCCGCCAGCTGACCGATCTCTCCGCAAATCCGCGGGCGAATCTCTACACCGACGTCCCCCCCAAGGCCTACTTCAATCTCGGTCAGATCTATCGCTGGTACGGATGGAACGATACGGCCGTGGCCGATCAGACGCAGGCTCTGGCGCTGGACCCCGGCTTCATGCCCGCCCGCCAGGAGCTCGACCTGGTCCGCCACGTGCGGCCCACCTCGACGGTGGATGGCCGCTACACCTATTCGACCGACTCCACGCAATTCACATTGAAGCAGATCGATCTCACCGCGCAGAAGTGGCTGTCCCAGCGGACGGCATACGACCTGTCGGTGGGCCGTCACGAGTTTGAGCGTCTGGGCGACAGCGTCTTCGCCAGCGTGATCAGCGGCGGAGCAAACTATCGGAAAAGCGATCAGCTCAGTTTTCATGGGCGGGTGGGAGCGAACTTCTACGATCGCGGGCTGGGAACGCGACCCTTCTTCGGTTTGGGCGCCGAGTGGCTGCCCAACCTGCAGAGCCGCTGGGTTCTCGACTTCAACCATTACGACCTGGTGTACGACGTGTTCACGCTGAACTCACTGGCCACCACGCCGACGGGACCGGGCTCGCTGCTCAACGATCCGATCTCCATCAACGACCTGCGCGGTCACTACGACCACAACACCGGCGGGCACTGGTCATGGCTGGCGGACGCCTCCTTCGGATCGATCTCTGACGACAACAAGCGGCAGGCCGCTCATGGTCTGCTCACCTATCGTCTGTTCAAGCAGCCCTTCGTGGCCATCAAGGCGGACGGGCGCTACCTCCGCTACGACTTCCGCACTCCGCGCTATTACTCGCCGCACGACTACCGCTCCATCGCCGGTGTGCTGCAGGTCGGTCAGAACATCAGAAACCGCTTCTTCTGGAATTTGGAAGGGAAAGCGGGCCGCTCGTATGAATCGGGACGAAGCTCCGACCTGCGCTCGTACGAGGCGAACGTGACCGTTCCGGTGAACGACCGCATCGATCTGGTGGGCAACTACGGGTACGGCAAGAGCGGGCGCTTCGGCTCCATCTCGCCCTTCGGCGGATCGTCCGATCAATTTTTAAATTACTGGCAGCGGCACTGGTTCGTCGGATTCCGGCTGAAGCAGCTCTATGGTCGTGGCAACGAGCCTGACCGCAATCCTTACTACTACGACACCCGGCCCCTGTCCGGTTCCTCTCCGCTGATCCCGGGCCCGGGGGAGACACGCTGATGGCAAACGAACCGTTGACCGCTTCCGACAATAGCAACAACGCCCCCGACAACATCAACAACCCGCAGCCTCCTCCGGTCAAGAAACCGCTGCGCCCCAAGACCCAGCTGATCATCTCGGTGCTGATCATCGCGCTGGTGGTGTTTGTCACCGTGCTGCTGTTTCGCTATCCGCAGCGGCTGGGTCCGATCTTCGTAAAGGCTCTGGTGGTCACATTGGCCACCTTCCTGGTTCTGCTGATCCTGCGGCACTTCCTGCTGGTGTGGTTCAGCTACCTGCACGCCCGGGAGCTGGCCAACGACGATCCGCCGGAATCCTTCCCCTTCGTCTCCATCATCGTCCCGGCCTTCAATGAGGTCGAAGTGATCACCGCTTCGCTGTCTTCATTGCTGGAGCTTCGTTATCCCTACTACGAGATCATCGCCGTCGACGACGGGTCGAGCGACGGGACGTACGACAAGATGAAGGAGTTCGAGGGGAATCACTACGGCGTTCGCGTGTCCGTCTTCCGCAAGGAAAACAGCGGCAAGGCGGACACCCTCAACTACGGCATCCGCCGCTCCAAGGCGCCGATCGTGGTGTGCATGGACAGCGACTCCCGCCTGACGCCGGAAGCCCTCCGGTACGCGGTCAAGCACTTCATCGATCCCAGCGTCGGCGCCGTCGCCGGAAATGTGAAGGTCATCAACCGTCACAACATCTGGACCAAGCTGCAGGCGCTCGAATACATCGAGGGTCTGAATATCGTCCGCAACGCGCAGGCGTTTTTCCGGACGGTGAACGTCATCCCCGGGCCCATCGGGATTTTCCGGCGGACCGCCATCGAAGGAACGGGGGGCTACGACAGCGACACCTTCGCCGAAGACTTCGACATGACGGTCAAGATGCTGGCCGGCGGGTGGAAGATCAATTACGAGCCGAAAGCGGTGGCCTACACGGAAGCGCCGGAGGTTCTCAACGACATCATCAAGCAGCGATATCGCTGGAGCCGCGGCATTCTGCAGGCCCTCCGGAAGCAGAAGCACCTGCTGACTCGCTCCAGTGGCAACATCACCACGCCTCTCTCGCTCTGGTACATGATTTTCGAGGGGCTGGCCTGGCCGGCCATGAACATTCTGAGCAACGTGTTTTTCGTGTGGGTGGCCCTGATCTACGGCATGACCAAGCTGCTGGTGATGTGGTGGATCCTGTTGACCATCCTCGATCTGCTGATTGCCTTCCACGCCATCATGATGGAGCGCGAGGATATCGGCCTGGCCATCTATTCGATCTTCTACCGGATGTTCTACGTTCTCATCATCGACGTGACCAAACTGTTCGCCACACTCGAGGAGCTGATCGGTCTCGATATGTCGTGGGGAAAACTAGCCCGCAAGGGGCGCATTTAATCAGCTGCAAAAGGGGTATTCATCATGCGATTTGACTGGGTCAACATGCTCGCCATTCTCATCTTCCTCTCCATCGTGGTCACCCTGATTGTGGCGGTGGCTTCGTACTTTGCGTACAAAGTGCGCGAGTCGCGTCGTCCCAAGACGGCTCAGGAATTGCGTCAGGAAGGTCAGGTCAAGGTCTTCTTCAACGAGTACAAGCCGAAATAACCCGACCTGCCGCGCTGGCTTTTCGGCTCTGTTTCTCGAGAGTCGTCCGCGCCATTCCGGCCGGTTCCTGACCGGCTGCCCTCATGTCTTTCCGAAACCGCAATGAGCCGTCTTCCCCAGTTCCCTCACGGCTGACACGCCCTCGGGATGACCAGTCTCGTTCTGCCGAAGACGCTGCGGCGGCGGTCATGCAGGAGGCGGCGGCGGTGGTGCAGGATGCCGCGGCGGTCGTCGAATCGGCGGCCGCGGTGGCCCAGGAAGCTGCTGCGGTGGTGCATGCGGCCGCGATCCAGGATGCGGCGTCCGCTCGTGCCGGTTCTCATCCCGGCGCCCATCCCCTCCCGAATGAGCGCCGGCTCAAACCGCGAGTGGAACGACGACTCCTTCCACGACTCCCGGCCCGCTTGCGCGAAGAAGTCAGAGTCCACTGGAAACACATCGCGGTCTACACCCCTATCCTTCTGCTGGTGATCGTTCTCGGTGGCCTGGCCATCTGGTCCTTCATCGAAAAGCAATCGATGGCGTCGATCGAGCCTGCGCCGCTGCCAAAGGTCACCCTGGTGACGGCAGATCCCCGCTCGCCTCTGACCGCTTCCTGGATCAGGTTGCTGACGGCGGCGGAGATGCAGCCGACGCTGGTTCCAGTCGACCGGCTCGAAGTGCTGCAGGGCGTGGTGGTCATCTGCGACCTGCCCTCACTGCCGCCGAAGGTCAGTGAGAGTCTCAATCAATTCCTGCGGAACGGGGGAGCGGTCGCCGTTCTGGGTGCTCCGCCTCAGACACAGCTGGGGGACCTGAAGCTGACGGCCGACATCGGCCAGTCCGATAACGGCTTCAAGCTCTCGGAATCGGCCTCGCCAATCCTGGCCCGGTTGAACCCCGGGTACGAGATTGCGGTCCGTCCTGGCCCGGTAGCCTTTCTTCAGGAAACCGCCCGGATGAATGTCGATGCGCGATGGCGGTCGAACTCCCGCGCGGTGGTCATGCACATGGAGCGCGGCGATGCCCGTTATCTGTGGATCGGCCTGAACCCCGATGCGCTGATGGAACAACAGGACCGCACCCTGCTGCTGATGCTGCGGACGGCGTTCCGCTGGGTGGGCGGTCAGCCAGTCTCGGACGGGGCGGTCGGCGAGGTCAATCAGGCCCTGACGTTCACTCCGAACGCACGCCGCGATGCACGCGCGGGACGATTCGCGTTCAGCGTCGATCCATTGGGCGACAAGCGCACGTTCAGCGTTGGAATGTCCAATCGCGGTCCCAAAACTCTTCTCAATCCGACGGTGAAGATCTGGCTTCCGCCCGGAGTCACCGGAATGCGCCTTGCCGGCGATTTGATCATGAAGCGCAATGCCACCCTGACCGGCGTGCCGGAGGATGGGGCCTGCCTGCTGACGGTGCCCCGCCTCGGTCGCAACGAGCACAGGCTGATGAAGATCAAGATCACCTCGCGGCGCGAGTAAGTCTCCCCGCAGCGCGCGCCGCCTGCGGGACGCCGGCCAGGAGCCTGCGCGGCAGAACGTCTTGGAGCGTGATCTTGGCGGAGCCTTGGGCACCACCGCCGCCGGCCGTGCTTGGCCTAGGAGCCTGCGCGGCAGAACGTCTTGGAGCGTGATTTTGGCCGAGCCTTGGGCAACCAGCGCCGCCGGCCGTGCCGGCCCGGCCTAGCGCGGGTCCGGACCGTAGTAGTGGCATCGCGACGAGCAGGTCTCCTCGAGCGTGACTCGGTAGAGCTGCGGCAGCGCGGCAACCACCTCGTTCCAGATCCAGATAGCCACCAGCTCCGAGGTTGGGTTTTCCAGCCCTTCGATCTCGTTCAGCAGGTAGTGATCGAGACGGGCGACGATGGGATCGATGGCCTGCTTGAGCTCCGCGAAGTCGATCAGCCATCCGGTGCGTGGATCGACCGGCCCGCGCACGGCGAGTTCTCCACGGAAGGAGTGCCCGTGCATGCGACGGCACTTGTGCCCGGCCGGGACGCTGGGGAGAAAATGGGCCGCCTCAAATCGGAATTCGCGGACCAGTTCGATCGAATCGGGAAGCATGAGCGAAGGGATTGTAGCGGTGAGGCACCCCTTTTGCTCCGGGGTCTGTCGATATGGCTCGCAATTCGATGGAAACGGAACGGGATCGCTCTCTCGGCACGATCATCAAGGATCTCACTGCCGACCTCACCAGCCTTTTTCGCAGCGAGATCGCGCTGCTCAAGCTCGAGTTCAAGGACACCGTGGCCAAGCTCGGTGGAGGGGTGGCCATGTTCGCGGCCGCCCTCTTCCTCGGACTGTTCGGGCTGGCCTTCCTCTTCGTCACCATCGTTCTGGGGCTGGTGGCACTGGGAGTTCCGGCCTGGTTGTCGGCATTGATCGTCACCATCGTGCTGTTCATCGCCGCCGGGGTTCTGGCGATGATGGGGAAGAAGAAGTTCTCGGCGCTGCAATTCGTTCCGAGCGCTTCGATCGAAAACGTCAAGACCGACATCGCATCGATCAAAGGCGACATCGCGCGCGCCAGGAGCAACTGACATGGATGGCAAAGAGAAAAAGCAGATCGAGCACGAGATCGTGCGTGCGCGCGACGGAATCGGCAGCCGGATCGACGAACTGGACCGGCGGCTGCGCACGACACTGGACATCAAGAGCGTTGCTTCGAAACATGCGACGGAGCTGATGGCCGGAGGTGCGGTGCTCGGTCTTCTGGTCGGCTTCGGCTCCCCCAAGCTCCTCAAACGCCTGGTGCAGATTGCGGTACCCCTCGGCGCCATCGCCGCGGGCGTGAAAAAGTTCAAAGAGTCCCGCGACGACCAACAGCTCTTCGACGACTCCGAAATCTAGGCCGGGCCGGCACGGCCGGCGGCGCTGGTTCGCAAAGCGTCCGCCACGATTTTCGCCTCGGCCGTTCACTCGGCGCCTTCGGAGCGCCGGCATCCTGCCGGCCGGTCCGCGTGCATCCTGCGCGCAGGAGCTCGCCAAACAGCGCCGGCTGGATGGTCTGCTCCCCGAAAAC
>JBKJQB010000012.1:0-4817 GCA_046594105.1 Thermoanaerobaculia bacterium
AAGAGCACGCCCACCCAGAGAATGGCGCCGATGATGACCACCCAGGTCAGCCGTGCGGAGTGGATCAGGTGCATGAAGAAGAGCACCACCAGCGTGGCTTTGGTAATGGCGATGGTCATGGCGATCGGCGTATTCAGCCAGCCGAGTTCCAGGCGCGACACCAGCACCGTCAGGATGGTCGCGGCGATCAGGCCGAAGAAGACGATGAAGTACATGGCCAGCCCGCTGGTGTGCTGCTGCGGCGCGGGATGGTGCGGATGATCGTGGGTCTGGACGGTCATAACGTTTTCTCTACGCCAGCGGTTTCGGAATCAGATACAGCAACGGGAACAGGAAGATCCACACCAGATCGACGAAGTGCCAGTACAGCCCCATCACTTCCACCGGCCCGTAGTACTCCGGACCGAACTGACCTTTCCATGCCCGCCACAGGATCCACAGCAGCAGACCGGCACCGATGACCATATGCAGCGCGTGCAATCCGGTCAGTGCGAAGTAGAAGATCATGAAGAGCTGGACCTTCTGCGCTTCCGGTCCGGCGTAATGGAACATCGCGCCGGGGAAGAACCCTTCATGAATGTGCTCGGCGTACTCAAAGCCTTTGATGCCGAGGAACAGCGTTCCCAGGATCAGCGTCAGCAGCAGCATCCAGACGGTGGTCATGCGCTTGCCGGCCTGCGCGTACTTCACCGCCAGGGCCATGGTCAGCGAGCTGCCGAGAAGGACGACCGTGTTGATCGTTCCCATCAGCACGTTCTGGTGTTCGGCACCCACCGCCCAGCCGTGCGGGTAGAGGACGCGATAGATCGTATAGGCCAGAAGGATGCCGCCGAAGAAGAGGATCTCCGTGGCCAGGAAGAACCACATGCCCAGCGTGGACGCCTCGTGCTGCTGCCCGAGGTCCTCGAAGTGATGCTGGAGGAACGGGTGGTGCTGGTGATGATGCGGATCGACCGGCAGCTCAGACATTCTGAGTCTCCCCCACCGCTTTGAGCATGGCCGGATAGTCGTAGGCGTCCCAGCTCACCACCGGTGTCTCATGGAAGTTCTCTTTCGGCGGAGGCGACGAGGTAATCCACTCCAGACCGACGGCGCCCCATGGATTCGGTCCGGCCTTGCGGCCGAACTTGAGCGACCAGATCAGATAGATCAGCGGCAATGTGTAGCCGATGGCCAGCACGGAGGCCCCGGCGCTGGACATGACGTTGAGCACCTGGAACTCCGGTGCGTACGCGTGATACCGGCGCGGCATGCCGAGGTAACCGAGGAGGAACTGCGGGAAGAAGGTCAGGTTGAATCCGACGAAGACGAGCAAGGCAGCGAGGCGGGCCCACCACTCGGGATACATCCGGCCGGTGATCTTCGGCCACCAGTAGTGAATGCCGGCGAAGTAAGCCATGACCGCTCCGCCGACCATGATGTAGTGGAAGTGGGCGACGACGAAGTAGGTATCGGTCACGTGCACGTCCAGCCCGAGCGCGGCTAGGAACAGTCCGGTCACGCCGCCGACGGTGAACAACCCGATGAAGCCGAGGATGTAGAGCATCGGCGTCTGCCAGGAGACCGAGCCCTTGTACAGCGTGGCCGTCCAGTTGAAGACCTTGATGGCCGACGGCACCGCCACGAAAAAGCTGAGGAAGGCGAAGATCATCGCCGAGTAGACCGAGATGCCGGCCACGAACATGTGGTGCGCCCACACCAGAAATCCCAGGAAGGCGATGGCCAGCGAAGAGAACGCCACAAAGCGGTACCCGAAGATCTTTTTCCGGGTGAAGGCGGCCACGACCTCGGAGGCCACGCCCATGGCCGGCAGAATCATGATGTAGACGGCCGGGTGCGAGTAGAACCAGAACATGTGCTGGTAGAGCAGCGGATCGCCGCCCAGCGCCGGATCGAAGATGCCGATGTGCAGCACGCGCTCGATCATGAGCATCACCAGCGTGATGGCCAGCACCGGGGTGGCCAGGAGCTGCACGATGGAGGTGGCATACATCGCCCATACGAACAGTGGCAGGCGGCCCCAGGTCAGGCCGGGAGCGCGCATGCGGTGAATGGTGACCATGAAATTGAGGCCGGTGAGGATGGAGGAGAAGCCGACGATGAACGCGGCGAACGTCGTCCCGAAGACGTGCGTGTTCGAGTACTGCGTGGAGAAGGGCGTGTAGAACGTCCAGCCGGTGTCCACGCCGCCAGTGATCATCACGGTCAGGCCGATGATGGCGGCGATCACGTAGAGGTACCAGCTCAGCAGATTGAGTCTGGGGAACGCGAGGTCCTTGGCGCCGAGCTGCAATGGCAGAATGAAGTTGCCGAGGACGGCGGGGATCGACGGAATGAGGAAGAAGAACACCATCACGATGCCATGCATGGTGAAGAACTTGTTGTAGGTGTCGCTGGTGAGAAGGTCGCCTTCCGGAGTGAGCAGTTCCAATCGCATCATCAGGGCGAAGAAGCCACCCAGCAGGAACATCACCGAGATCGACAGCATGTAGAGGATGCCGATCCTCTTGTGGTCGCGGGTGAGCAGCCAGGAGAGCGCGCCGAAATCGTCGTTGAGGTAATTGCGCGACTTCTCCGGTTCGCTGAACCGGACGTCGTGGAGCGTCAGAGAGCTCATGGCCTGGCACCTTTTTTCTGTGGCAAAGACTGCGTGGCGGCGGGCTGCTGCTGGGTGGCCATGCCGGCGCCGGGATTGAGCGGAGATCCTGCGTTGCTCTGGAGCGAGGCCGGCGATTCCACCGCGACGGCCGGCATGCGCTGCGCGCCCATGGACTTCACGTAAGCCAGCAGTTTCAGCAGATCGTCTTCGCTGACCTGCCCCTGGAACGTTGGCATCACCGGCGCGAAGCCGCGCACGATCTTCGCCTGCGGATTGAGGATCGACTCGCGGATGTAGTTGTCGTCGGCTTTCACCGAGGTGTTGTCGGAGAGCATGACGGTGCTGCCGGAGAGGTTGGCCAGCACCGGCCCGCGGCCGGTGACGTCGCTGGTGTGGCAGGTGTTGCAGGCGTACTTCTGGAACAGCTTCTCACCCTGCGAGGCCATCGATCCCTCGCTGCCGCCGGCCAGCCACTTCTGGTACTCCGCCGGATGCATCACCTCCACCCAGCCGATCATCCCGGAGTGCTGGGTGCCGCAGTACTCCGCGCAGAAAATGTGGTAGCGACCGACCTTCGTCGCCTCAAACCACTCGGTGCGGTAACGATTGGGCAGGGCATCGGCCTTCACCCGGAAGGCCGGAAAGAACAGGCTGTGGATGACATCCTCGGAAGCGAGGGTGATCTTGATCGGCCGATTGACTGGAACGTGAAGGGTGTTGATCTCACGCTGCCCGCCGGGATGCTGGAACTTCCACATCCACTGCTTGCCGGTGGCGTAGACATCCAGCGCGTTGTCCGGCACCCGGGCCAGCCGGAAATACAGCCAGGATCCCCAGACGAACATGCCCATGAAGACGAAGAAGGGAATGATGATCCAGGCTGCCTCCAGGATCACCGGCGGCTCGTAATCCTGAGCGAGCTGGTTCTCCGGCGTGCGCCGGTAGCGCAGCGCCAGATAAAAGATCATCAGGAAGATCCCGACGGAGACCGCGCCGGTCACCACGCACATGAAGATGTAGAGCGTGTCGACCTGTCCAGCGACGGTGGACGCCTGTTCGGGCCAGAGAGGAAAGTCGGAGAGCATCATGCGTCGGGTTCGTCCTGATCGAGCGGAGGGAGGGTGACGGTGGAGCTGGAGCTTCCCACCGAGCCCCCTCGCCCCGCCGCAGCGGGGAGAGGGTCCGCGAAGCGGGGGTGAGGGGCCTCACTCGCCGGAGTGTCTGGCCCCTCATCCGGCCTTCGGCCACCTTCTCCCCGCAGCGGCGGGGAGAAGGAACTCGATGGAGGAGAGGGCGGAAGGTGCGAGGACGGCTTCCCGTGGCGTTCGCGGCGGATCATCACGAAGATGAAGCCGAACAGTCCGGCCATGGTGGCTACGCCGCCGGCGCGCACGAAGTTCATGGCTGAGCGGCTGTACTTCCCGGTCGCGGCGTCGTAGTGGAAGCACATCAGCAGCAGGGCGTCCGTGGGCGTTCCGATCTTGTTGGCCGACGCTTCCACCAGCGCGAGCCGGACATCTCGCGGCTTGTATTCGAAGCCGTACAGGTAACGCGACACCCGGCCCTCTGGCGTGGCTACGACCAGGACGGTGGCGTGGGCGAACTGGTTGGCCTGGATGTCGTACGCGTAGCGGAACCCGACGGCGCTGGCCAGCTTGCGGATGGCCGACTCGTGTGCGGTGAGGAAATGCCAGCCGGTGTTCGCGCTCATGCGGCCGTAACGCTTGACGTAGCGTTCCTTGCGCTCGGCAGCCTGCGTTGGCGTGTCGCGCGGATCGATGCTCAGAGTGACCACATCGAACTGATCGCCGATGTCGAATTTGAGCTCGGTCAAGGTGCTGGTCAACCCTTCCAGTGCCATGGGGCAGAGCATCGGGCAGTTGTAGTAGACGAAGTTGAGGAGGACGGGCTTGCCGCGGCGAAAGTACTGGCCGAGGCGAACCACTCGACCGGTCTCGTCGCGCAGCATCAATTCGAGGGGGAGCTGCGCGTCGAGCCGCTGGTCGAGGGCGACCGTGCCCGGGAGTCTCGGGGCGGTGGCGCTGGTCTCGGCGCGAGCGGGAAGGGAGAGCAGCGCGAAGATGAGGATTGCCAGAGTCGAAATCCTGCGCGAGCGAACGGTGCGCCGGCATCCTTGCCGGCCGGTCCGCCGGCTTCCAGCCGGCACTGTCTGGCGAGCCCCCGCCGGCAAGATGCCGGCGGACCGGCCGGCAGGGAT
>JBKJQB010000056.1:0-6590 GCA_046594105.1 Thermoanaerobaculia bacterium
GCAGATGATCTCGTCTCCGATCAGATCGCCTGCCCGTGGCATCTGTGGAGCTTTGACATCGCCACCGGTCTGTGCACGGGCAACGCGGAGATCCGTCTGACCATGCATGACCTGAGAGTGGAGGGAGATCGAATTCTGGTGAAGCTCAATCCTGTGGTGGAAACTGCGGACAATCTGTGAATCCAAAACCTCTTCGTCACGTCGATCTGTACAGCAGCGCAGGCCGGCTGGAAGCGCTCTACCGGGAGCTCCAGGATCCGGCAGCGGTCGCCGTGGTGTGCCATCCCCACCCCATGGGCGGAGGGACCCTTCATAACAAAGTCGTGTTTCGCGCCGCACGTGGTCTGGAAGGTGCGAACGTGGCCACCCTGCGATTCAACTTTCGAGGGGTGGGCGCCAGTGGTGGCAAACACGAGGAAGGGGAGGGTGAGCTGCAGGACGTGGTCGCCGCGATCGACTGGGTCTCCCGCAAACATCCCGGGATGAAGATCATCGTGGGCGGTTTCTCCTTCGGCGCCTGGGTGGCCACACGCGCCGCCTGCGAATTGCCGAGCGTGCACGCAGTGTTTCTCATCGGGACGCCGGTCAACAAATACGATTTCGGGTATCTCCGTCACTGCGAGAAACCGATGTTGTTCCTCCACGGGACGCAGGACGAATACGGAGATGTGGCGAAGCTCGAAAAGCTCGTCGCACCCTTGCGCAATGCCGAAAGCGTCATCGTCACCGGCGCCGATCACTTCTTCGCCAAGCAGATCGACGCGGTGGAAGAGACGATGCGCAACTGGGCCGAAGAGATCGTCGCGGGATAAACGACCGCTACGATCTCCGACCCTCGAACGCGATGCGCACCGCTTCCTGCACGAACTGGAGGCCGAGGAGGGTCCGGCTGCCGTGCCAGGTGACGAGATGGCCGGGGAACGGTCCGACCACACGTCGTGCACCAGCGGCCGAGACTTCCCGTGCGTCGTCGACAGTGAAGACGTACGGCTCGTCGGGGAGAAACAGGAGATCGGGTTTCCGCGACATGGCTTGTGCGAGCTCCAGGGTTGGATAGCGTCGCTCCGAGGCGAAGACGTTCCGGCCGCCGCAGTCCTCGATCAACCCGGAGACGTAGGTGTCCCCGCCAGCCCACATCCATGGGTGTTTCCAGATGGCGCAGGCGAAGGTGAAGGCTCTCTGCGGAGGAACGCGCGCGGCCTGCAATCGGTTGGCGAGCGTTTCGCCGAGTGGTGCCTGGTGCAAGGTCCCCAACGTTCTGATCAGCGAGACCAGGTCGCTCACCGTTTTCGGTTCGCTGACGAAGACCGGCGCGAACTCCTCGATGGCCCGGGCGTGACGCTCCAGATTCTCCTCGAGATTCATGTGGACGAGATCGGGCCGCAGCTCACGAATTGCATCGATGGAGGGATTCTTCGTCCCGCCCACCCGCGGAATGGCGAGGTCGGGCGGAAAGATGCAGAAATCGCTGATCCCCACCAGGGTCGTCCCGACGCCGAGATCGAACAGCGTCTCCGTCAGCGAAGGGACCAGCGAGACGACGCGACGCGGGCGCACGTCGATGAACGGTCGTCCCAGCGCGTCGGTGGTCATGCTCAGTGCCGCAGCGTGATGGTGGCTTTGCGGCCAGCCGGCCGGGCAAACAGCCCACCGAAGAAATCACCGCTCTTCCATTGCGGTCGCGGACCGTTGGCGATGGCCTCGACCAGCCGCTGATTGAGATCGGCGTAACGCGCCCCCGAAGCGAAGTCGAGGCGCTGGGATAGATCGTCTTTCGGCGAGTGGTAGATCGTTCGCAGCCACTCGCGCGTGACCTTCGCCCCGTCAATGGTCGCGTCGGTGCTGCGATTGCCTGCCTTGATGTGAATCGCCGGGATCCCACCCTTCACAAACATGTATTGGTCGCTGCGGATGAAGCGCACTTCCTCGGGAAAGGGATCGGGGCTGACCGCGAAGCCGGTGGCGCGGGCGGCCGCTGCGGCGAGGGCGCCGAGGTCGGAGTGCTCGCCGCCGAGGGGGACGACGTCGGCGACCGGGTAGAGCATGGAGAACATGTCCATGTTGACGTCGGCCACGATGGATTCCGGTCGGACCGGAGGATGGTGTACGAAGAAATCGGAACCCTGTTCGCCTTTTTCTTCTCCGGCCAGGGCCACGAAGAGAACGGAGCGGCGGGGTCGTGGACGCTGCGCCATCGCGCGCGCCATCTCGATGAGCACCGACACTCCAACGGCGTTGTCCATGGCTCCGTTGTAGAGGCCGTCGCCACCGCCCGACGGCGGATGGTCGCCCAGGTGATCGAGATGGGCGGTGACCACGACGTACTCGCCGGCAACGGGTCCGCGTCCGCGCAGAAGTCCGATCACATTCGCGCTGTGCACCTCCGAAAACCGGGAGACCGTGCGCAGGGCCACAGCCGGTTTCAGAGCGAATGAGTGCGCCACTCCGCGATCGGCGTCGGCCAGCACGGTGTCGATCGTCAACGGTGCGCCGGCGAACAGACGCTCCGCAGCGCCTCGGCTCAGCGAGGCCTGGGCCCGAAGGGACTCCAGCACGTTCGCGGGAGTGCCGTGCGGATCCAGGTACTGCATCGAAAGGGTTCCGCTCTGCGCGGCGCGCTTGACAAAGGGATAACGAAGATCATCTCCGGGCGTGTTCAGGGTGAGCACCCCCACCGCGCCGTGATCCACGGCGTTGCGCCGCTTGACGTCGCTCGCCGAGTAGTACGCCCGCTGATCGACTGGGAAGGAGGGAGGCGCGCCACTCAGGATCAGCACCAGCTTTCCCTTCACGTCGAGCGCGCGGTAATCGTCCCATCCCAACTCCGGCGCCGTGACTCCGAAGCCGGCCAGTGCCACCGAAGAGTTGGCGTCCAGTCCGGTGCGGGCAAAGTCCGGACGGAGGATGTAGTCCTTCCGGCTGACCAGCGGCTGTCCATCGATGGCAATCGACGACGAGGCTTCCTCCACCGCGGCTCCACGCAACTTCATCGGCTGCATCCATGAGCCGTTGATGGGGTCCAGTCCGGCTGCTTCGAACTGGGCGGCGACATACGCGGCGGCTGTGTCGTATCCGCGAGTTCCCGTTTCGCGGCCTTCGAGGACATCGCTGGCCAGAAAGCGGATGTGGGCTGCGATCGCGTTGGGCGACACCGCAGCGACGGAATCAAGGGCGAGAAAGGGAAGAAGAAGGAGAGCGCGTTTCATGGCGGCGAGTCTGGCACAGCACCTCGACCTCCATCAGGCTTTTTGCACAGCTTCAGGGTCTGGCGTAGTGGCATTCCGCCTCGCGATCCAACCGTCGCGCTGTGCTATGGTGCCGCCGTTTCCCGCCCGGTTTCCCTGCGAGAACCTACCTTTCCGTGACCCTCCGCGACACGCGCCTCCTCAGCCTCTGGCTGGCCATCGTCGTGGTCGCACTGGCCATCCACCTCGGCGGATTTCCTCTGCTCGATCCGGACGAGGGGCGAAACGCTGAGGTCGGCCGGGAGATGGCTGCTACGAACGACTACGTCATGCCGCGACTGAACGGCCTGCCGTATCTCGACAAGCCGATCGTCTACTTCGCAGCGGAGGCGGCGGTGATGGAAGTGCTCGGGCCGACGGAGCTCGCGGCGCGACTTCCTGCCTTCCTGTTCACGCTGGCCACCGCGTTGTTCACCGGTTGGTTCGCCCGCCGCTTGTGGGGACGAGAAGCGGGGCTGATCGCTGCCATCGTCACCCTGGCCACGCCGCTGGCCGTCGCATTCTCGCGGACCGTGATCTTCGACAGCGCGCTCTCATTCTTCATCACCGTGGCCACCGCCGCGTTCTATCTGGCCATCGAAGGCGATGTTGCGGTCGAGTCGATCGTGGGTGACGCCGGGTCGGCCACCAGCGCGCGGTTGTCCGTCAACGACTGGCACGTCGCGCGCACGCCCATCGCCCGTCGCTGGACGATGCTGGCCTGGGCGGCGATCGGCTTCGGCGTCATCACCAAAGGCCCGGTGGCCATCCTGCTGCCGCTGCTCGCAGCGATTCCGTATGCGCTGATGAAACGGCGATTGCGTGCGGTGTTCTCCATCCCCGCACTGATCGCGTTTGTCGCCGTGGTCACGCCGTGGGTATGGGCGATCTCCCGTGCCGTCCCCGACTTCCTTCACTACGTGCTGGTCACGGAGACGGCGCAGAGGATGGCCACCAAGGCGCTCAAGCGCACCGGTCCGCCGTGGTACTTCCTCCCGTATGTGCTCGGCGGCGCGATGCCCTGGTCGGTCCTCCTGCTCAGCGGCACGAAACAGATCGATCGCCGCGATCGCTCCACGCTCTACCTTCTGCTGTGGATCCTGCTGCCGTTCCTTTTCTTCTCCATCTCGCAGTCCAAGCGGCCGCAGTACATCCTGCCGATGATGCCGGCCATCGCGCTGCTGGTGGCGAAGTCCTGGCCCGGTGCGCAGAAGGCGGTGCGGGTGGCCGCCATGGTGCTGCTCGCGTTCGGAGCGATTCTCCTGATCTCGCCGCTGTTCCTGCATCTTCGCGACGAATACGGATCCTCGGCGCAGACGACGGCCATCGGGCTGGGCATCGCGGCGGTCGCTGGTGGAGCGCTGGCATTGTTCGCCCGGCGCCGCGATCTCTCGCTGATCGGGCTGAGCCTTCCGGTCGTGCTGATCCCCCTGCTGGCGAACCCGCTTCTGCTGGCCATCGGAACCCGTCGCTCCACCCGCGATTTCGACGCGCAGCTGTCCCGTTCTCTGACGCCGCAAACCGAAGTGGTGGGAGTGGAGGCCTTCACCGGATCGATGGCCTTCTACCTGCGCCGGCCGATCATCGTGGTTACTGCCGATGCTGAGGAGTTCACCAGCAACTACCTCATCCGCCACTACGGCGTGTTTGCCGGCGGACCGGTGCTGAAGCCGATGTCGTGGCTGGCCTCTTCGCTCGCCGATCCGGCCCGCGCGCGCGCCTACATTGTGCGAACCGGCGATGCCGCACATCGCAACGCGATCGCCGCTCATGGGCTGCGTGTGGTGGCGGAGAACGCGCGGTATGTGGCCTACGCGCAGCCCCGGCTAACTCTGCCCGCCGCCAGCACGTTGCCATGACCTCGGTCGGTGCTCAGTCCCATGCGTAGAATGCGCTGACGATGTGCGGCATCTATGGAATGGTTTCCGGGCGGCAGGAGGCGTTGCGTCATCCTGAGGTGCTCGATGCGATGGGGGAGGCCCTACGCCATCGCGGTCCCGACGGGCACGCCGCCTTCACGCACCGCGATGCGGTCATCGGCACCGAACGCCTGCGCATCATCGATCTGCATGAGCGCGCCGATCAGCCCTTCGAGGCTCCCGGTGGCCTGGTGTGGCTGGAGTGCAACGGTGAGATCTACAACGCGCCGGAGATCCGCGAGCGATTCCGCGACTACCCCTTCCGTTCCCATTCCGATGTCGAAACGGTCCTGCCGCTCTATCTCCAGCGCGGAGCAGCCGCCATCGCCGAGCTCGATGGAATGTTCGCGCTGGCCATCTGGGATCAGCGGACGCACCAGCTGCTCCTGGCTCGCGATCGCGCCGGCGAGAAGCCGCTCTTCTATGCGCGGGTGAATGGAGAGATTCTCTTTGCTTCCGAACTCCAGTGCCTTCTTCGCTATCCGGGGCTCTCGAAGGTTCTCGATCCGATCGCGCTGGCTGAGTACCTCCAGATGGGATACGTGCCGGAGCCGCGCACGATGTTCGAGAGCATCCGCCGCGTGGAAGCGGGAACCTTCGTGCGCTTCGGCCCGTCTGGCGAAGAGGAGACGGTGCGGTACTGGGATCCAGCCTCGTTCAAGATCACACCGATCTCGCCCGCCGACGCGGTACGCCAGACCGTCACGCTGATTGAGCGGGCCGTGGAGAAGCAGGTGATGTCCGACGTTCCCGTCGGCGTCTTCATCAGCGGCGGGATGGACTCTTCGATCCTGGCCACGCTGGCCGCACGTTTCATCGGAGTGGATCGCGTGCACACGTTCTCGGCGCAGTTCGCCGAGGCGTCGTATGACGAGAGCGGGCAGGCGGCGGAACTGGCCAAGCGGATCCAGACGCGTCACGTTCCGGTGCGCACCGACGAGGCGGCGCTGCTCGAGGCATTGCAGCATGTGGTTCGCGGCGTGGCCGAGCCGCTGGCCGATCCGGCGATCCTTCCGACCTTTCTGCTGGCGCGCGCCGCGCGCGAACACGTCAAGGTCGTCCTCAGCGGTGAAGGCGCCGACGAGTTGTTCGGCGGCTACCCGACCTACCTCGGGCACAAGCTGGCGCCGATGTACGACGCCATGCCTTCCTTCGTCCGCGCCGGATTGCGCCGCGCCGTGCAACGGGTGCCCTCATCGACGAAGAAGGTGACCGTGGAGTTCCTGCTGAAACGCTTCGTCTCCGACGCGGAGAAACCATGGCTGGAGCGGCATCTGGCCTGGTTCGGAACGGGTCTGACGGCGGAGGTCCTGCGCGTGCCCGCCTCCACGCCCGATCTTCCCTCCATGGCCCACGGCGACGCGCTGACCGGTGCGATGCTTCTCGACTACCGCACATATCTGCGCGACAACCTGCTGGTGAAAGTCGACCGCGCCACCATGCTTTC
>JBKJQB010000057.1:0-9146 GCA_046594105.1 Thermoanaerobaculia bacterium
GCGGGCGGTGAAGGATCTGCGATCACGAGGAAGCTGCTGGGAGCAGTTGCGACGTTGCAGATCCTTCGCCGTCTGCGCGGGTTCTAATGACGCGCTCTCGTGTCCTCTGCAATCAAAGGTGACCGAGTGAACGCGACTGAAGCGAAAATCGTGGCGGACGCTGTGCGAACCAACGCCGCCGGCCGTGCCGGCCTCAGGATGACGGCAGATTCACGGCGCTCGCAGGCGATCACGCCGCCGGTTCGAGCACCAGGCTTCGCAGCAGCTGGTCGATGCTCTCGATGACTTCCGGGCCATGCGTCTTCAGCGGCAGGGACAGCACGCCGTTCGGCGAGAACTTCACTTGCGGATTCTCCTGGATCATCTGGAGCAGTTTGTTCGGATCGACCTTCGCCTGCGCCGTCATTTTCAGGATGGCCCGCGCGCCGTCGCGGGTGATGGAGATGACTCCCATCTGCTGGGCGAAACGTTTGATCTGGACGAAGCGCAGCAGGTTGTCGACGTTGGGCGGGAGCGCGCCGAAGCGATCGCGGATCTCGGTGCGGATCTGCTCCAGCCGCTGATCGTCGCGCGCCGAGGCGATCTTCTTGTAGAACGTCATGCGCAGGTTCTCGTCGCCGATGTATTCGCGGGGGATGTAGATGTCCACGCCGAGGTTCATCGACGTTTCCACTTCTTCCTCGATCCGTTCGCCGCGCATCTCGCGGATCGACTCATCGAGGAGCTTCGTATACATCTCGAAGCCCACCGCGGCGATCTCACCGGACTGCTCGCCTCCCAGAAGATTGCCGGCGCCGCGGATCTCCAGATCTTTGGCGGCAATGCGGAAGCCGGCCCCGAGATCGGAGAACTCCTGGATGGCGGAGAGACGCTTGCGGGCGTCGCTGCTGAGCACGCGGTCACTGGGAACGAGCAGGTAGCAGAACGCCAGCCGGTCGCTGCGTCCCACCCGGCCGCGCAACTGGTAGAGCTGGGACAGTCCGAAGCGCTCTGCGTGGTTGATGAGGATGGTGTTGCAGGCGGGGATGTCGATCCCATTCTCGATGATGGTGGTGGCCAGCAGCACGTCGAACTCGCGGGTGATGAAGGCCAGCATGGCCTTCTCCAGATCGCGCTCGTCCATCTGGCCGTGGCCGACGATGACCCGCAATCCGGGGACCAGCTTCTCCAGGTACTCCTTGATCTGGTAGATGGACTCGACGCGGTTGTGAACGAAGAAGACCTGTCCCCCACGGCCGGTCTCGAACTCGATGGCCTCGCGGATGAACTCGTCGCTGAAGGAAACCACCGCGGTCTGGATGGCCAGCCGGTCCTTGGGCGGCGTCTCGATGACCGAGATATCCCGGATGCCCACCAGCGACATGTGCAGCGTGCGCGGAATGGGCGTGGCCGACATGGAGAGCACATCGACTGCTTTCTTCAACTGCTTGAGGCGTTCTTTCTGGGCCACGCCGAAACGCTGTTCCTCATCGATGACCAGCAGGCCGAGGTCCTTGAACTGGATGTCTTTCGACAGGACGCGGTGGGTACCGATGATCACGTCGATCTCGCCCGTCTCCAGCTTGCGCACGATCTCTTTCTGTTCTTTGGCCGAGTAGTAGCGGGTGAGCAGTTCGATGGTCACCGGGAAGGAGGCGAAGCGGCGCTGGAAGGTGCGGAAGTGCTGGAAGGCCAGGATGGTGGTCGGGGCCAGGACAGCCACCTGTTTGCCGTCCATCACCGATTTGAACGCCGCGCGCATGGCCACTTCCGTCTTGCCGTAGCCGACGTCGCCGCAGAGCAGGCGGTCCATGGGCTTGCGCGACTCCATGCTGGCTTTGACGTCGTCGATGGCGGAGAGCTGGTCTTCGGTCTCATCGAATTCGAAGGCGTCCTCGAACTCGAACTGCCAGGGTGAGTCCTTGGAGAAGGCGTGGCCCTGGACCATCTGCCGGGTGGCGTAGAGCTTGAGGAGCTCGTCGGCCATGTCGCGCATGGCTTTCTTGACCGACGCTTTGGTGCGCGCCCAGGCCGTGCCGCCGAGCCTGTCGAGCTTCGGCTGGGAGTCGGCGCCGCCTGAGTATTTCTGGATGAGATTGAGGTTCTCCATCGGCATGAGCAGCTTGCCGCCGCTGGAGTATTCGATCTGCATGACCTCGCGCTCGGTCGCGCCGAAGGGAATGCGCTGCAGGCCGAGGTAGCGGCCCACGCCGTGATCGACGTGGACGATGTAGTCGCCGGCCTTGAGGTCGCGCAGGTCGGTGACGAACGCGTCCGAGGCCTTCTTTCGTCCTCCGACGCGGGACGAGGTCGGGGGCTCGAAGAGGTCCCATTCGGAGTAGACGGCGAGCCGGAGGTCTTCGAAGTCGAATCCACGGGGGAGGGCGCCGGAGGCCAGGACGATCTCATCGCGCAGCGAACCTTCATCGACCGCGAAGGGCACATCGAACTCTTTGAGGAGTCGCTCGACTTTCTCCAGTCCTCCCCTGGTGCTGGAGAAGAAGATCTGCCGTCGTCCCTGATCGTGGCCGCGGGCGATGTCCGCAGTGAACTCAGGGAGGCGGTTTGCGTAGCGATCGACCTGCGGCGCATGAAGGCGAAGTTCCTGGAACTCGCCAGTCCCTGACGGGAGCGGCGTGGCCTGGCCACTCTCCGATGTGGAGGCCACTCTCTGCGAAAGAGGTGCGTGTCGCAGCGCACCGATGTGAACGTCGCTGAAAGCAACGGGAGCCCCTCCCAGAAGTTGCAGAACGTCGGCTCCCGGCGTGGTCAGTCGCTCCGGCGCGTAGACGGCGCGCCCTTTCTCCGCCGCTGCTTCGAATTCGTTGCGCAGCATCGACTCGAATTTCGCCACGTTGGTGGTGATCTGGTCGGGCTCCACGAGCAGGATCGTCCACTCGTCAGGAGGCAGGTAGGCCAGAAAGGGAACGGTCTCGCCGGCCACCGGCACGTAGTGCTCGATGCCGGGGAACGTGCCGTTCTCGCTGAGACGGTCGATCTTGTCGGAGAGATCGCGTTTGAAGAGCGGGTCCATGAAGTCGAGCGAAATCCGGCGGGCCAGGGCGGAGCGCAGCTCTTTGGTGAGGGCGAAGTGGGTCATGGGAAGCACCGCCAGCTCCTGCACTTCGTCGTCCGAGCGCTGGGTCTCCACCTCGAACCAGCGCAACGAGTCGATGGTGTCGCCGAACAGCTCGATGCGGATGGGCCGGGCCGTGTTGGGAGGGAAGACGTCGAGGATTCCGCCGCGGAAGGCGAACTCTCCTGCCTCGCCGACCAGATCGGTGCGCAGGAAGCCGTTCTCCACCATCTGTTCGAGCAGATTGCGCAGGTCCAGCTCCTCGCCGGTGCGGAGATGAACGATGCGCGCGGCGAAGGACGCCGCCGATGGCAGTCGCGAGAACAGAGCGCGCGCCGGCACGATGACGATCTCCACGCTCTTGTCGATGAGCATCCCCAGCGCGTGGATCTCGTTGCGAACCACTCCCAGCGATGCGGAGACCTCCTGGTACGGAGAAAGCGATGGCGAGGGATAGGTTGAAACGCACTCCGGGTTCGGATGGAACAGACGCAGTGCTGTCTCGAAGTCGTCGATGGCCGCATCGCCGGGAACGATGATGGCCAGCCGTCTCCGGGTGACTTCCTGCATCGTCGCCACCAGCAGCGCCCTGGCCTCGGGGGCCGTGCCGGTAACGTTGATGCGCTGTCCTTCGAACCCCTGAATGAGGGAGCGAAACGGCGCACTGCTCGCCACTTCGGCGCGAATCCGGGAGATCAGCAGATCGTTACGCATGGGAGGGACGGTCGGTCAACGCGGGCTGGCGATTCTAGCAACGAATGAGGAGCACAGACAGGAGTGTCTGTGCCACACCAGCAATCCGATGCGGTGGTCCTTGTTCGAGGCCGAAGAGGGCCGGTGGAGACACTGTAGATCGCTGCGACCAGCCCCCTTCAGCGGATTCCCAGCCGGCGCAGCCGGCGAAAGACTGTAGCCCCCGGCTTTAGCCGGGGGAAACGTCCGACCCGATTCAACGAAGCCCGCTTCAGCGGGCGACAGAAGGTTCCGCGTCATCCGGCGAACCACCGAGGAGGTAACCCGCTGCTCTGTCGCCCGCCGACGCGGGCTCGCGAAAGTGCGTTGCTGCATTGTCCCCTGCTGACGCCGGGGGCTACAGTCTTCTGCCGGCTTCGCCGGCTGCAGCCAGGCCCGCGATGACGCTGCAGCGAAGACCCCACAGCTAGTTTGGACAAGGATGAGCACAGACAGGAGTGTCGTGCTCTCTTATCGCTGCTGCGTCGCGCCTTCGTAGATCCGGCGGTACTCGAAACGGTTGCGGCTGACACTCTTTACATACAACCGCGTCTCCGCGTAGGGGATGGACTCCACGAACGTGTCGATGTCATCGAGAGGTGTCTGAGCCAGCCACCGGCGCACGGCATCTTCGCCCGCGTTGTAGGCAGCGATGGCCAGGGTGTCGTTCCCGTTCATCAAAGCGAGCTTCTGCGAATATTCAGCGGCTCCAATGGCGATGTTCGTGATCGGATCAAAGAGTTGTTCGCGGGTGAGGGGAGGAAGCCCCGCGGCGCTGGCGATGGCATCCGCTTCGCGCGGCATGATCTGCATGATGCCGACGGCCCCGGCGTTCGAAACGACGGACGGCTCGAAGCCGCTCTCCTGGCGGATGATCGAGGCGATGAGATAAGGATCGAGCTGCCGTCTGGAGGCCTCGCTGCGAATGGTGTCGCCGTAGCTCAGCGGAAAAAGAATCTCCCAGAATCGCTGCGGGATTCCGCTGCCTCCGTGCCGGACGAACGGGCGAAATCTCCGCTGGAGGATCCCATTGGCCCGAAATGGTTCCTCGCCCTGCACGTAGAGGTCCGCGAGCAAAAACTGCAGTCCCAGGTTGTCGGGATTCGCCGCGGCGAGGATCTTCATTTCACGGATGGCATCGCGGTGGAGTCCGAGGGCTGCCAGCTCGCGAATGGAGACCAGCCGCGAGTCGGTCACTGCGGCGAGCTGACTCTCGAGATCGGGGAAGACGTTGCCGTTCATGATCTGCGAAGGAGCCACAGGGGGAAGGCCCTGGATTTCGCGCGCGCGGTAACTGAAGTAGTTGTAGGGATACTTCGCCAGGAGGTCGTGGAAGGCGGCGTCGCGCTCGGAGGTGCGGCGGAAACGTTGATGGATCTTCCCCGTCCAGAACAGCGAGTTGCTGAGGTAGTCGCCGTCCGGATAGAGCTGGCCATAACGGGCGAAGGTCTTCAGCGCGTCGTCATAGCGCCCGGCCAGGTACAGAGTCCACCCCAGAGTCCACAGCGTTTCGCCATCGGAACCGATCGCGCCCGCGGCGAGCGCCGCGTCGAGATTCTGGATGGCCAGGTCGAGCTTGACGTCGTCCGTGGTGTAGTACTTGGAGCGCAGCACTTTCGCTTCGACCGCTTCCGCGCTGGCGGGAGCCTCGCGTTCGATGCGATCCAGCCCGGCCAGAAACTCCTGAGGCCGTCCGTCGCGCCAGGCAGCGCGAGCCTGCAGCAGGATCAGGTTCGGCTCGGAGGGAGCGTTCGTGGTCAACTCCGTCCCCATCAGTTTGTACTGCCGCGAATTGAAGAGAGCACGGAGCCGTGCTGTTTTGTAGGCCGGCGAAGGCGAAGCGCCAGGGAAGCGAAGGGCGATGCGCCGAAGAAGATCGAGGGACTGGTCGTAGCGGTCGGCGCGCGCCAGTTGTGAAGCGAGCTTCATCGATTCGTCCTGGGAAAGGGCATCGAGAGGCGAGGGCACGGCCCGGCTGAGAAAATCCCAGGTCTGTTCCGTGAGCCTGCCTTGAGGAAATTGTGTGAGAAGGCGCATGCGGATCGTGTTGGCCTCCTGCCCCCTGCCTGCCGCCGCCAGCTGCGTTGCCGTGCGTACGAAGTCCGGTTCGGTCAACTCGTCGATGGGGATCGCCGAGGTGGCGAGGAGAGAGGCTGTGAGGCCGGCTTCGTCATTCGCGCCGGCATAGAGCGCAGGGAGAGCCAGACGTGCGGCCGTAGCGGCCGAACTTGCGGGCGCCTCCTGGATGATGGTGGTGGCCAGGGCAATGGCGGCCGCCATCCGCCCCCCCTCCTGAGCCACCGCGATCGCCCGAAGGCGAAGCCAGGGAGCGACCGATGGATTCTGCAACGATGCCTCCGCCAGACGTGCCAGCGCTTCGTCGGTGCGCTTCTGGTCGGCGGAGAAGAGCGCCAGCAGCGTCGCTGCGCGGCGTGATGTCACGCCATCGGTCGAATGGCTGAGCGTTTCCAGCTGGCGCTCGTACTCGCCTGGGTTCGTCGGTCGGAGGGCCAGAATCTGGGCAAGCGTAAGGATCGGCTCCGGCGCCGCGACCGGCGCGGCGGGGAGGGCGACGGTAGTTGGCGGGGCGGAACCGCAGGCGCTCAAGCCCGCGAGGAGACAGCCGATCAGGCCGCTGAGAATCAACGTGCTTCCGCGTCCCAACCGAGCCGCTCCCATTTCTCGCTCACCGTTTCGCACGATTGACCCTCCTGACCATGAAGTCGCCCTCTTCGACAAAACCGGCTTTCTCCAGAAACGGACGGTTTAAAGGGCTGGCTCTGGTCCGGAGCTGCTGGTGGCCCGAAGCGACCGCGATCCGCTCGAGCTCGTTGAGCATGAGGCCCCCGATCCGTTTGCGGCGAAGGTCTTCCCGGACGGCGAGCTGGTGCAGTTCGATGTCCCCTTCCCCCTGATCCATTGTCAGTACGGCCACGAGATCGCCGACCAGCTTCGCGAGAATGCCTGACCGGGTCTCTGCGGATCCTTGGCCATGTCGCAGAAGAAAGGTTCGGACATCCTCTCGGTCGGCCGGCTCGATGGGGCGGATGAACAGCGTCTGACCCTTCATTTCTGGTGGCTCCAAATCGGGCAACGGATTGTGACTGATGCGTTTACAGCATATCGAATGGACAAATAATTCTTGACTTCCGGCGCCTGCGAACTACACTCCATCTCGACTTTCCCCCCACTTATTCCAACCTTAGGACGAATGCAATGATGAACGTGCAAGAGGCGATCGCCGACTTTCTGCAGCATGGCCAGGCGGAGCGAAATCTGTCTGATCGTACGCTGCGCGCCTACCAGTCGGATCTGAGCCAGTTTCATACGCACGTCAACGACGCGCACATGGTCGACATCACTCCGGAGCACCTGGAGGGGTATCTCGACAAGCTTGGAATGGGGCCGTATCGCGACACCTCGATCCGCCGCAAAGTAGCCGCGCTGAAGGTTTTCTTCCGCTATCTGGAAGAGAAAGGCGTCGTTGCTGAGTCCCCCGCGCGCAAGTTGAAGATCAAGAAGCCGGTGGAGAATCGGGTGCCCACCGTCCTGTCCCAGCGTGAAGTCCGTGCGCTTCTGGCCGCTCCGAAAGATCAGATCACTCTGTTGACGGGAATGCGGGACGCATCGGCCGGCGGACGCAACCGCTATTTCTGCGCGGTTCGGGACAACGTCATCCTGGAACTGCTCTTCTCCACTGGAATCAGAATCGGCGAACTGGTCGCGGTGAGCCTTTCGGATGTCGATGTGGCCGGCCGCCGGATCCAGATCACCGGTCGGGCCACGCGCGGCCGGAGCGTGACGCTCTCGTCCCAGCACGTCCTGGACGCGCTGGTGAGCTACATCGAACTCCGTGGAGACCGGACCCCTGACAACGCGGCTCTGTTCGTTGGCCGGGCGGGCACTCGCCTGACCATCTATTCGATCGAGAATATTTTCAAGAAGCACGTTCGCCTCGCGGAGATCAAACGCCATATCACCCCGCATTCTCTCCGTCACACCATGGCAGCGCTGCTGGTCTCCAGCGGCACCGACATCCGCGAAGTACAGGAGATGCTGGGCCATGCATCGATTCTTTCGACGCAGGTCTACGCGCGGATGCCGATCCAGAAGCGACGCGCTGCGGTCGATCGCGCTCCGTCGCTGATCGCCCCCGATTCGGCAAAGCTCTCCATCAAGCGCTGAGCGGAACGCAGTCTCTCAACGATCCTCGCTCCTCAGCGCAGGAGCGACGATCGACGGTGGCGGCCGGTGGAGTGCGATGGAAGTGAGTGCTCTTCGAGGCCTCCTCTTCCCGCGCGCGACGAAAGACCTCGACGGCTGGTGAGCTCGAAGTTGATTGCTCCCGGCGCGGGCTCCTCCTACACTGACCGCCATGGCGCTGCCGAAAGTCTCCCTCACCACAAAAATCTTCATCGGTCTGATTCTGGGTGTCGTTCTGGGCTGGCTGCGACCTGACTGGGGCGTTGCCGTCCGGCCCCTCTCGATGCTCTTCCTGAATCTGATCAAGTCGGTGATCGCGCCGCTGATCTTCTCCACCCTGGTCATCGGGATCGCCGGCACCGGCGACATCCGCCAGGTTGGAAGGATCGGGATCAAGGCGCTGATCTACTTCGAGATCGTCACCACTTTCGCCCTGATCATCGGTCTGATCGCCGTCAACCTGACCCAGCCGGGGGTCGGAGTCTCTCTGGCCAACGTGCACAAGGACGCCGACAAGTCGGTGATGGCAGACCGCGCATCGAAAGCGGCGAAAGAATCTGCAGCGGCCGGAGCTCGTGGGGACGGGGCCACCGCCGCGTTGAAAGCGGCAGAAGCGGCAGACGCGGCGGGCAAAGGGCTGACCGCGCCGGAGCCTCCAGCCAAGCCGCAGAAATTCGGCGACATCATCGCCCACCTCGCACCCTCCTCGATCATCAAGGCCATGGCCGAGGGCGATGTGCTCCAGATCGTGGTCTTCTCCGTGCTCTTCGCGCTGGCCGTGACCAGCATCGGGGAGAAGGCCCGCCCGGTGATCACCTGGTGCGAGTCGCTGGCAGACATCATGTTCCGCTTCACGGAGTTCGTGATGAAGTTCGCGCCCATCGGAGTCGGCGCGGCCATGGCCAACACGGTCGGGCACTCCGGACTGGGCGTCCTGCGCAACCTGGGGATGCTGGTGGGAACGCTCTACGGCGCGCTGATCGTCTTTTTGCTGCTGGTCCTCTTTCCCGTGGCCCTGCTCTTCCGCGTTCCCCTGCGTGACTTCTTCAACGCGGTCAAGGAGCCGGCCACCATCGCCTTCGCCACCACCTCGTCGGAGTCGGCTTTGCCCAAGGCCATGGAGAACATGGAGCGGCTGGGCGTGCCGCGGCGCATC
>JBKJQB010000120.1:0-9269 GCA_046594105.1 Thermoanaerobaculia bacterium
CCATCACCTACAACTCCGGATCGCAGATCAACAACAGCGGCACCTTCAACCTGGCCGGCGACGTCGGCTTGAGCGGCTGTTGCTATCCGCCGAGCCTCATCTTCACCAACAGCGGAAACGTGACCAAGAGCAGTGGCACCGGCACGTCAGTGATGAGCGCCAACGTCACTGTGGTCAACAACGGAATCTTCGACATCCAGCAGGGCGAGATTTCGGCGAACACATTCTCGCAATCGGCCGGCGGCACTCTCAAACTCCGCCTCGGCGGCATCACCCCTCTCACGCAGCACTCCCGACTCTCGCTCGCGAGTAACCCGTCGCTCAACGGCAACCTCACCGTCACACTCGCAACCGGTTACACCCCGGCGCCGAGCGACACCTACCTCATCGTTCCCATCACCGGCGGCACGAAGACTGGCGATTTCCTCACGCGCACCTACCCCGCGCTTCCGACGGGGATGTCGTGGACCGATAACTACGACACCGCAGGCCTCCACCTCAACGCGACCGGCGCGGCCTGCGGAACGATCGCGATCGCGCCTTCGACACTTCCGAACGCGACGCAGAACAGCGCTTACAGTCAATCGCTCGCGGGGAGTGGCGGCACCCCGCCTTACAGTTTCACACTGGTCAGCGGCACCCTGCCGGCCGGTCTCACGCTCTCGGTGTCGGGGACGATCTCCGGAACCCCAACCACGGCCGGCACTTCCACCTTCGCCATCCAGGCGACCGACGGAAACCTCTGCACGGCGACGCAGAGTTACACGCTCATCGTCACCTGCGCTGCCCCGATCGCAACGACGACCACGCCGAACATCTGTGCGGGCGGAACGATCTCGCTCAGCGCGAGCACCATCGCAGGTGCCACTTACAGCTGGACTGGCCCGAACACCTTTACTTCCACGCTGCAGAACCCCACGATCACAAACGCGACCACCGCGGCCTCCGGCATTTACTCGGTGACGGCAACGGTCGGCACTTGCACGTCGGCCCCGGCGACGGTCTCAGTGACGGTCAACCCGACACCGAACGCGACGATCACGGCTCCGGCCAGTGTTTGTGCCAATGCCAGCAGCAGCGCGAGCATCACGCCGGCCTCGGGCGCCACCTATACCTGGACTGCGACCAATGCCACCATCGGCAGCGGACAGGGAACCAACTCGATCATCTTTACCGCGGGCCCGACCGGTCCGATCACGCTCAACGTCACGGTCACGGCGAATGGATGCAGCACCAGCGGCAGCGCGAGCGTCGCGGTCGGCGCGTTCACTCCGACCGTCACCGCCAGCGGAGCGACGACCTTCTGCGCGGGCGGGAGCGTGACGCTCACCTCCTCGGCCGCGAGCAGCTATCAGTGGCTCAACGGCGCGACACCGATCACCGGCGCGACCGCGCAAACGCTCCTGGTCAACGCCTCGGGCAGCTACACCGTGCAGGCGAATAACGGATCCTGCAGCGGCACTTCCGCAGCGATGACGGTCACGGTCAATCCTGCGGCTGCGACTCCCGTGGTCACCCCCAGCGGGCCCACCACCTTCTGCGCGGGCGGCAGCGTCCTCCTCGATGCCGGCCCAGGCTACGCCAGCTACTCATGGTCCAGCGGCGCAACAACGCAGTCGATCACGGTCACAACCAGCGGCTCCTATACCGTCACTGTGACCAATGCCTCCGGCTGCCCGGCGACATCGTCTCCCACTGCGGTCACGGTCAACCCGCAGCCGAACGCGACGATCACTGCGACCACTAGCGTCTGCGCGAATGCCATCAGCAGCGCCAGCGTCACCGCGACCACGGGCGCCACCTATACCTGGACTGCCACCAACGCCACCATCGGCAGCGGACAGGGAACCAACTCGATCACCTTTACCGCCGGCCCGACCGGCCCGATCACGCTCAACGTCACGGTCACGGCGAATGGATGCAGCAACAGCGGCAGTGCGAGCGTCGCGGTCGGCGCGTTCACTCCGACGATCACCGCGAGCGGACCGACCACCTTCTGCGCCGGCGCGAGCGTGACACTCACTTCCTCAACCGCGAGCAGCTATCAGTGGCTCAACGGCGGGACACCGATCACCGGCGCCACCGCGCAGACGCTCCTGGTCAACGCCTCGGGCAGCTACACCGTGCAGGCGAGTAACGGATCCTGCTCGGGAACTTCCTCGGCGACCACCGTCACGGTCAATCCGGCGCCCGCAACTCCCGTCATCACGGCGAGCGGACCGACCACCTTCTGCGCACCCGGTAGCGTGACTCTCGATGCCGGCCCAGGCTACGCCACCTACTCATGGTCCAGCGGAGCAACAACGCAGGCGATCACGGTCAACAGCAGCGGCTCGTATTCCGTCACCGTCACCAATGCCTCCGGCTGCCCGGCGACCTCGTCTCCCACTGCGGTCACGGTCAACCCGCAGCCGAACGCGACGATCAGCGCTCCCACCAGCGTCTGCGCGAATGCCATCAGCAGCGCCAGCGTCACCGCGACCGCGGGCGCCTCCTATACCTGGACTGCGACCAACGCCACCATCGGCAGCGGACAGGGAACCAACTCGATCACCTTTACCGCCGGTCCGACCGGCCCGATCACCTTGAACGTCACGGTCGGGGCGAATGGGTGCAGCACCAGCGGCAGCGCGAGCGTCGCGGTCGGCGCGTTCACTCCGACGATCACCGCGAGCGGACCGACGACCTTCTGCACCGGGGCGAGCGTGACGCTCACTTCCTCAACCGCGAGCAGCTATCAGTGGCTCAACGGCGGGACACCGATCACCGGCGCCACCGCGCAGACGCTCCTGGTCAACGCCTCGGGCAGCTACACCGTGCAGGCGAGCAACGGAACGTGCAGTGGCACCTCCGCAGCGATGACGGTCACTGCCAGCGCTCCCCCCACCGTCACCATCAGCGGACCGTCCTCGGTATGCCTTGGATCGAGCGCCACGCTCGACGCCGGCGCGTTCGCCTCCTACGCATGGTCGACCGGTGCCACCACGCGCACCATTACGGTCACGCCGTCCACAACCACCACGTACGGCGTCACCGTGACTGACCTCAACGGATGCACGGCCACCGCATCGCAAAGCGTCGCAGTGGCGAGCACCGGGAGCACCTTCATCGCCACCTCTCCCTCGGTCACTGCCGGATCGGTCAACAACACAGCTTCCGTGGTCCCCGGCCCGGCCGGTTCGACCTACTCATGGACCGTGACCGGCGGCACCATCACTTCCGGCGATGGCACGCCGAGCATCACCTGGACTGCCGGCATCACCACCGCGGCGACCATTGCCGTGAATGTTGCCTCCGGCAGCTGTACCTCGCTGGGAACGGTGACGGTCAACATCTTCGGAGCTGACCTCGCACTCTCGGCCAGTGCCTCCCCGGCCAGCGTCAGCGCGGGCGGAACGGCCACCTTCACCTTCTCGGTGCTCAACAACGGTCCGACCGTCGCTCAGAACGTCGGCGTGGACTTCGTGCTCTCCAATGCGACGCTGGTTTCCGCGACCGGGCAGGGTTGGTCCTGCACGCCGCAGGGCGGACATGAGATCTGCTTTGCGGCCGGTCTGGGACTGGGACCCGCAGCGCCCATCACTGTCACGACGACCGCCGGATCGAATGGCGCCAGCGCCAGCGCCACCATCTCTTCATCGACGTCCGATCGCGACGCCAGCAACAACTCGGCGTCCGCGGCAGTGGTGATCAGCGGGCCGACCAGTTCCTGCCCCTCCAAGGCGCCCACCCTACTGGCGCCGGCCAACGCCGCGGCAAACCTGTTCAGCCCGATCACTTTCTCGTGGAGCGCCGCTCCGGGAGCGACGGGGTATCGCCTGTGGCTTGCTCTCGACAACGGCGCGGCGCAGGACGCGGGACAGACCGACGCCGCCACCACCACTCTGGCTCTGTCTCTGAACGCAAACAACGTGCTGTGGTACGTCGAAGCAATCTTCTTGAAGTGTCCCTCGCTCAATTCGGACTCGTTCACCTTCACCATCCAGCACGACCTCTGCGCTGATCGAAACCCGGCCAATCTGATCGCGCCGGTGGACGGGTCCACCGCACCTTCCTCGTCGCTCGAATTCCGCTGGACGCCTTCGTCGCACGCGGACGGCTACAGGGTCTGGGTATCGATCGACCAGACCGATTTCGCCGCGCTCAATACCGCATCTACCGCCACCAGCCTGAACGCCACCATCGGGAGCGGCAAGGTGGAGTGGTATGTCGAGTCCCTGTTCAACGGATGTCCTTCGACCGAGTCGCAGCATCGGATCGTCAACGTCCCGCTGGCAACGAACTGCGGCAGCAATCTCTCCGCGGTTCCTCTCTCTCCCGGGAAAGGTGCGGTGGAGACAACCGGGGCAGCCGATTTCATCTGGACCGCGGCGCCAGGCGCAATCGAATATCAGATCTGGCTCGGCCTGAAGGGATCCATCCCCTCTCTGCTGGGGTCGACCCAGACTACCTCGTTGCATCGCAACATTCCGGCCGGCGAACTGGAGTGGTTCGTCCGTACGCTGTTCAACGGATGCCCGGCACTGGACTCGGCCAAGGTTGCCTTCTCGTACACTCCGCCTGCAGCGTGCAACGGCACCGCCGCGATCCTCACCGAGCCGGGCGACAGCGTCACGACCACGACCCCAATCGATTTCCGGTGGAGTGTGGTGCCCTCTGCCAAGCAGTTCAAAGTGTGGATCTCCGTCAATCACGCGCCGTTCACTCTGTTGGGCACGACCAGCGCTTCCCGTCTCGATCGGCAGACCGTACCGGTGGGAGCGATCGACTGGTATGTCGAATCGATCTTCGATGGCTGTTCCGCTCAACAGTCGACCACCGGCTCCTTCACGGTCGTTCCCCCGCCACCTCCGTGTCAGGTGCCCGATGCACCCTCGCCGCGCGCGGATGCGACGGTGTCCTCGAAGGTCAACTTCAGGATTCGCTGGTCGTCAATCTTCAATGCGTCCGGATACGAGATCCAGGAATCGTCGTCGGCCGCCTTCACCGTCAGCGATTCGAAGACGGTGAGCGAGCACGAGCTCAGCTTCCAGCATCCGAACACCGGCAAGGCGCCGGCGATCTACTACTACCGCGTTCGCGCCGTCAGTGCGTGCAACGGCGAGCGAAGCCTCTTCTCCGCAACCGTACCGGTTAGCGTGCTGCCCGAGTCCACAGACGGCTCCTCGCCTGCCGATGATCCCCAGAAGACTCACCATCGCATCACCCTTGGCGGCAATGGTCCCTCGGTCAACGGGTTCGTGCCGGCAGCAGCGGGAACCACCTTCGTGGCCACCGCCGACAAACCCTGGCTGACCATCACGCCCTCGAGCGGGGTGATCCCGCCGTCTGGCATCGATCTCGATGTCACCGCGGATCCGAGTGGGCTGCCCATCGGCAGCAGCACCGGCAGCGTCCACATCACCTTCGGATCGACGACCTCGGGGGCCAAGAGCCCGAAGGGCGATCCTCCCACCTCGACCACCAACATCTCGGTGAGCCTGGTGCAGCCGGTTGCGCCGAAGCCGAAGAACACGCCTCCACCCGATGCGCTGATCATTCCGGCTGTGGCCCACGCTGATGGCCTCCACGCGACGTACCAGTCCGACGTTCGCGTGACCAACACATCGACCACCACGCTCAAGTACCAGCTCACCTTCACGCCGACCGGCGATGAGGGGATCAAACAGAGCAAGCAGTCGACCATCGACGTCGCGCCGGGCAGAACGGTCGGTCTCGACGACGTGCTCGACTCGTGGTTTGGGGCCAGCGCCTCGGTTCACGGCGCATCCGGGATGCTGGAGATCCGCCCGCTCAATGCGACGTCTTCTTCCACCAGCAGCAAGGCCGTGTCCGGCCTGGCCAATCTGGTGACCTTCGCTGGAAGCCGCACCTACAACGTGACCGGAAACGGAACTCTCGGTCAGTACGTGCCCGCGGTGCCCTTCGCCAACTTCATCGGCCGGTCCACGGATGCGACCAAGCCTTCCATCCTGAGCCTGCAGCAGGTCTCCCAGTCATCCGCGTTCCGCACCAACCTCGGGCTGGTCGAAGGCTCGGGTGAGCCGGCCAGCGTGCTGGTCAGCGTCTTCAACGCCGGCGGGCAGAAGCTCACCTCGTTCAACCAGAACCTGCAGGGCGGCCAGCATCTGCAGCTCAACGGAGTTCTCGCATCCAGGAACGTCAGCGTGACCGACGGACGGATCGCGGTGCAGGTCCTCTCACCGGGAGGCAAGGTCACCGCTTACGCCTCAGTCATCGACAACCAGACCAACGATCCGATGCTGGTCTCGGCGGTTCCGCTTAACGTCAAGGGCTCGGCGAGCTATGTGTTGCCGGGGATGACCGACATCAGCAGCAACATCGCCAGGCAGCAGACGGACGTGCGGCTCTTCAATGCCTCCTCCAACCCTGTGAGCACGACGCTTTCGTTCTATCCCGAGGGCGGGGGGAGTACGCAGACGCGGGAGATGACCCTGGCTGCGGGCGAGGTCAAGACGATCAATAGCGCGGTGCAGTCGCTGTTTGGGATCAGCAATGCCAACGGCGCGCTCCACGTCGACACGGCGTCACCCGTGAACCTGGTGGCCACAGCGCGGACTTACAACCAGACGGATCAGGGAACGTACGGCCAGTTCATCGAGGCAGTCACTCCGGCCGATGCCGCCTCGAAAGGAACGCGCGCGCTGCAGATCCTGAACATCGAAGAATCGAACCGCTATCACAGCGACATCGGGTTGGCCGAGGTCAGCGGTAAGTCCGCAAAGGTGGAGGTCAGCGTCACCTCGTCGGACGCGAAGTTCGCCGTAAACACGGTCGTCGATCTCGGAGCGAATCAAGTAAGCACGTTCCGGCAACTGCTCAAAGGAGTGGGATTGGACAACACCTACAACGCCAGGGTCACCGTGCGCGTCATCGACGGCGAAGGGAAGGTCACCGCCTACGGCTCAGTCACCGACGCCCGGACCAACGACCCGACCTTCATTCCAGCCCAATAACGTTTTGAACTGTCTCTTTCATCGCTGTCAAAACCCCGAACTGGGTGAATTCACAAAGGGCAACTGTGGAGCACGTTGACGGGAGGACTACTCCTTACCCGTCTGACATAGACCGACGCAACTTCTGGGAAGGGGAAATCATGCTGAAACGCCGCCATGGATCGATAGCAATCCTGCCGATGATGATTGTTGGCTCGATTGGATTGTTGAACCTGATGCAAAGACCACGTTTCGCAATGATCCAGACGGTGGATGTTGTCCAGCTCCTTGGGTCCGGAGTCTGCTTTGGTGTCGCGCTTACAGTTCTAATTTTCTGGCTCAGAAATCGGTCTGCGGAAAAGAGCAGCAACGCGGTCGAGTAGCTGCCGACGGGACCGACTCCAAAGCAGCCGGTCTCCCGTCGCCCATCGACTCGTGTTTGGGCGATCCGATCAGCAACACGGCGTTGCCCACGCCAGACGATCACCTTGGGCAGGACCGGCGACGAGGCGCATTACGACGTGCCCCAGAGCTACGAGCCCAACGTAGATCGCGCAATCTGCGAGAATTGGGGCAAGACCCGACGCGAAGGTCATCCACTGGGGGTACACCGCGGCCACCAGGTAGTCGCGTGGCGGCCCGATGATTCCTACTGTGATGAGACACACTGCCATTCCCTGCCTTCCAAACCGTCGGGCGACTCGCCATGTGATCAGATACATCGGAGACAGTGAGATGGCAGCGCCGAGATAGAAGAGCGCCAGGTCGAACGCTCTGGAGGGCAGCGGAAATTGCCACCAGCCAATCGCCCGACCGAGAAGGCATGCGGCAGCAAAGGCCACTCCGGCTACTGCCCCGCCCATCAAAGAGCCGAAGGCTCGCCGGGCGGTGGCACGCGTGAAGTACACAGCGGCGATGAACGCAATTGAGTACCCGAACGTCATCCAGATGATCTGCTGCGTGGTCATGTGTCTCTGGCCGCCTGACGTTCCGCCGATCAGCTGCGGGCGCCGCAGGTGACCGTCAGCTTCATCGGCTTGTTAGGCGGCTCCTGTCGCGGCGCTCGGCGATTAAGGAACAAACCACCCCGCCCGCCAGGATTCCCAGCACTACCGCCAGCAGGTACAGGTTGAAGTACTTCCCGAGGGCAAGCTTCAGCCATTCGGCAATCAGCATCTTGACGCCCACGACCAGCAGGACGAGAGCGAGCGAGACTTTGAGGTACCGAAACTTCTCCATCGTCCCGGCCAGCGCGAAATAGAGCGACCGGAGGCCGAGGATCGCAAACACGTTGCTGGTGAAGACCAGGAATGGGTCAGCCGTGATGGCGAAGATGGCCGGGATAGAGTCCACCGCGAAGATCACATCCGTCGTTTCGACCATGACCAGGGCCAGCGCCAGCGGCGTCAGGAGCAGCGTCCCCGGCCGGGCCTTGTTCACGATCTCATCCGGCATCACGGGGGCACCGGGGACCTCGCTCTCGTACGATGCGGGGGCGCCGGCACGCACCATGAAGTGCTCGCCGTGAAATCTGGCGGTCACCGGAAAGAAGCGGCGGGTCAACCGGACCACGACGTTCTTGTCAGGATCGGTGTTCTCGGTCTTCAGGAACAGCATCTTGATGGCCGTCACAATCAGGAAGCCTGCGAAGAGGTACAGGACCCAGTGAAACTCAGCAATCAGTTTCGCCCCTAGGGCAATCATCACGCCGCGCAAGAGCAGGGCGCCCAGGATGCCCCAGAACAGCACGCGGTGCTGGTAGAGTGGCGGCACCGCGAAGATCACATCCGTCGTTTCGACCATGACGAGAGCCAGCGCCAGCGGCGTCAGGAGCAGCGTCCCCGACCGGGCCTTGTCCACGACCTCATCCGGCATCAGGGGCGCACCGGGGACCTCGCTCTCGTAGGAGGCAGGCGCACCGGCACGAACGATGAAGTGCTCGCCGTGAAACCTGGCGGTCACCGGAAACAGGCGCCGCGTCAACCGGACCACGAAATTCTTGTTCGGATCGGTGTTCTCTGTCTTGAGGAACAGCATCTTTATAGCCGTCAGGATCAGGAAGACGGCGAAGAGGTACAGAACCCAGTGGAACTCGGTGATCAGCTTCGCCCCAAGACCGATCATCACGCCGCGCAAGAGCAGGGCGCCCAAGATGCCCCAGAACAGCACGCGGTGCTGGTAGAGTGGCGGCACCGCGAAGAAGCCGAAGATCATCGCGATCACGAAGATGTTGTCCACGCTGAGCGACTTCTCGAGGACGTAGCCGGTCAGGTACTTCTCCGTTGCCCTTGTGCCGTCGTTCGTCAGTCCATC
>JBKJQB010000138.1:0-6303 GCA_046594105.1 Thermoanaerobaculia bacterium
CCCTACGGCGGACAGCGTCGCCGCCACCATCACATAGGCCTCAGTGCTGCCCACGACTTCAGGCACTCATGGGCTCCTTCCCGTCGTGCTCGGTCTTCGCGCGGGCCAGCATGTAATCGGGCGTGGTCTCTTCTTCCGCCGAGCTCAACTCGCGCTTTCCGATCACGATCGCGCCGACCATGGCCACCAGCAGGAAGAGGGATGCAACTTCGAACGGGACGAGATAGTCCTGATAAAGGACCATACCGATCGCTTCGGAGTTGCCCACCAGCTTGCCGCGGCGCACTTTGCGGCGCTCCACGGTGCCGTCAGCATGATGGATGCGGCGATGGCGAAAAGTGTAGGTCGTGCGCAACGGGCGGTCGCTGGCGGCCCGGTCGTGGTAGACGCCTGGGCGCACCAGCGCAAACAGCAGAACGAAAACCCCGAGGCCGACGGCGAACCCACCTTTCCAGAACGCGGACAACACGCGCTCTTCAGGCAGATGCCGGACGTTGATCAGCATGACCACGAACAGAAACAGGACCATGATCCCGCCGGCGTAGACCAGCACCTGCACCGCGCCGACGAATTCGGCGCCCTTCATCACGAACAGGACCGCCACGCAAAGAAAGGTCAGGAGAAGGAACAACGCCGAATGCACGGGGTTGCGCATCGAGATCACCAGGATCGACGATGCCACCGCCAGCGTTCCGATGACAAAGAAGACCAGCAGCGCGGGATTCACTGGGATCCCCCGGTGATCTGCCGCGAGCCCGGCTCGACCTGAGGAACTGACTGCGCACCAGGCAGCCCGGCGAACTCCGGCCGGTGCTCCCAGTACTCCAACTCCTGCATGTTGAAGTAGAGATCGTTTCGATCGTAGGTGGCCAGTTCGTAGGTCTTGGTAGTCAGCCAGATCGACTTCGGCTTGGTGGGACAGGCCTCTTCGCAGAGCGAGCAGAACATGCAGCGCTTCACGTCGATGTCATAGCGGTCGAGGACCTTGATCTTCTTCTGCTTGCCGTCGATCTCTCGCGTCTCGTCGTGAACGTCGATGTAGATGATGTCGATGGGACAGGCCAGCGCGCAGAGCTTGCAAGCGATGCAGCGGTCGAAGGAAAACTTGAACATCCCGCGGAACCGGTTGGCCGGCTCCAGCCGCTCTTCCGGATAGCGGATGGTCACTTTCGGCTTGAACAGCGCGCGGAAGGTGGTTTTCAACCCTTCGAAGATGTCGAGGAGGAGAAACTTGTCCGCCCAGCCCGTTTTGGGATGCTCAACCAGCATGGATCACCTTCGGCCTCGGTTTCGGCCGCATCGTCATCATCAGGGTGAAGGCGAGGATGGCCAGTCCGGCGATGGTCAGAACGATTTCGCCGACGTTGAACCGCTCGCCCAGAAGATCAATGTTCGGACCGGCCAGAATGACGATCGCGGTGACGAAGATGTTCGCCAGCGCCATCGGGATCAGCCACTTCCATCCCAGATCCATCAGCTGATCGAAGCGGAAACGGGGGAAGGTCGCCCGGAACCAGATGTAGACCAGCATGAACGTCATGACCTTGGTCACGAAGATGGCCAGGCCGATCAATCCACCGAGCAGACCCCAGCCCTGCAGGGTCGCCGTGGTCAGGCCGTATCCGGCGAAGGCCATCGTCCAGCCGCCGAAGAACAGGCAGACCATCAGGCAGCAGTTGACCAGCATGGCCGAGTATTCGGCCAGCATGAAGAAGGCGAACTTCATCGCCGAATACTCGGTGTGATAGCCGGCCACCAACTCAGACTCCGCTTCCGGCAGGTCGAACGGCGTGCGGTTGTTCTCCGCGTTCATGGCCACAAAGAAGATGAACGCGGCGATCAGCTGCGGAAACAGATTCCACACGTGATGGGCCTGGTAGTTGATGATCTTCACCAGATCGAAGCTGCCGCACAACATCAGCACGCCCACGATCGACAGCCCGAACGGCACTTCATACGACACCATCTGCGCCGCCGAGCGGAGCCCGCCCATCAGTGAGTACTTGTTGTTGGAGGCCCAGCCGCCGAGGATGATCCCGTACACGCTGGTGGAAGTTAGCGACACGATCAGGAGCAGGCCGACGTTGATGTGCGTGACCACGAAGGTCGGCGGCGGACCGTAGGGGATCAGGCAGAACACCAGGAACGACGGGATGATCGCCAGCATCGGCCCGAGGAAGTACGCCACCTTCTCCGCGTTGGCCGGGACGATGTCTTCCTTGAGGATGAACTTGATGGGGTCGGCGATGATCTGCCCCAGTCCGAAGGGAATCCCGAACTCACTGCCGACGCGGTTCGGTCCCAGCCGGGCCTGCATCAGGCCGAGCAGACGCCGCTCGATCCAGTTCATCGCCGCCACGATGATCTGCACGATCAGAAAGGCCACCAGGAACTTGACCAGCGGCCAGAGCAGGTAGTGCATCACCGGCTCGGGAATCATGGAGATCATCGATCCACCTCGCCGAGCACGATATCAATCGTTCCGATCAATGCCACCAGATCGGACACCAGATGTCCCTTGGCCAGCGCCGGCAGGGCCTGGAGGTTCACGAACGACGGCGGCCGGACGTGGCAGCGATAGGCGTTCTGGCTCTTGCCATCGGAGACGATGTAGTACCCCAGCTCGCCCTTCGGCGACTCGATGGAGTGATAGACCTCCCCTTCCGGCGGTCGCACCACCCGCGAGATCTTGGCCTTGATGTCTCCCTCCGGCGTCTGCTTGATCAGCGGGATGCACTGCTTGAGGATCCGGTTCGACTGGCGCATCTCCGCCATCCGCACCAGGTAGCGATCGTAGGTGTCGCCGTTAATGCCGACAGGAATGTCGAACTCCAGCTCGGGATAGCACTCATACGGCTGGGCGCGGCGGAGATCCCATTCGATGCCTGAGCCGCGCAGCGGAGGTCCGGTGATGCCCCAGTCGATGGCGTCTTCCGGCGACAGCACGCCGATGCCGATGGTTCGGCGCTTCCAGATGCGGTTGTTCGTCAGCAGCGACTCGTACTCGTCGACGGCAGGATCGAACTTGGTGCTGAATTCTTCGAGGCTTTCCAGCCAGCCGGGCGGAAGGTCGTCGGGCATGCCGCCGATGCGCATGCAGTTGAGGGTGAGCCGCGCGCCGCAATACATCTCGAACAGATCGAGCAGTTCTTCCCGCTCGCGGAAGCAGTAGAAGAATGGCGTCATGGCGCCGATGTCGATGGCGTGCGTGGCCAGCCAGAGCAGGTGCGAGGAGATGCGCTGCAGTTCCGAAAGCATGACCCGCATCAGCTGCACGCGGCGCGGAATCAGTGCGGTGGCTCCGAGGATTTTCTCGACCGTCTCCACGAAACCGAGGTTGTTGGTGGCGGCGGCTACGTAATCCATGCGGTCCGTGTGCGGGATGCACTGCGGATAGGACATGTGCTCGAACAGCTTCTCCGTCCCGCGATGGAGATATCCGATGATCGGCTTGGCGTCGATGATGCGCTCGCCGTCGATCTTGAGCAGCACGCGCAACACGCCGTGAGTGGACGGATGCTGCGGTCCGAAGTTCACCTCCATCTCGTGAACGTCAAACATGCGCGCGGCCTCCGCCTCTGGTCATCACAGCATCCCCGCCTGCTTCATCAGCTGCTCGAGCATCGACTCCGTCTCCGCCTCGCCGGGAACGCAGAGTGTGATGTCTTTCGACTCGCCCTTGGCCAGCGCTTCCGCGTAGCCCTCGCAATCCCATCCGCAGGCGGTGCAGTCGGTCTGGGCCATAGCGGCGAACAACTTGTCCTTGAGCGAGCCGGCCTTGGCCAGCTCCATCCGTTCCGGAAGTGGTTTCTCCGGATCGTGCCATGGCGCATCGGCGGTGGGTTGCGCGGTTTCGGCAACCGCGCCTGCAAGTTCCGGATCGGGTGCCTGCCCGCCGGCAGCGGCACGCGCGGCGATCTCCGCCATCGGCCAGGTGCCGTACGTTTTCCATTCGCCCTTGTAGATGTTGACGTCTTTCACGTCTTTGCCCGTCGACCCCGCCTTGGGGCCGCCGCCTTCCGGGAAGACTTCCGGGTAAATGCGAGCGCCGGTATCGATTCCGCGAATCGGAAAGTCCTTGCGCAGAGGATGTCCGTTGAAACCTTCCCACATCAGGATCCGCTCGAGGTTGGGGTGCCCCTCGAAGATGATACCCAGCATGTCGAACGTCTCGCGCTCATGCCAGTTGGCCGTCTTCCACACGGAGCTCACCGAGGGAATCGGGGTGTTCTCGTCGGTCATCACCCGCAGGCGGATGCGGACGTTCTTCTTGAACGAATAGAGAATGTAGGACACGCCGAAGCGCAGCCCGGTGTGGCCAGGATAGGTCGAGTAGTCGACCCCGGCGAGATCGACGAGATAGTTGTAGCCATCGTCCTTAAACGCTGTGGCCACGTCGCGGATCTTGTCGGTGGCCACCGTCAGCGTCAACTCGCCAATGAAGTCTTTCCCGGCGACGATGGCGTCGCCCAGACGTGAGGCGGCACCGGCGACGCGGGGATCGCGGCGGATCTCATCGAGGGAGCGGACTGCGACCGCGGCAGGGGCGGCAGGCGGAGGCGCTGGCTGTTGAGGAGTCTCTGACATGTCGAGGTTCGCCGATGCCCATCTGCGCGAGGCCGCGCGATGAACATCGGACAACCGCGAGCTACACTCCTTCGATCTCCTTTCCTGCTTCCGTCATCAGCTTGACCAGCATGTCCTCGGTCTCCGTCTCGCCCGGGGTGCAGAGCGAAACATCCTTGGTCTCTCCGGAATCGAGCGCCTTCGCGTAGCCCTCGCAGTCCCACCCACACGCGCCGCAATCGGTCTGGGCCATCGCGGCGAAGAGCATGGTTTCGAGCTTGCCGCCCATTTCCTGGGCGATTTTCATCCGCTCATCGAGCATGAGCTTCTCGTCGTGAAAGGGCACGGCCGGCGAAGCACCGTCCTGAGAGTCGCCGGGGATGACCTCCGGCGCCGCCGCTGCCTGAATCTCCTGCTGGGTGGCGCCGGCAGCCGCCGGCGCGGGAGCCTTCGCGGCGGCGGTTTTGGGTGCCGCCCTCGGCTTGTCTTCGGCCGGCCCGCGCTTCACGCCGGAGATCGGCGCCGGCTTGAGCTGCGCCTTCGCCTGCTCCGCACGCAGGGCCGGGCCTTCATGGGTGGGACGAAGCGAATCGCGAACCGCCGATCGCGCAAAGTCGTAGGTCTCTCCGCCCTTGCGGATGACGTGCATCTTGTCGATCTTTTTCTGTAGCTCCATCAACCCCCAGATCAGTGCTTCCGGGCGCGGCGGGCATCCGGGGACATACACGTCGACGGGAATCAGCCGGTCCACTCCCTGGGTGACCGCGTAGGTGTCGTACGGTCCGCCGCAGGTCGCGCAGGAGCCCATGGCGATGACCCACTTCGGATCGGGCATCTGGTCCCACAGTCGACGGACGATCGGGGCCATCTTCTCGGTGACCGTTCCCGAAACGATCATCAGATCCGCCTGGCGCGGCGTGGCCCGGAAGACCTCCGCACCGAAACGGGCCATGTCATGACGCGGATCCAGAACCGCCATCATCTCGATGGCGCAACAGGCCAGACCGAACTGCATGGGCCACAAAGACGATTTGCGCGCCCAGTTGAAGAACTTGTCGACGGTAGTGGTGAGGACGTTCGGATCGAAGCGGTTCTCGATCAGACCCATGTAAGAACCTTCCTCTTCCAGGCGTAGAAATACCCGACGAGGAGGATCGCCAGGAACACGGCCATCTCCACAAAGCCGAACCACCCGAGCTGCTTGAATCGAATGGCCCAGGGGAACAGGAACACGGTCTCCACGTCGAAGATGATGAAGAGAACGGCGATCAGAAAGTAGCGAACGGAAAAACGGTGATCGAAGGCCATGGAGGTGGCAGGCACGCCGCACTCGTACGGTTCGAGCTTGACCTTGTTGGGGCGCGAGGCGCGAACCAGTGGCGCGATCACGAACAGAGTCAAAACAGGAAGCGAAATTACGATGAGGGCAGCGACGAGCAGCACTGAGTAATTCGCCATATTTTTGCGCTGTGAAGAACCGGCCGTATTGTAAACGCCGACCGACAGGAGTCAACCATCGTGACGCGCTTCGACCGACATTCGTTGAAGAATTCTCAAAACAGACGGCGCTGAAAGCTCCAGCCGCTCTCTCCCACGCCTCTCCCCTGCACCAGCACCCGGATCTCGTCGCCGATGCCATCCGGCAGCACCAGCCTCCGCGCCCGCTCCCGTGCGTCGAGCAACTCGATGGCCGCCTCGGGCGAGGCCACGGACCCTTCCAGCGGGACGAACAGCTCG
>JBKJQB010000267.1:0-3732 GCA_046594105.1 Thermoanaerobaculia bacterium
TGGCGTCCCGTCGCGACTGAGACCCGTAGGCGTGGTACGAACCCCGATCACCTTGTCGCCTTCCATCACGAGAGAGGCAACCGGGAATCCGGTGAAGACGTTGACGCCCATCCCTTCCGCCTTCTCACCAAGCCAGCGAACGATCTCTGAAAGCGATGCGATGTAGTGCCCGTGATTCTGCATCGTAGGCGGCGTCGGAATGCGCTGCGCCCGCTCGCCCATCATGACGTACACGCGCTCGTTCGTCACAGGCGCGCGGAAAGGAAAATCCGCATCCTTCAAATCAGGGAAGAGCTCACGGAACGCACGCGGATTAACGACGCTCCCAGACAGCGAGTGTTCCCCGAGGGCCGATGCTTTTTCCAGGATGGCGATTTGTGTTTCGCCGAGGGTGCCGCCTGCTTCCGTGTCTTCCTTGATGAGGCGTGACAGTTCGATCGCTCCGGCAAGTCCGGCCGGGCCACCACCAACGAACACGACGTCCATCGGCACGGCTTCGGGATCGAGCGCCTCGCGCACGATGAGCTGATCAGGCAGTGGCGGTTGAAACTCGCTGGGCAGCACCGTCAATCGCCGGCCTGTCGTCATCTAGTGACCCTTTCTCGCTTCTTTGACTGCCGCTGTGAGCACCGGCATGACCTCGAAGACGTCGCCGACAATCCCGTAGTCGGCGACTTTGAAAATCGGCGCTTCCTTGTCCTTGTTGATTGCGACGATCGTTTTGGATGTGCGCATTCCGGCGAGATGCTGCACCGCGCCGGATATTCCAACGGCGATATACAGCTCGGGGCTGACAAGACGGCCCGTCTGTCCGATTTGGTCCGCGTGAGGCCGCCATCCATCGTCGGTGATCGCGCGTGTCGCGCCAACGGCGGCGTTTCCGAATGCGTCTGCAAGGTCTTCGACGAGCTTGTAATTCTCCTTGGCCTTGAGTCCGCGTCCTCCGGCGATGACGACCGGCGCTTCGGCCAGGTCGAGCTTTCCGCCTGCGCCGGTGATTAGCTCCTTCACGACGACGCGTGAAGCCGACGGATCGCCAACGGGTGCGACGTTCTCGACAGTTCCAGCTTTCGGCTCAACGACGGGCGAGTATGTGTTTGGGCGAATCGAGACGATCGCGGGCGTTCCCGCGATTGTCACTGTCGAGATGACTTTCCCGATGTTGATCGGGTGCTTCGCGGTGAACGTGTCACCAGACAGCTCGACAGCCGTGACGTCAGTGACGAGTCCGATGTGAAGCTTCCCGGCGACGCGGGGAGCCAGGTCGCGTCCCTGCGCCGACGTGCTGAAGAGTGCAGCGCGGAATCCGCCTGCCTTGATTCGATCGGCTGCGAGGGCGGATGTCGCTTCGGGATTGTACTGAGTGAAGCCGGCGTGTTCGCAGACAAGAACCACACCGGCGCCGTGTTGTGCGAGCTGATCCGCCTTCGACGCTATTCCCGGCGCACCGACGAGAAGGGCATGAACCTGGCCGCCAGTTGCGTCAGCAAGCTTTCGTGCGGCTGTGACAGTTTCGAGAGCGACTTTGCGAAGCTCTCCGTTTCGCGCTTCAGTGAATGCAAAAATATTTGCCATCAGAGAACCTTCGCTTCGGTCTGGAGTAGTCGAATCAGCTCAGGCACGGCCGCGGCTCCTTCGCCGACGATGCGACCGGCTGCTCGTTCGGGCGGGAGATCGAGCTTTTCGATTTTGACGGTCGGCTCGCCAAGCGCAGCCGGCTTTGATTCGAGTGGTTTCTTTTTCGCCGCCATGATCCCCTTGAGCGACGGATATCGAGCCTGGTTCAGGCCTTCGTCGATCGTCAAAACGGCCGGCAGCGGGAATTCAACGATTTCCTGGGCCCCTTCGAGCTCACGCTTTGCTGTTCCCTTTCCATCGGCGATGTCGAGTCTCGAGATCGCGGTGACGCATGGTAGATCGAGCAGCTCCGCTACGATCGTTCCAGTTACGCCGTTCGATGAGTCGGGTGCAAGCTTGCCAAAGAGAATCAGGTCATAGCCACCGTCCTTCAGCTCGGCCGCGATGGCACTGGCAATCGCGAAGCCGTCGAATGGAATCTTGTCTGCCTGAAGATGAATTGCCCGGTCGGCGCCCATACTGAGAGCTTTCCGAAGAGTTTCCTGAACGGTGTTCGGACCCAGGCAGAGAACCACAACTTCACCCGAGCCAGCCTTTTCCTTCAATTGGAGCGCGGCTTCGACGGCCCATGCGTCGAAGTCGTTGAGGTCGAATTTGACGCCGGTCTCGTCGAGCGAGGTTCCGTCGGCAGCGATTTTGAAACGCACGTCCATGTCTGGAACGCGCTTGATGCACACGGCGATCTTCACTCCGTGTTCTCCCTTGTGAAAGATTTCACTAAAAATACAGGAATGGGGCCATCAGGTGGAGCGATTTTCCTCCAAATGCAGAAGCGGGGCCCGGAATTTCTCCCGAGCCCCGCCTTCGCTCCGCTTGGGCGGACCGCTTCCGCCGAAGATTGAGTCTATTACCTACCCGTCAGCGGCCCGTCAGCGACGGGGTGAGAATACTGAGAAAGGATCTAGGGGGAAGCGGAACCGCAACGGCTAGTCTGGAGAGACCGAAGAGACCGAGAAACAGCGGAAAAATAAACAATGGGGTTATCAACTCGGGACGCTGAATCGTTGCGCTCTCAGAGAGCAGAAACATGTCGCCGTCGGTGTGGGGCCTGTCAGGAATTTTGTGTGTGAGGTCATATCTTAACCCTGAAGGAGGGTGGTATGACCAGAAAGACCATGAGCAGGAAAGCGGCAGCTGGCGGGGTAAACGAAACGCCGCCAGCGAAGCGAAGGAAGAAGAAAGAGCCGCCGGCGTTTGATCTTGAGCCGCTGGAAGAAAAGCTCGGCTTGGCGCCGACGCACGAAGAGTTCGAGGCGGTTTTCAAGCAGCTGAGGAAAGCTGTAATCGAACGGATTCTTTCAGCCGAGCTGACGGATAACCTGGGATACGGGCGCGGTGAGGAGAAGCCAAAGGGGCAGCGCAATCACCGTAACGGCACGACTCCGAAGACGATCAAGACTGATAACGGTGAAGTACCGCTCGACATCCCGCGTGACAGAGAGAGCAGCTTCGAGCCCAGGTTTGTCCCCAAGGGCTTGAGACGTTTCACAGGATTCGACGACAAAGTACTGGGCCTCTACGCTCGCGGTGTTTCCGTGCGCGAGATCCGCGGCTTTCTAGAGGATCACTACCAGGTGCCGGTGTCGGCTGATCTCATCAGCCAGATCACCGATGAAGTGCTGGATGAAGTAACACAGTGGCAACAGCGTCCGCTCGAGCCGATTTATCCGGTAGTGATCTTCGACGCCATGAGAGTGAAGATCAGGGACGAAGGAGTGGTGAGAAACAAGGCGGTCTATCTTGCTCTTGGGATCAGCCGGGAAGGCAAGAAAGAAGTGCTTGGATTCTGGATTCAGCAGACTGAGGGAGCTGCATTCTGGCTACGAGTGATGTCTGAACTAAAGGCGCGGGGAGTGGAGGACATATTGATCGCAATGATCGACGGTCTCAAGGGGTTCCCGGAAGCGGTCAACACCGTCTTTCCTCAAGCGCAGATACATCACTGCGTCGTGCACCTCGTGCGACAGAGTCTCTCGTATGTTTCGTGGCAGGACCGCAAAAAGGTGGGACTTGAGCTCAAGGCGATCTATCGTGCACCCACACTCGATGCGGCAGAAGCAGCGCTGGCGGCTTTTGAAAATGGTACCTGGGGCA
>JBKJQB010000080.1:0-3552 GCA_046594105.1 Thermoanaerobaculia bacterium
TGTATAGACCCATGACATCCTGAACACTTGTCCCAGGACATCCTGGACACTTGTCATCACCAGACGTGGAGGTGATGAGATGCCCTTTGGGAGAGATTCCATGGATGCCAAGCGAGAGTTCGTCAAGCTAGCCGCGGGTGCGACGAAGTGGAACATGCGTGCCCTTTGTCGACGGTTCGGGATCAGCCCTACCACGGGATATGAATGGTTGCGGCGGTTCGATCAGAAGGGGGAGGAGGGGTTGCAGGAGCGTTCTCGCCGACCGGCTTCCTCGCCGACACGCACCTCGGCCGAGATGGAAAAACGGGTGCTCGATCTTCGCGATGAGACTCACTGGGGAGGTCGGAAGTTGGCAGTACGGCTGAAGAACCTCGGGGTGGAGAACGCTCCTCCACCGCAGACGATCAACAACATCCTCAAACGACACGGACGAATCACGTCTGAGGATGCGCTCAAGCACACCGCCTGGCAGCGCTTCGAACATCCAACACCAAACGATCTGTGGCAGATGGACTTCAAGGGCTGGTTCATGGCTGGAACCCAGCGGTGCAACCCGCTCACGATCGTCGATGATCACTCACGCTTCTCGCTGTGCCTGCGAGCTTGTGCCAATCAGACCACCGAGACCGTGCAGAAGGCCCTCATCGACGTGTTCCGTCGCTATGGCCTGCCCTGGCGGTTCACCGTCGACAACGGGTCTCCCTGGGGTGACGATGGTGGATCCCACCTGACCAGGCTTGGGGTGTGGCTTATCCGACTCGGCGTGAGCGTGTCCCATTCACGTCCGTTCCACCCTCAAACCCAAGGCAAGGACGAGCGCTTTCACCGCTCACTCGATGACGAGTTGCTCCGCTACGTGGCCTTCCGCGATCTCGGGGCCGCTCAGGAGGGATTCGATGTCTGGCGTGATCGGTACAACCTCGAGCGCCCTCACGAAAGTCTGGGGATGAAGACTCCGGCAGATCGTTATCAACTCAGCCCACGCTCGATGCCCGATAGCCTTCCGTCGATCGAGTACGCCTCCACCGACATCGTCCGCAAGGTTGATGGCAATGGGAAGATCTCTTTTCGTAACCGCTCCATCCGCGTCAGCCGCGCCTGCGCCGGCCTTCCCGTCGCCGTCCGTTCCACCACCACTCCATCCCTGTTTGCTGTCTTCTTTTGTCATCAGAAGATGGTCGAGATTGACCTTCATTAACCTGTCCAGGATGTCCAGGGACACCTGTCCAGGATGTCTATGGTCTATACACCGCAGCGGGGAGAAGGACTCTCGTCGGGGAGGGCGTGCGAAGCCGCTATTTAACAGTTTCTTAGAAGGGCGGGACAGAGCGCGGGTGCATTGCGCTCCACCCTCTCGAGAAGGATAATCGCGCCAGTGGCGGCCCCCCTAACGTTCTCTCGCAGATATCTTCTCGGGCTACTCGTCCCGCCCGCAATCGTGACCGGGCCGCTCTCCTTCCTCTTTCTCAGCCAGCTGGTTCGCATGACCTCGGGAACGATGTGGACCATCCTCGGACTGTTCGCTCTGTTCTTTCTGGCGGGGGCGGCGCTGTACTCGGCAGGCATCGGCCCGCGAGCCGCTGCCGTTCACGAAGCGGTGGCCCGAGGAGAGGACGTTTCCGATCTGGCCTCCCAGTGCCTCCAGCACACCATTTCTCTGGCGGTGAAGCTGTGGGCGGCCGGGAGCATTCTCTTTTCGATCCTGGCCACGCTGCTGGTCATGCGCTCAGGCCTTTTCTTCAGCTACTTCCTGGTGGCTGCGATGATCGCCGCGTTTCCATCGATCATCTGGGCGTATGCCGCCGGCAAGCATCTGCTGCTGAGGGAAACCGAGTCGGCCCGCACGCTCCGCTACACGGGGCGGGACTTCCCCCTTGGCCGCAAGATCGTCATCGTCTTCGTGGGATGCTTTCTGATCTCGGCAGCCGCGCTGGTCCTGCTGGTCTCGTCGCGCGTTTCCACGACTCTCGAGGAGCTGGCCATCACCTCCTCGTCGGATCGTTTCGACCGGCTGGAAGAGAGCGCAAATCTTTCTGCTCACATCGATCCGTCACTGGTCGACACGCTGCGATCGTACGTGCCGGCGGATCACAGCATCCATCTGATCAACAAGAACGGCGAGGTGCACAGCAGCTCGTCCGAATCGCTCACGCCCGAGGAAGTCTCGGCCATCCGCATGATCGGCAAGGGTGACAGCACCTCGTTCGTTTCGCCTCACGTCTGCAAGTTCGACCGCCTCAAAGACGGATCGATCCTGGTGATGGCTGTGCCCTGGACCCCCTACAAAAACATCCCGCTGCAGATCACCTTCTATACGACGATCATCACGCTGATCACCATGGCCGCTTTCATCGCCGCGGCGATTTTCCTGTCCCGCGACGTGGCCCGGCCGGTGCGCGCGCTCCAGTCGCTGGCATCGGAGATGGCCGAGGGCAACTTCAACGCCGAGCCGAAGATCTTCTCGGACGACGAAGTGGGACAGCTGGGCAGCAGCTTCGGGGAGACCCGGGCGAACCTGCGCAGGCTCCTCGGGCGTGTCGGCGGCAGCGGCGCGACCATCACCGACGGCGTGCGTGTGATCACCGGCGGGACGGAATCGCTTCTCCTCCGGGCGCGGGACCAGACCGCTCTCACGGAGAGCTCCTCGCTGGCGGTGGAGAACGTGCGGGGAGGCATCGGCAGCGTGCTGGCCGCCGCGGAGGGCGTTGCCGAACTGACGCAGGACGCGTCCAGTCGCGCGCTGGAGTTGCAGGCATCGGCAGAACAGGTTGCCCGCAGCACCGATCACCTCTTTCAGTCGGTGGAGAAGACGTCGTCGTCCTCTACCGAGATGAATGCCGCGATGCGCGAGACCTCGCAGCGAACCGAGGTGCTGGCGGGCATCAGCGATGACGTGCTGTCATATGTGTCGGAGATGGATTCCACGGTGGCCGAGCTGCGCTCGTCGGCGCAGTCGACGGCAGACCTGTCGCGACAAGTGCGTGAGGATGCGGAGGCGGGTGGTGGTGCGGTGGCCAAAACGGTGGAGGGGATCAACATCTCCCGCGATGTCACCAACAGCACCGCCGCGACCCTGGAGACGCTCCAGGCCAGCGTCGGCCAGATCAATCAGATTCTCACGGTGATCGAGGACATCACCAGCCGCACCAATCTGCTGGCGCTCAACGCGGCCATCATCGCCGCGCAGGCCGGCGAGCATGGAGTGGGCTTCACCGTGGTGGCCGACGAGATCCGTCAGCTGGCCGAACGCACCCGTGGCTCGACCAAGGAAATTAGCGCCATCGTCAAAGCGGTGCAGAGCGGATCCCGGCAGGCCGTGGCCAAGATTCAGGAAGGCGTCCAGCGGGTCGAGCAGAACGTCCGCCTGGCGCAGGAGGCTTCGTCGTCGCTGGCGAAGATCGTCAGCAGCTCCGGACAGTCGTATGAGATGGCCACGGCGATGTCCCGCGGTCTGCGCGATCAGGAGCAGGCCAGCCGCCATCTGCACGAGGTCACCTCCCGGATGTCGGATCACATCTCCGAGATCAATCGCGCCACGCGCGAGCAGGCCAC
>JBKJQB010000333.1:0-9875 GCA_046594105.1 Thermoanaerobaculia bacterium
TCAGGATGACGAGATCGTTCATCACGCCATCATCGGCGCACCGCCTTGAGGAGGGGTTGCCTGGCGAGCACCCGCCGGCAGGATGCCGGCGCTACGAAAGGCTTTCGGCGTTCCGAAAGGCTTCCGGCGGAAGATGACAAACAAAAAAACGCCGGCCCCAAGGCCGGCGTTTTTCTGCCGCGGACGTTGCCGTCCACGCCGCTTGGTCAGAGCGTGCGCTAGAAGATGTACCGTGCCGCGAGCTGGACCTGCCGCTCGGAGTTCAGTCGCGTGCCGGTGATCTTTCCGAAGTTTGAGTCGCCCACCTGGTTGTTCGGCTGGTTGTATTGCGCCGTATTCAGCACGTTGAAACCCTCGAGGCGGAACTGAATGGCATTGGCATCGAGGAAGTTGAAGGTCTTGAACAGCGAGAGATCCAGGATCCGGGTGCCCGGACCGCGCACCGCATTGCGCTCTTCTGTACCCTGCGCTCCTGCCGCCGGTTTGAAGGCGGAGGTGTTGAACCACTGACGAACATTCTTCGGGCCGCTGTTGGGATTGCCGATCTGATCAGCGCGCTTGCCGTTGCGGTCATAAACGGTGAACGGCGTGCCCGACTGCAGGGTCAGCACCGAATTGACGCTCCAGCCGCCGAGGAGGGCATTGGTGCGTGCGAAGGGAAGCTCGTAGGTGGCTGCCACGGTCAGGCGATGACGGGCGTCGAAGTCAGCCGGACCCTCGTCCAGACCAAGGTTGCAGGACTTGCCGAACTGGGTGCAATTGGGGTCGGTTACCGATCCTCCACGCGAGGGATTGCCAGGGAAGAAGCCCGGCCCGCTGTTGCGCGATTTGCCCAGGGTGTAGGAGGCCAGGTACGAAAGGCCGTACGACTCACGACGGCGCGCAGTGGCCTGCAGCGCGTCGTAGGTCGACTTCCCGATGTACTGGATGGTCGTCAGGCGTGAGGCTACGCCGCCGCCGAAGCCGGCGGAGCTCAGCTGCGTTGCCAGGTTCTTGGCTCGCGTGCCAACGTAGGCCACCAGCAGCGAGGTATCGCTGAACAGTTCGCGCTGCACGCCGAGGCTGAACTGCTGCACCTCGGTGTTCTTGGAATTGCGCGGGATGTAGACGAGGCCGGAGCCGAGCGGCAGGTTCGGGCTCTGCGCATTGACCGGAGTGGGCAGGGCGATGGGGTCGGAGATCTTGACTTTCGCACCGGGATCGCCGCCGAAGCGGAACTCGGTGACCACCCCCGGCGGATTCTCGGTGAGCTGGCTATCGATGCCGCCGCGGTCGAGCGAGTAGAAGATGCCGTAGCCGCCGCGGAAGGCGGTCTTCTCGTTGATCAGATAGTTGAACCCGAGGCGAGGGCCGAAGTTGTTGCGATCGGTGTCCAGAGTCGAGCGCGACGCGCCGTTCTGGTTCGGAATCACCAGCTTCTGCGTGGCCGGGTCGTAGTTGGCCAGAATGTTGTTCTCTTCGTAGTACGGAGTGAGCAGGTCGTAACGCAATCCGAGGTTGAGAGTGAGGTTGGGAGTGACCCGCCAGTCATCCTGTGCGAACACCGCATTCTCCCAGCTGATGGCATTGCGGGGGACGTATCCCGGCACGCCGGTGGCCGTGAAGTCGGTGGTTCCCACCAGCATGTCGGCCACTTCGTAGCCGCTGAAGCCGGGAGAGAAGCCGAATCCGTCGCGGAAGAAATAGAAGCCCTTGCCGAAGCGGGAGCGCTCCTGCGCCAGGTTGCGGCGCATGGCCGTGCCGCCGAATTTGAAAGAGTGGCTCCCGGTCAGCCAGGTCACGGAGTCCGACAGCTGGATGGTCCGCTGCTTGATGCGGTACTGCCCGAAGTCTCCGAGATACTCGATGAACGTGCCGTTGCCGCCGCCGATGAGCGAGATGCCGTTGGCCACGGTGATGCCGCCTGGTCCGGGGATCCCGATGGCCGCATTCTGATCGGTGCCGAAGCCGACCGGCAGGAAGGCGAACTGAAAGTTGGTGAAGCCGACACGCAGTTCGTTGATCAGGTCGTTGTTGAAGATGTGTGTTTCACCGAGTCGCGTGGTGTAGCCCTTGTTCTGCGACGTGCCGGCGCCGAAGCCGGCCTGGAAGCCGGGGATGCGTCCCGGGTCGGCGAACCGGTCGTCCCAGTGGCTGCCGCTGAAGAAGAGCTGGTCGCCGGCGGCGATGTGATGATCGAAGCGCCCGTCGAAGTCGTTGTAGGTGCTTTTCTTCTGCCGGTGCGTGAGGTAGTTGTGCGTCACTCCCGGGCCGTCCGGCTTCGGGAAGAGGTTGAGATATTTCTGGCCGACGGGATTGATGCGGTTCGAAGGAATGATGTTTCCGGCGAAGGGCACACCGGTCAGCGGGTCATAGATGATGACCTTATCTGAGAGCCCGCTGGTGGCAGGATTGAGCAACTCGGAGAAGTCGCCATTCCGCATCTTCTCCGTCGGAACGGTCACCCGATTGCCCGCCTCGACGGGGATGGAGTTGCGCAGGCCATGGTAGCTACCGAAGAAGAAGGTGCGGTCCCTCAGGATCGGACCGCCCAGCGTCGCTCCGAAGTCGTCGTTTTTGAAGTCCGGCTTCTCCTTGGCGAACTCCGGAGTGGAAGCCAGACTCTTGGGCCGAACGAAATAGTTGGCGCTTCCGTGGAGCATGTTGGTGCCGCTCTTGATCACGATGGTCTGGACGCCACCGCCGGCCCGGCCGAACTCCGCCGGTGCGTTGGTGGTGATCACGGCGAACTCCTGGATGGCGTCCGGTGAAGGGAGGTAGGCGATGGAGTTGACCAGGGACTCGTTGTTGTCGATGCCGTCGATCATGTAGTTGTTGAACTGTTCGCGCAGTCCGTTGATCGAGAGCGCGGCGCCACCGAACTCCGAGTAGCGGAAGGTCTCCGCGTCGGTGCCCGAGCCGCCGCCGGAAGAGTTGCTGCCGGGAATGCCGCGGTTCACGCCGGGGGCCAGCGTGGCCAGCTGCGTGAAATTGCGGCCGTTGAGCGGCAGATCCTCCACCATTTTGGCGTCGATCAGTGTGGAGATCTGGGAAGTGCTCTTTTCGATGAGCGGTGCAGCAGCGGTCACCGTCACCGTTTCGCCGACCCCGCCGACCTCGAGCTTGAAGTCGATGCGAGCCACCTGGTTGACGTTCAAAGTCGCCCGGGTGCTGCTGACTTTGAACCCGGACAGCTCAACCTGAACGCGGTAGTTGCCGACCGGCAGCGGCGTGAGCGTGTACGAGCCCTTGCTGTCGGTGATGGCCACGCGCGTTCCGTTGGTGCCCACGTTGGTGGCGGTGACGGTAGCACCGGGGACCGCGCTGCCGGTGTTGTCGGTCACGGTGCCATCAATGCGGGCGGTGCTCTGAGCCGCTGCGGGAATCGCGGTGAGCATCACGAAAACAAATGCAAACGCAGCCGCCGGAAAAATTCTCGATCGAACCAGTCTGGTCATGCTTGCTCCTTTGGTGGGGGTGCCGTGCAGAGAGTTGCCATAGACCTTCAAGGGGGATTTTCGCGCGAGTATAGACCCGGGGTGACCTGATGTCACGGTTGTGCAACGGTGTGAGGCTGGTCATTTTGCGGGGTTCAGCAACTTCCTACCGGAGCCGCCAGATACCGCTGCTGCGGGCCGGAAGAGAGAGGCTCCATGACCCGCGGATGCCACTCGGTAGGGCAACCCCGCCGTCCGCGCTCAGCACTTCGAAGCCGGCGGCGTCGACGGCCATCACGCCGGTGCTGGCCATCGAGTCGCTGACGTTGTGTACGACCAGCACTCGCTCCTCCGCCGTCTGGCGGAGGAAAGCCAGAGTCTGCGAGCCGGTTTCCACCAGGGTCATCTCGCCGCGGAGAAGGGCGGCGGAACTCTTCCGTGCGGCGATCCACTTGCGGTAATGCGAGAGCAGCGATCGGGGGTCGCCAACTTGTGAAGCGACGTTGTTGATGGCCAGCCCCGGCGCGTACGCGTGCCAGGGAGCGCCGCTGGTGAATCCGCCGGACGAGTTCCAGGGCATCGGCGTCCTTTTCGACTCATCGGCGGAGGTCGGTCCGTTCTGCAGGCCCACTTCTTCACCGTAGTAGAGGAACGGCGCGCCCGGGAGAGTGAGCAGGATGGCCGCAGCGTTTCGGAGCTTGCCGGCGTCGTTCGACAGGACGGTGGCCAGCCGTGTCTGATCGTGATTGGTCAGGAAGGGCGCATCGATGATGCCGCGGGGATAGGCGTTGATGACGTCGCGCAGCGTCGAGCGGATCCGGCTGGCGTTGCCACTCTTCACACTTTCCAAAACTGCCGAGGCCAGAGGGAAGTTGAAGTTCATCGGCATTTCATCGCCACCGCGGATGGTGGTGGTCGAGCCGTAGTACCTGGCGAGAGCGGCGGTGTCGGTGGTGTTTTCGGCGACCAGAACCGCGTCCGCTCTGGTGGCGCGCACATCGGCGGCAAACTCTTTGAGGAGCTGATGGGTCTCTGCAATGTCCGCCTGCCCGGGACCCGGTCCGGTTTCTACCAGATAGCGAGTGGCATCGAGCCGGAAGCCGTCGACGCCCTGCGACAGCCAGTAGCGGGCGATGCGGAACATCTCCGCTTTCACTTCCGGCGTGCGGTAGTTGAGGTCGGGCATGCCGCTCCAGAAGACGCCGTAGTAAAACGATCCGTTGCGGGGATGCCAGGAGGGATCGCCGCCCCAGGGCTGCCTCCATCCCGGATCGGTGGCGCTCCAGACGTACCAGTTGCGCTTCGCCGCAGCGGGTGAGGAGGCCGAGTCGAGGAACCAGGGACTCTCGGAGCTGGTGTGATTCATCACCAGATCGAGGATGACCCGGATTCCGCGCTTGTGCGCCGCCTCCAGGAAGCGCTGAAAGTCGGCGTTGGTGCCGTAGTCCTGCTCGATGGTCTGGTAGTCGACGGTGTCGTAGCCGTGATAGCTCGGGGACTGGAACACCGGCATCAGCCAGATGGCGTCGATGCCGAGGTCGGTGGTGGTGGCAGGGTCGCCGTCGTTGAGAGTATCGAGTTTGGCGGTGAGCCCGTTGAAGTCGCCGATCCCGTCGCCGTTGGAGTCGGAGAAGCTGCGCACGAAGATCTCGTAGAAGACGGCGCCGCGGGCCCATTCGTGATTCCACTGCACTGCCGGCGGCACGGGGACGGGGCGCGCGGCACGGATGCGGCCATCGACTCCCGACGCGGAGTGACAGGCCAACAGGAGCACAGCCATGGCCATGGGGGAGAGCAGCCGGCGGGAAGTCATCCCGCCATTCTGCATCCAGGAGCAGAATGATGCTTGATAGAATTTCGAAAATCGCGCGTGCTCGACTTCAAGAAGATCATTTGGTACAAGCACGAGGCAATCACCAGAGGGAGAGATCGATGAAGCAAGTGTCCGGATTGGCGCTGCGCGCCTTGTGCATCCTGATGGTGGCAGCCTGCGTGAAGACGCAGGAGACTTCGAGCACCACCACAACCGCGACCAGCGCGCCGCACAGCGGGGCGGTCCGCATCGGCTTTTCCATGGACACCCTCAAGGAAGAGCGCTGGCAGCGCGACAAGCGCCTGGTGGAGCAGAGGGCCAAAGAGGTCGGCGCGGTGCTCGACGTTCAGGTGGCCAACGGCGACGACGCCGTGCAGACCAAGCAGGCCGACAACATGTTGACCAAAGGGATCGACGTACTGATCGTGGCGCCCCACAACGGGGAGATCGCCGCGTCGATCGTCGAAGCGGCGCATCGTAAGGGCGTGCCGGTCATCTCCTACGACCGTCTGATCCGCAACGCCGACGTGGACCTCTACCTGTCCCATCAGGTCGAGAAGATGGGGGAGATGCAGGCGGACTACGCGCTGAAGCACGTGCCGAAAGGCAACTACGTCCTGATCGGCGGCGCGCCGACGGACTTCAACGCATTGCTGCTGCGCAAGGGGCAGATGACCATCCTCAAGCCGGCCATCGACCGCGGAGACATCAAGATCATCTCCAACCAGTTCGCTCGCGAATGGAAGGCGGAAGAGGCCCTCCGGCTGACCGAAGACGCTCTGACCAAGACCGGCAACAAGATCCAGGCCATCGTGGCTTCGAACGACGGCACCGCCGGCGGTGCCATCTCCGCTCTGGAAGCGGCAGGCCTGGCCGGTAAAGTCCTGGTCACCGGACAGGATGCCCAGAAGGATGCCGTGCAGCGAATCGTGAAGGGCACCCAGACCATGACCGTCTACAAGGCCATCCAGCCGCTGGCGTTCGGCGCCGTCGATGCGGCGATCAAGCTCGCGCGCAAGGAACCGGTGGAGACGCACGACAAGATCAACAACGGAAAGAAAGATGTTCCGGCGATCCTGATCGCGCCCGTCTCGGTCGATAAGAGCAATCTCGACGCGACCATCATCAAGGACGGCTATCACTCCCGCGAGGACATCTACGGTCACTAAAGGCCGACGAGGTCACTGACCATGTCCGCGCCTCTTCTGGAGATGCGCAACATCTCCAAGCGCTTTCCCGGCGTGCTCGCGCTGGACCGTGTCTCGTTCGACCTGCATCCCGGTGAGATCCACGCCCTGGTCGGCGAGAACGGCGCCGGCAAGTCGACCCTGATGAATGTGCTGGGCGGCGTGTTCCCGCACGGGGATTACGAAGGGGAGATTCTTTTGGGCGACCAGACCGCTCGCTTCGGCAGCGTCCGCGCTTCGGAGGATGCCGGCATCGCCGTGGTCCATCAGGAGCTCTCGCTCATCCCTGAGTTCACCATTGCCGAAAACATTTTTCTCGGCCGCGAGCCGCGCCGGATGGGAATCATCCAGACCGAGGAGCTCTACAGCAGGGCCCAGCGCGTTCTCGAGGAGCTGCACCTCAAGCTCGATCCGCGACTGCCCGTCGAATTCCTCGGCATCGGCCAGCAGCACCTGGTGGAAATTGCCAAAGCGCTGGCGCGCAACGCCCGCATCCTGGTGCTCGACGAGCCCACCGCCGCCTTGACCGATTCGGAAGCAGCGGTGCTCTTCGTCATCCTCCGGCGGCTGCGCGACAGCGGCGGAGGGATGATCTACATCTCGCACAAGCTCAACGAGGTGCTCAGCCTCTCCGACCGCATCACGGTGCTCCGCGATGGGAAGACCGTCAGCACCGAGGCCACCTCGGCGTTCGATACCCAGCGGCTGATCTCGCGCATGGTGGGGAGGGAGATGTCGGAGATGTTCCCCTCCACCCGTCATGCCCCGCAGGAAGTCGTTTTCGAAGCGCGGGGAGTGACCGTGCGCGACCCGAACGTGCCGGGAAAACTCTTCGTCGACGACGTGAGCTTCGCCGTCCGGCGCGGCGAAGTCTTCGGCATCGCCGGACTGGTTGGGGCGGGGCGCAGCGAGCTGATGATGGCCATGTTCGGCGCGCATCCCGGCCGATCGGCGGGCCAGTTCTTCGTGGCCGGGAACGCGGTGATCATCAATCAGCCCTCGGACGCCATCGCCGCAGGGATCGGATTCGTCACCGAGGACCGGAAGCGATTCGGCTTGCTGCTGGATCAGACCATCGTCGACAACCTCACTCTGGCCGCGCTGAAACGGCTGTCGGGAGCGGTGGTGACCGACGTGGACGCCGAGACTGCGGCCGGTCAGCACTGGATGAGAGAACTGAGGATCAAGGCCAACTCGGTGCTGACCATCGCCGGCACGCTTTCCGGTGGCGGTCAGCAGAAAGTCGTGGTGGCCAAGTGGCTGCTGACGGAACCGAGAGTCCTGTTTCTCGATGAGCCGACGCGCGGCATCGATGTCGGCGCGAAGCAGGAGATCTATCAGCAGATCGATCGACTGGCTTCCGAAGGGCTGGCCATCGTGCTGGTCTCCTCAGAGCTGCCGGAGATTCTTGGTCTGTCCGACCGCATCCTGGTGCTGCATGAAGGCAGAGCGACCGGTGAGTTCGAACGGGAAACGGCCACCGCAGAAACCATCATGGCCTGCGCAACGGGACAGGCCGCCTGAGAGGATCTGATGATGCCCACCGAGCTTGACGAGAACGCCGGCCAGTTGAGTCCTGAACCGGGAGAGGCGCGCCTGGGCCGGTGGCGCGTGCCGTCCTCCGCGCTGCGCGCGTACACCATGGTGTTCGCGCTCGTCGTCATCTGGCTGTTCTTCCAATGGAACACCAGGAGCGAGCTGTATCCGTATGGGCTGTTTCTCCATCCGGTGAATCTGGCGAACCTGCTCAAACAGATGTCGGTGACCGGCGTGCTGGCCGTGGGCATGCTGTTCGTGATCGTGGCCCGGCAGATCGATCTGTCGGTGGGGTCGGTGGTGGGGCTCGCTGGTGGGATCGCTGCGATGACTCAGGGCTGGGGCCTGCTGCCGTCGTTCGCTTCGGCGATCCTCATCGGCATCGCGGTGGGAGCATTTCAGGGAGGGCTGGTGGCGTACGCCAGCATCCCCTCGTTCATCGTGACGCTGGGAGGGTTGCTGACCTGGCGCGGCGTCATCCTTTACTTGAGCAAAGGGGAGACCATTCCTGTCCGGCTGCCGGTGTTCCGGCAGCTTGGAGTGGCCTTGATCACACCGGCGTCGGGTCTGGTGCTGGCGGCGATCGCCATCGCTTCGCTGATCTGGCTCACCTTCAGGCGCCAGCGCGCCCGCCGTCGTCACGAACTGGCGGCTGCCAGTGTGACGTCCACCGTCGCGCGGATCGTGGTTCCTTCCGTGCTCATCGTTGTATTCGTTTACGCCATGAATGTTCAGGGAGGAGTTCCGCTGCCGGTCATCGTTCTGCTGGCCGTGGCGGTGGCCGGCCATTTCCTGACGCAGAACACGACGTTCGGCCGTTACCTGTATGCCATCGGCAGCAATCCTGATGCGGCGCGGCTCTCCGGCGTCAACTCGCGCAAGCACATTCTCTCGGCTTTCGCGCTCCTCGGCGGGCTGGTCGGTCTCGCCTCGCTGCTGCATACAGGACGGGTCGGCAGTGCATCTCCTGACGCCGGGACGCTGATGGAGCTCGACGCCATCGCCGCCTGCGTCATCGGCGGCACCAGCCTGATGGGCGGTCGCGGCAAAGTGTCCGGCGCGCTGCTCGGCGCACTGGTGATGGCCAGCCTCGACAACGGCATGTCACTCCTCAGCGTGGAGAACGCCACGCAGTACATCATCAAAGGAGCGGTGCTGGTGGCGGCGGTGGGCTTCGACATGGCCGGTCGGAAGAAGAGCTGAAAGCGCGAACGCAGATCGCCCTGGGCATCGCTTCCTGCGCAATGGCAGCGTTTGATCAACGGGCGGTTCGCCTCCACCCATGGCACCGGTTGCAGTGCGCGATGCGGCTCAGTCGTGCTTCGAGGGGCTCTTGTCGTCGAATTGGGTGGAGGGTTTTTTCGCCCGCGCCGGATTGAGACGGAACAGGGCGGGTACCTCTTTTCCGGAGAGCACCTGCTCCGCGACCATTAGTCCCACGGCAGGGGAGAGCTTGAAGCCGTGACCGGAGCCGCCGCCGGCGAACCAGACATTGCTCGCCTGGGGATGCTTGTCGATGATCAGGTGGCCGTCGGGACTGTTCTCGTACTGGCAGACTTCGGCGGCCAGGAGGGGAGCTTTGGCGATCTCCGGAAAACGCTCCGCCAGCAGTTTGCGCGCGTGCACCAGTCCCTCCTTGCTGGCGGTGCGCTGGCCACTGGTGGGGTCGAACGTCACTCCGCGTGTGTCGTCGGCCAGCTTGAATCCGCGGCCGCGAAGGTCGGGGATGCCGTAGACGATGCGCTCGCCGAAATCGATCCAGACCGGGAAATGACTGGGAAGGTAGCGCTGCGATCCGGGCGGCGTTCCGAAGTAGTAAACCTCCTGCCGGGTGGGGCGGATCCATTCGCTGAGCACCTGCGGGAAGAGCCGGCCCAGCCACGGTCCGCAGGCGAAGACGTAGGCATCCGCCTCGATCTTCGA
>JBKJQB010000354.1:0-24686 GCA_046594105.1 Thermoanaerobaculia bacterium
GGCTCACTTCTGACTGGGTTCCGCAATCCCCCGGCTGGCGCCGGGGGCTACATTCTTGCGCCCGCTGGCGCGGGCTGATCACGGACAGATTTGAGGTTCCTGCCCTTTGATTCCATCAGAGCAGACCTGGAAGCCGGCGGACCGGCCGGCAAGGATGCCGGCGCTACGAAGGCGTCTCACGCCTCGGGTAGCAGCGAGGTACACACGCCGTCGAAGCTTTCGTTGCTGCAGCCGCAGAGCGGATCGCTGCAGGCGAGGTGTGTCTCTTTGCCCAGCACCGTCGAAAACTCGTCCATGAAGCGGCGCTTCCCTTCCTCGATGCCGCGCTCGGTCAGACGGAAAGTGTCGCCGCTGGCGACGAGCAGCGTGCGTCCCACCAGTCGCTCGAGCGCGGCGTCCATTTCCTGCGCATCGAGCTTGAGAAAGCGGTTGAGCTGCTCGGGCGAGACGGAGTCGCCGAGGTGCTCGCCCCGCATCCAGAACATCATCTGGAGGATCTCGTCCTGGGCTCGGAGAAGGTCGGTCATGGTTGTTTGTAGTGCTACTGCGAAGCCGACTGCGCTGGTGGCTCGCTCATGGCGATCTTGATCACGGCGTCGTCGATGGTCGCGGGGTAGACCACGAGGTGCAGCGATGGATCGGTCGAGCAGTTCCCGGTGCGCAGGTCGAACTTGTGGCCGTGGCACGGACACTCCACAAAAAGCTGGTGATAGACGGCATCCTCGAGCGTTCCGCCGCCGGCAGGACACTCGTTGCGGAAGACGAACGGGCGATCGTCGAGGGTGCAGACCAGAAGCTGCTCATCGAACCCTTCGACCTTGACCCATTCGCCTTCCTTCAGCTCGAAGGCGTGAACGAGCGGGATCCACTTTCGGGGATCGGGTTGCTGGGATGCGCCGGTCAGACCGACCACCTCGATGGCTCGAAGTTCGGGCACCTGTTCGTAGAGATTCTTTTCGATTCCGCGCTTGAGCGTGATCAGGGAGGAAGCGCAGCCATGACAGGAGCCGGTCATCTCCAGCACGGCGACGTAATTCCGCACCTCGATCAGGTGAACGTCCCCTCCGTGGCTCTGGATCCCGGGACGGGAGAGTTCGAGGGCGGCTTCCACTCTGGCGGTGAGATCCACCTCGACCAGCCCGTAGCCTCGAAGGAGGACATCGACGAGCGGATCGCGGGCAACCAGCTTCAACAGATGTTCCTGACCGTTCTCCTTGAGGACGCTGACGATTCGCTGCAGCGCTTCGCGGTGGAGCTCCAGCAGGGGTCCGAGGGTTTTGAATGCGGTCTGGCGCTCTGCGTTGGGCGCGCCTTCGAAATCCTTCATGAGGGTATCGAGCTCACTGAGCTGCATAGGCACCTACCAGATTCTGGATCTCACGGATGGCGTTCGGGACTGCTGCTTCCACTTTCTCGCTCAGCCCCAGGCGCAGCTCGCAGTCGAGGGGCTCACAGCCGATGAACATCAAACCGGCGGGCAAAACATCCAGCCTGCGCGCCATTTCCATGGCCCGGGACGGTTCGGTGAAATGCGGATCGATGCGCTCGCTGGCCAGCGCGTGGTGACGGTCGCAGGTGGGATCGAAGACGTACAGCGTTCCCGGTTCGTTGTTGCGCTTCACGGCATCGACGAAGATGAGTCGGTCGTATTTGTCCATCAGTTTGAGGACGAGGTCGAACCCGCCGGTCCCGACTTCCAGCAACTCGGTTTGCGGAGGGAGCTCGGCAACTGGAAATCGCCGCACCACTTCGGCGCCGAATCCGTCGTCGCCGAGGAGGAGATTCCCGAAGCCGGCCACGAGAGTCTTCATGGTGTCAGGGCGCGGGCAAGCTCGCCGATCCGGTCGATGGCAGGGCTGGTGGTGGCGATGTCGAGCGGTCCGACCCCTTGCCGCTCGGCGTTCCTGACCAGTTCGTCCTGCGGCACGATCCCGAGGATCTCCAGGAACTTCGTGCCGCAGAAAGCGCGCAGCTCTTTCTCGTCGTCTGCGCTGGCGACCTTGTTGGCGACAGCGTAGACCTTGCCGATGCCGAGCTCGCGTCCGAGCTCCGCCATGCGCGCCGCTGTCTCCATCGATTTGAAGTATGGCTCGACGATCACCAGCAGCGTATCGACGCCGCGCGCCGTTCCTCGGCTGAGGTGCTCCAGGCCCGCTTCGATGTCCAGGATGGTGGGACGGTCGTTTCCTCCGACCATTTCTGCAACCAGGCTGCGCACGGCAGCGTGAGCGCCGCACATTCAGCCGGCTCCAGCGTGCTCCACACGCCCCATCAGGATCAGGGTGACGCCGTCGGCCGCCGGCACCCCGTATTCGTCGGCGACCTCCTGCGGTGTTTTGGCCAGGACCGCTTTGGTATTTCCTTCTTCGTCGGTGACGCGTTTGAGGATGTCGCGCGTCAGGGGACGGATGTTGGCGGCCTCTTCCCGGGACAAGCCGAGGGTCAGGGCGAGGTTCGGGTTGGAGTCGGCGTCGATGGCCAGAACGTCCGGAGTTCCCTGCCGCACCAGCAGCCTTGCCAGCGTCCCGGCGATGGTCGTCTTTCCAGATCCGCCTTTTCCTGCGATGGCAATTTTCATAGTTCCCCGGCCGGACGCACGATCCAGCCCGTGGGCCGCTCGCTGGGATCCGCAATGATGTAATCGTACCGCTGCAACGGCTCATCCGCACCGGCGAGAATCCGCTGCACCAGTTCGAGGACCTTCTGCGGGGCAGGCTCGACGGCGGGACTGAGATGCTCGCCGCATTCCTCGATGTCCGGCTCGACCTCGATGACGATGACGTCAGAGGGGAGTTTCTTGAAGTAGGTGCCGACCACCAGCAGGTTTTCGAGACTGGTCACCCCGGTGGCGGCCTCCACCACGCGCGCTTTGACTTCTTCAATGTCCGGCAGCTCATGCTCCCAGCGATAGCGGCGGATCTCGCCCGGGGTGGTTTCGCGGCGCACGGCTCCGATGAACACCATCCGGTCGAACGGCTCCCGCTCGTCCAGGTAATGCATGATGAAGAGCGGCCCGTAGAAGAGGTCCTCAACCACGACTCCCTCAGGCCATTCGACCGCCTGGAACTTCGCGACGAACAGAGGACCGAAGGAGAGATCGGTGAGTTGGGAGTAGCCCACGCCGCCGATGAGGGTTCGGGTCATGATGCAGCGTGGGACGGTCGGGTCGGTGGAGATGCTTCGCCGTTACGGCGGCTTCTAGTGACACGATCCGACGCCGCACACACCAACGTCGAGCGTCCTTCTCCCCGCCGCAGCGGGGAGAAGGTGGCCGTAGGCCGGATGAGGGGTGATCCTGTTTGGCACGAGCCCCTCACCCCCGCTTCGCGGCACCCTCTCCCCGCGCGGCGGGGAGAGGGACTCTCGATGAGAGAGTTAGTCATCACCGCCGCTCCACGGCGCCTCGCGCCGTTCTGGCTGTGCCGGCTCACTCCACTCCGCAGGCGCAGGTGTTGACGTCCTGGGTGACCACGTGATCTCCCGCATACAGATGCGTCGTGCAGGGCATGCAGGGATCGAAGCTGCGGATGGCGCGCAGGACGTCGATTCCCTTGAAGTTTTCGGGCTTGTCGAACTCTTCGAGGATCGGCGTCTCCAGAACCGCTTCTTCATACGGTCCCGGCTTTCCCCATGGATCCTGAGGGGAAGCCATCAGCGTGGAGGGAGTGATGATCTGGTAGTTGACGATGGCGCCCTTATCGAGTTCCACGTGATGGGTCAGCCAGCCACGTCCGGCGCCCCAGAAACCGACGCCCATGCGATTGTTCTTCGGCACTTCGAACGGCGTCGACACTTCCGTCTGCCCCTTGCGCAGCAGGTCCATTCCGATCAGCCAGTTGTCGTAGGCCACCGCGGCGTTGTAGCCGATGGCGTAGGCGCGGCTGAGGTTTCTCTCGAACGCGTTCCAGACTTCCGGGATCTTCCACTCCGCGATCATCTCCGGCGTATCGAATTCCGGGATCTTGATCAGCATGCTGTTGTCGGTGAGATCGAGCATCCGGCGGTGCGGGAGCTTTTTGGCCAGAACGGTGTTCCACATCCGGATGAAGGTGCCCGTCTCCACCGCCACGCGATCCCAACGGGGAGCGGTGGACCAGCTGTACTTCTCCCGCCAGTTGAGTCCTGCCGGTTTCGGCTTGGTCTCTTTGTTCCAGGGGTGATACGGGCTGAGGGGAGCGCCGAGGGGATCAGTCTTGTGAGGATGCCCGCTCCACTCTTCGTAATAGGAGTGTTCGACGAACTCTTCGATGCCCAGGTTGATCTGCTGGAGCTTGGTGGTGACCTGCTTGCCGTTGATGATGACACCAGGGGTGGCCCAGCGTTTCTCTCCCCACGAATCGCAGTTCTCGTAGGTGCCGTCATACGCGAACGGATCATCCCAGATGCCGGTGTCCGCAAAGTTCATCGGGCGCGTCCCGACTTTTTTGTACGCCGGGTCGGCGTCGTAGAAGAAGTTGGTGATGTCTTCCCAGATGCCGATGCCCTTCTTGGCGAAGTCGAACATCTTCATCAACCGGTTGCGGTAGACATTGAAGCTCTGCACGGTGACGTTGTGGCTGACGCCGCCGGGCACGATGGTCTCCGGATGCGGGTATTTGCCCATCAGGGTGACGTATCCCTCGCGGGCCACGCGCGTCAGCTCCAGCGCATCGAGGTAAAGCTTCCCGGTGAGCGGATTCATGTCGTGCATGAGCGCGCCGATGGTCTTGTAGCCATGCTGGTCTTCGTGACGCGTCTTCGCTCGCGTGGCCCGGTCCCACAGCGAGGGGTTGGTCCGCTTGACCATCTCCTCGGAGTAGTCAGGACCGGCCAGCATGAAGAGGTGCATGATGTTGTCCCAGACGAACTCCATGCTCAGGGCCAGGTTGCGGATGACGATGCCCAGCGGGGGAGGCTTGATGCCGAAGGCCATCTCGATGGCCAGGGCGGCGCAGGTGGCGTGCACTCCGCCGCACACACCGCAGGCGCGGCTGCTGATGAAGATGGCGTCGCGCGGATCGCGGCCTTTGAGGATGACCTCGTAGCCGCGGAAGAGCGTGGCCATGGAAAAGGCTTCGAGCACCTTGCGGTTCTGGAGGTCGACGGTGGCGTGAAAGGCGAGGGCGCCGGCCACCCGGGTGACCGGGTCGAAGTCGACGGAACGGACGTAGCCGTTCTGGGCCATCAGCTTCTTGAGGTCTTCCCGCGAAATGTCCTTGCGCTCGTAGGCGTAGGGATCGCGGGCGCCGCCGATCAGTGACGCTTTTCCCTGAGCGTCGAATTCAATGGGAAGATTCTTGAAACACATCGATCAGATTCTCCCCGCAGCCGCATCGTGCTGGACTCTCTCCGCACGCCGCAGCCGGCCCGATTTGCGTTTGTCCGCGTCGCTCAATTTGCGAGTGACGTTGTCGACTTCGTAGCCATCACGGAACTTCGTCACTTCCTGGCCTCTGCCCGGAACGACGGAGTTCAGGTGCTGCTGTTTTTTGTAGAGAAAGTGGATGAGCCGCTCGTAGATCGGCTCGGGTTGGCTCTGCGGCGCCCAGCCGCTGGAGCTGGAGTCGATCCTGTCCCAGCGCGCAGTACGGTCCATTGCATGCTGGGTAAAGCTGCGCAGCAGGCGGATCATCCCTCCCACGGTCTGCGACGTCGCAGCGGAGAGTGCCGAGCCGGGAGGAGCGACATAGAACGGCGTGAACTTATCGGGGAAACCCGGCATCGTGCAGCCGATGCAGATGCCGCCCGTGCTCATGCACCCGCCGTGGTGGCGCAACGCTCCCCGCTCCACGATGTTGCATTTGACCACCGGCCCCCAGCAGCCCACCTCGACCAGGCACTCCGGGTCGCCGTACTTCTGAGCAAACTTTCCCTCTTCGTAGTAGCCGCCACGCACGCAGCGGTCGTGAACCGTGTCGCGGAACTGCCAGGCAGGCCGGCCCAGCTCATCGAATTCGGGGAGCGGTCCCGTTCCCTGCAGAAACTGCAGAACCAGTGCGATGACCTCGGTGAAGTTGTCGCCGACCGGAGCGCATCCCGGGATGTTGATGACCGGTAGTCCGAAGGCGCTGCGGTAATCGGCGCCGAGATAATCCATCAACCCCATCGCGCCGGTCGGGTTGCCCACCGCTGCCGGGATCCCGCCCCAGGTGGCGCAGGTGCCGATGGCAATCGACGCGGCGGCGCCGGGCGCCATGCGGTCGATCCACTCCATGACGGAGATGACTCTGCTGCCATTTCCGTCGGGGTCTTTGCGCGCGCCCAGACCGACCCAGTAGCCCTCACCGGGGATGAGCGTGTCATCGACGGCGGAGCCCTCGAGGATGATCACGTAGGGTGCATCGAGCTTTCCCTGAGCCGCGAGCTCGAAGTTGTGGATGAAGTCCTCGCCCGCTTCCGACGAGAGAACGGGGTGGTAGAGCACGACGCGTGGTAGTCCGGGGATGCGGCCGAGAAGCAGATCTTCGACCGACGGTTCGCTCGCGCCGGTGACGGAGATCGAACAGCCATCGCAGCTCATCCCGGCGAACCAGAAGGCGTAAACCTTTTCCAGAGGTGTGGTGCGCCCCGGAATGGGAGTCAACTCGACAGACGGTCTACCGGAAACTTTGCCCACGCTGTCCATTCGCGCTCCTCTGGTGCTTTTCTCGGCGCACCAATCTCCCGTGCCGCGGCCCTCAAGTCAAATCAGCTTCGAATTTCCGAAGTTAAAACCAGAAGCCAGAAACCAGAAACCAGAAAGTGGTTTCTGGTTTTCTCTACTGCTTCGGAGGGATCGCGTCGATCACCTGCAGAAATCCGGTGAGTCCGACGCGGTCGAGCTCCTTTCGTGGAGCATTCTGGTAGACGCGGATCTTGTGCCGCTGCACCAGATACTTCACGCCGTCCCAGAATTTGTTTCCATCGGCAAGGGTGAGCGACATCAGTTCCATGGCCGTGGCCTGTCTCATCACCAACAGCACCGGCACGTTGCGGAAGAGGATGAAGTGGCTCTTCTGTACGAGGACCCGGTCGCGCATCCGGGTGACCAGCAGACCGGTCGAGTCGTCGGGGGTCTCTACGATGGCGAAGCGCGCGGTTTCCCCGAGGGGACCGAAAAGATTCGGGTTCTGATCGACCCAGCTCTGCCACCGCTCCACATCGACCAGAGGCCCTCGGTAGGCGAACCCAAGGATGAATCGGGGCAGGCGCTGGGGCTGAACGGCCACTGCGACCGCGACCACGGCGAGCAGAAGCAACGGCAGGATCAGCCACCTTCTCATTGACAAGCAATCCCCATCGGACTCATAAAGTAGCATGCGCAAACCGATCCTGAGCCTGGCCCTTGGAATCCTCGCCACCGCTGCCGTCGCCGTCGCCGCGAAACCGAAACCGATGGAGTGCGATGCCTGGGCCTGCAAGGGCGAGTTCTGCGCTCCGGCCAAGTATCAGGCCGTGCGGCATGCGTTCCTCCCCCCCTGGCTGCTGGAGACTCCCATCTACGGGGCGGCGCTGACGGAAACCGGACTGCTCACCATCGTGGTTCTGGGAGGCCTGGCCCTCCGCCGTCGTGGTCTCGATGAGATCGAGGCAGCCAAGCCGGTCAAGAATCCGGAAGTGTCGTCCACGTGAGATCCGGTTTCCGGCTCCTGTTCGTTCCTCTGTTGTTTCTGATGATGGCGGTCACGCCGGTCCCGCCGGGATCGAAAGCTGCCAGCGATCAGGTGGTCTGCGTTCTCTGCGGCGACTACACCTTCGACGAGAAGCAGGCTGCCAGGGCGACGTTCCAGGGGAAGCAGATTCACCTCTGCAGCATGAACGAGCTCGAACTCCTCAAGAAACGCCCCGACCTGGTCTGGGGAATCGATCCGGTGAACGGACATCGCGTCGACAAGATCCATACGATGTTCACGACCGACCGGAAAGTGAAGGTTCAGAAGAACAGCAGGATCGAGATGTGGAACCGCCGGTTCTTCTTTGAGTCGGCCGTGACCCGCGACGCCTTCCTGAAGACGCCCGAACGGTTCACCAGAGAGCCGTACCAGGAGAAGTGAGGGCTGTGAAATCCACGCCCCGCCATCAGAGTGACTGCGGCTGTCTCGATCATCAGGACACTCTCTGCGACTGCGCTCTGGAACCGCTGGTCGTGGCCGTGGGGCGGCGGCATGCGCTGCACGTCCTGAATGCCATCGCCTCGCGCGACCTCGCGCATTTCAACGAGATTCAGGCGCAGCTGGGAGGACTCTCCTCGTCCACTCTGGCCAGCCGGCTGGGGGAGTTGGAAGCGGTTCATCTGATCACTCAGGTTCGCGAGACCGCAGAGCCGCCTCGATACCGGTATCAAGTGACGGCGAAGGGTGAAGCGCTCCGGCAAGCACTGCGCACTCTGTTTCGCGGCGAAGAGCCGTTCGACTGAGGCCGGCTGCCGGCACGGCCGGCGGCGTTGGTTCGCAAAGCGTCGGCCGCGATTTCCGCTCCCTCTGCGTGAGGCGCAGCGATTGATGGTGAGAAGCGGGAGCTCCCCATCGAGGGTCCTTCTCCCCGCGCACGGGGAGAAGGTCCGCGAAGCGGGATGAGGGGTCCTAAGCTCAGGAAGCCGCGGAGCGCCTCCGTGAGCCGCTCAATCGTCGCTACGGGACTGAACGGAACTCCTCAACGGAGTGGCCGGCGCGCTCAGAGGGAGCGTCGAGGCGCGATTTTTCTTGACGGACTCGTCCGCTCAGCATCCAATCTCCAGCGGCGCTTCGAAAAACCGAAGCCTGTTGACCTCTTCAACAAAAGGGAAAAACAAATGCTTACTGCTACTCGACGGTCGCAGCGACGAATGCTCATGGCTGGCTGTGCAATCTCATTGATCGCTACCGGGCTGCTGGCGCAGTCGAGTGATCGAAAAGATCCAGCTGTGGTCAATGTGAAGGACAGCGGAAAGCAGGTGGTGAAGACGGACATCACCGTCACCGCTCAGCCCTCCCCCGTCAAAACGCAGGTCACAGAGGACATCCGCTCCCTTCCGGTCAACGCATCGGTCCTTTACGATCCGGCCACCGAGGTGTCCAACGCGCGCGAACCGGGAGAAATCATTCGTGCGCTGCCGGGGATGGACTTTGTGTTTTATGGGCAGGGCGGCATCCCGTCGGGCCCATCGGTGCGGGGATATACCGATCGCAACTTCGGGCAGGACATCGCCGGGTTTCTGGACGGCATCCCGCTGAATCTTTTCGGCTTCGTGGCCTCTCACGGCGCGCTCGACCTCACCACGCTGCTGCCGCAGTCGATCGAACGGGTGGAGTTGATCCGCGGCCCGTTCAACGCTCGTTACGGCGACTTCCATCGCGGCGGCAGTCTGAACTTCGTCACCAAGTCGCGGGTTGCCCGTCCCTCAGTGGATCTCGCCCTCGGATCGTTTGGCACGGCGCGGACCACGCTCACGTATGGCCGCGATCCCGGCGACGGGTCGGCCATTCCCTTCTTCACCACCCTCGAGGGTTACAGGACGAACAGCTACAGCCACCACTCCGACCTCTATCGCCTGAACAACTATTCGAAGCTGGTGATCCCGCTGGGGAAGAATGACCTCAGCCTCTCCGGGGCGGTGTTCGGCAGCAAGTGGGATGCGCCGAGCTACCTCGACGTCGCGCAGATCAAGAGCGGGGTCGTCTCCGATCGTGGAGTCATCAACCAGACCGATGGGGGAGACCTCCACTCGCAGCTTTTCTATGCTGCCTTCCACGGGAACAATGGTTCTCCCGACAACTGGAGTGCGACGTTCTACGGAAGGCATCGCAACTGGAACCGCTGGCGTCATGACCTGCTGTTCTCGCCGACCACACAGCAGCTGCATCAACTCGATCGTCGGGTGACTGTGGGAACGCGCGTGGAGAAGAATTTCAGCGCTCCCATCCAGGGCAGGCCCTCATTGTTTCTGGCCGGGGTGACCGTTCAGCGTGACGACGCCACCACCCAGCAACAGCGGACCCTGCTGCGCAAGGTGACCACGAAGGTCGACGACATCGACGAGCTGCTTACCAACGCGGCAGTCTATGTTCAGGAGCAGTACTCTCCGGCTTCGTGGATCAAGCTCTCCGGTGGTCTGCGCTACAACCATCTGAACTATGAGCTTGACGACAAGCTGCTGGCGAAGGGCAAATACGTTTCGGACTATTCCGCGCGCCGGGTGAACGCGAACTTCGGTGTGGCCGCTCACCCTTTCGGCAGTGAAGCGGTGCTGGTGTACGCCAGCCTCGGCAGCGGAATGCGATCGCCCACGCCGCGGTCGGAAGTCCGCAATAGCGTCAACAGTCTCGGGCGGGTCTCCATCGCTCAGACCCGCAACTATGAAGCCGGCCTGAGCTTTCACCTCTTCGACGGACTGGAGATTCAGGGCGATGTGTTTCGCTCCGACAACACCAATGAGATCCGTGGCATCCCGCCTGGCATCGAATTCGAGAGTCTTGGCAAGTCGCGTCGCAAGGGTGAGGAAGTGGATGTGACGTGGTTCTTCTGGTCGAGGACCGCTCGGGTGTACACCAATCTGTCCTGGGTCACGGCGCGGCTGCTCACTCCTCTGACTCCGGCGGCCACACACTTCCCGGACATCGCGCCATACGTTCATCGTGTCGGGTTCGAGAGGACGCTGGCTCTGAGAGGCGGTACGAGCGGAGGTCTCCTGCTCGGCGGCGACTGGGCCTGGTACGGACGGAAGGATCTGAACACTCTGGGAAGCATCAAGAGCGATCGGTATCAGCGGGCAACCGCTCGGGCCACGTACGTTCCCCCGAACGGCCGTTACCGGACGTGGATCGGCGGTTTCTATTACCCGTCGTCACGGTTCGGCGAATCGGCGTTTCTGTTCGGGTCGCGAGTGGGCGTTCGGGCCAACCCGCGGACCAGCTTCGAAGTGGGAGTCTCGCGAGCCTTCTAAGAAATCGTGCTCGGAGCCTCAGGCTCTCGGCGCCTCGCTCACGGTGTCGCGGTGGCGGAGCACGAAGAGGGAGACGGCCAGCGCCACGATCAGAAACGTGAGCACGCCGAGCTCCAGGAGGAAGTGCTGCAGCACCAGCTCCGTCTTTGTCCCCGGATGCCCGAATTCGGCGGTCAGAATCAGCACCCGCCGGATCGCGGCGATGAGCCCGACCAGCAGAAATGGCTCGGGCACCACGGCATGCTCGCGGAAAGAAACCTGGACTGTGTAGAGCAGTTCCACCACCAGCAGGATCAATAGAATCTGGTCGAGCAGTCTGATGATGTTCGCGGTGAACTGCCCGGCGAGCAGACTCTGGCCGAAGCTCCAGCCGGTGCCGGCGAGGAGAACCAGTGCGCTTCCGGCAAGCAGGAGGCCGAGGCCGATGTACACGAGGTCCTCGACGAACGAGAAGCCGCGGGCGATCCACAAGCGGGCAGGGGTGTCTGGAAGTCTCGTCAAAGGGCCCTCCTGGTCAGGCAGGAGCAACATCGCGAGCGGGGGCTGGTCCAGGGCCCGTCTGCGAAATGCTGCGTCACGACTGGTCGGGAGGATGATGCAGCAGCTCCATCCGTTCCGCCACTGCTTTCGCCAGTCTTCACCCATCATCCTCGCGTTTGCATGAGCCATATCGCTGCTCAGAGACATCTTTTTCCAGCTACCATGACCGCACCGGAATCAACGAGGAGCTCAATTGGCGCTCACGAGCGGAACACGTCTCGGACCGTATGAGATCACCAGCCTCCTCGGCGCGGGAGGAATGGGCGAGGTCTATCGCGCGCGCGACACACGGCTCGACCGCAGCGTCGCCATCAAGGTACTGCCGCAGCATCTGGCATCGTCCGCCGGTCTGCGTGAGCGTTTCGAGCGCGAGGCACGGGCCATCTCTGCGCTGAGCCATCCTCACATCTGTGCGCTCTTCGATGTTGGGTACCACGAAGGGGCTCAGTACCTGGTCATGGAGCTGCTGGATGGCGAGACGCTGGCCGACCGGTTGTCGCAAGGAGCTCTGCCGGTGGAGTTGTCCCTGCGGTATGCCATCGAGATCGCGTCTGCGCTGGATCGCGCCCATCGCGACGGGATGGTGCATCGCGACCTGAAGCCGGGCAACGTGATGCTGACCCGCTCCGGAGCGAAGCTTCTCGATTTCGGTCTGGCCAAGCGGGAGCCGGCCAGCGCTCCGAACGCGACCCTCGGCGCGACGGAACAGAAACCGCTCACCGCGGAAGGAACGCTTCTCGGTACCTATCAATACATGTCCCCCGAGCAGGTCGAGGGAAGCGAGGCCGATGCGCGCAGCGACATCTTTGCGTTTGGCGCGCTGCTCTACGAAATGCTCACCGGGCGGCGGGCCTTCGAAGGAAAGAGCCGCGCCAGCGTCATCGCCGCGATTCTGGAGCGCGAGCCTCCGGCAATCTCCACACTGCAGCCGATGACCCCGGTGGGCCTCGACCATCTGGTGCGACGTTGTCTTTCCAAAGCTCCCGATGATCGTTTCCAGAGCGCTCGCGATCTCCAGTTCGCAATCCAGGAGATTCAGGATCAGACGCGACCTCAGGCAGCAACGCGCCTTCCCGTTGAGAAGTCGTGGCGGCGGTGGCTCGTTCCGATGGTCGTGGCCGTGGTGGTGGTCGCGGCCCTGGGGGCATGGCTTCTGATCCGCCATCCTTCGCCAAAAGCGGGAACTGTCGAACGGAAGACCATCGCAGTCCTTCCCTTTGCCAATCTCGGAGTGGACCGCTCCCGTGAGTATCTTCAGCTCGCCATTCCCGATGAGATCACCACGATTCTCAGCTACAGCCCGGGGCTCGCCGTCCGCCCCTTCTCCGTTTCCCGACGCCTGCCGAAAGACGTCGATCCGCAGGAGGCGGGACGCAAGCTGAATGCGTCGGAGATCGTCAGCGGGCATGTGATGAACGAGGGCGGCCGGTTGTCGGTGACGCTGGAAGCGATCGACGCGGAAAGCAACAATCTGCTGTGGCGCGACGTGTTCGACGTGGCCTCAGCGGATCTGATCACCATGCGACGGGAGCTCTCCAGCCGGATTCAGAACGGGTTGTTGCCGAAGCTTGCAGGGAACGGCGGCGAGTTGCGCGAACGGAGTGGTCCCCGCAGCGCGGAAGCGTACGCGCTGTATCTCCGCGCCACGGCGTTGTCGGACGACCCCCTGCCCAACAGGGAGGCCCTCCAGCTGCTGGAGCAGTCTGTGGCCCTCGACCCGAGCTACGCGCTGACCTGGGCCGCCATCGCGGAGCGGGCCTATTTCTCCTACTCCTACTCCGACGGTGGACAGCTCGCCTTCGCGCGATCGCGGGAAGCAGCGCGCCGCGCACTGCAGCTCGATCCCGATCTCATGGACGCCGTACTCCGGTTGATCGTCCAGCGAACCGAGGATGGACAGATCGCAGAGGCGTACCGGGAGGCCAAGCAGCTGGTCAGCCGGCGTCCGGACAGTTCCCAGGCACACTTCGCTCTGGCGTATTCCCTTCGTTACGGTGGCGCGCTGCAGGAATCGGCGGCTCAGTGCAATACGGCTCTGTCCCTGGACCGGGGAGATCGAGGTCTTCGGTCCTGTGCGCTGGCGTTTGAGATGCTCAATGATTTTCCTCGAGCCTTGGAGTTCGCGCAGCTGGACGCGGGATCGCAGTGGAGTCGAGGGGTGGTTGCGGAGATCCATCTGCGGGAGGGGAAGCTGGCCGAGGCGTTGGCGATTTCGGTGGACAACCCGCGGAACCGGGTTCTTCAGGCGTGGGCCGCTCACGCGCCAGCTGCGCAGTTTGACGAAGCGGTGGAGACGCTGGTGAAGGGTCGGCCCGGGCGGTCTGACGGAGAGCCGTTTTACTTCAACGCCGGCGTTCTGACGTTTTGCAATCGGCCGGAGACAGCGCTGCAGTCTCTGCGCCGGGCGGTGGAGATGAATTACTGCTCCTATCCAGCCATGGACTCCGATCCGCTCCTGGCCTCCGCGCGTGCGCTCCCTGGATATCGCGCGGTCCGTGACGCGGCGGTCGCCTGCCATGCACGATTCCTCCGCGAGCGCGAACAGAAGTAGGCGGCCAGCCCTCCAGCATCGGCGGGCCATTCGAGCGCTGCGCGAGCTCAGGGCTGGTATCGCCGCGTCGGGATTCCCTCGGGAGTGCTGATGCTCAACCGGGCCATCGTCCTGATCATCTCCTGTTGCCCGGCGTCGGCCGCCTCGAACGCTGCGCGCAGCATGGCCGCCTCGTCCTCGGTCAGATCCACGGAGACGGTGAATCCGTTGGCCGGCTGACTCGGGTCGGTCGTGGCCATGGTCCTCCAGATCCCGTTGGACAACTCATGCAGGATGAACTGCGTCCCTTTTCCCGTCTGGTAGGACTGCGCGGCGATCGCCGGAATGCCGCGGGCATTGGCATGCTGTTCGTCCAAAGCACGGCGCACGTGATGCTCGATGAGCTCACGGAGAACGTCGGCCGACTCGCCCGGGGCGGACTCCAGCCGAAGCCCCGAGTGATGAAGGGTTTTGGCGTAAGACGCCTTGCCGATCCGCTGCACCTCGGTCCATTCCACGATACACTCGAGATGGGCCACCCGGCCGTCCCACTCCAGAGTGAATCGAATGCTCGCCCCGGGAGCCCCCAACTGCTCCTGATGGGCAATGCGGAAACCGTCGAGTGAAGCATCAAGGATGAACGCGCGCGCCGAGCCGGCAGAGGCGGGCAGCGGCTTCAGCGGTCGAATCCGCTCCAGTTTTCTCTGTTCGGCAGGGTTGGGCACGGGATGCAGAGTAGGCAGAAGCGCACTCGCAGCCGTATGTCCCGTCGTGAATTATTTGTGAATCGAAGTGATGAGATTTCCACCCCATGGGCTCGCCCTCGAAGCTGTAAGGCCGATGCGATCGCCAGTTGCGCGAGTCGATCAAAAACGGGCAGCCGGCACGGTCGCGCCGGCTGGAGAGGACCGGCCGGTCGGCCTGAGCTTCCGCCGAGGTATTTACCGGATGCTCTGGAGGTGGCTGATCTCCGCGCCGGTCATGCTCCAGATCCCTCGCTCGTTTGTGTAGTGAAGGATGGCGTCGACGCGCACCGGTTTCGTGCGCACCCCGGGACGCTCGCCGGCGAAACCGGTTGCCGCATCCTCCATGTCTTCGACGGCAATCTGGCAGTTCTCATGGGGGAGCAGCATGGAGACCTTGTATTCGCGCATGTTGCTGGCGATGGGACGCGTGGCCACGACGACGAATTCGCGAAAGTCCGCATCGGATCGGAACGTAGCGCGGTTGTTGTCCCGGCCTATGTGGCCGCGGGCGAGCAGGTCGGCGCGGATCTGATCCGCCGTGCGCTCGTCTGCATTGGCAGCGGAGAGTGTGGAGGCGCCAGCGCGCTGCATCATTGCGGCGATGATTTTCGGGCTGACCTTGCGCGCTCGTAGAGTGGTCAGGCCGTCTTCAGTCAGATCGAAGCGGATGTCGATCGCGGCGATGATGCGGCGCACGGTTTCGTCGTCAGAGACTCTCTCTCGCAACCGCACGACGTCGTTATTCGTCAGCGGCGGGTCGGCTAGCATTCCTGCGTAGCGGCAGAGCGTGGCCTGATCGGCAGAAGTGGAGGAACGGAATGTCACCTTCGTGTTCGTCCCCGCCGCCTCCGCGGCGACGGTCAGCCCCACCGCCTGGAGCAGCCCACGTTTCGGCTCGCTCGTTTTCATCACCACGCCGTTTGCCTGCAGCCGGGCCCCCAACCGGATGATCACCTGCTCCGGAGTGCGGCCGGCCACGTTCACGCTGGTCTCGGTGCCGCCCCCGGCAGCGTGAAAATTCTTCGCACAGTCCGATTCGCCGTATGCGCTTGCGGCAAGAGCTGCGACCGCAGCGATGATCAACGTTCTTCCCAGCATGGTCTGGAGCCTCCTGGCGTAACGATGCGCTCAACCACATTCACAAAAAGAAAACTCCGAATCGGCGACGCGGAAGCGGCGAGGTCCTTCTGGCGATGTAGCTGCGGGGACCACCGCTGCGTGCGCCGACCGCCCGAGGGGACGTTTCTCCCCTGGTGCGGACGCCTCTGAGCAGCGAGATTGGGCTGCCATTCCGCTCCAACGGCTGGGGTCGCCGCGAACGGGGAGAGGCATGAAGGGGGCTCTGGCGCTCAATGAATCCTCTCCTGCGCTCCGATTGAATGCGATGGGAGGAGCGATGCAATCGGGCAGTGTGCGGCGGCTTGAAGATTGCTGATGGAGAGCCCGGAGGCAACACGATCATGACTCTCATGCGCACCATCTCGACAACAGCTACGGCAGCCGCACTGACCCTTCTGGTCGGATGCGGAAGCATGGGTGGCCTCGGCAGTATCCTCGGCGGCGGCGACCCGAACTCCGGCTATCCATCGTCCGGCTCCCAGTCCACCAGGATCCAGGGGACCGTCAACAACGTCGACACGCGCAATCAGCGCATCGACGTGAATGTCTATTCGAACAGCGGTCAGGGCGGCCAGCGAAATGCGACGATCTATTACGACAACCGCACGCGAGTCTCTTACCGGAATCAGCGCGGGAATCCGAGCCAGCTCGAGCGGGGAGACCAGATCGACGTGACGCTTTACAACAACGGCAGCAACCAGGCGCTCGCAGATACCATCACAGTGACGCAGAGCGTTTCGGACAACAACAGCAACTACCCCAACAACAACCCCAACAATTATCCGAACACGCCGAACAACAATTACCCGAACTCCTATCCGTCCAACGGGCAGGCCAGCAACGTTCAGGGAACGGTGAGCCGCGTGGACACCCAGCGGCAGCGGATCGATATGAACGTCAGCTACATCAACGGGCTGCGCAACTCGCAGAGCAGCTATTCGGTCTACTACGACAACCGCACGCGGGTGCTCTTTCAGAACCGGACACACCAGCCCTCCGACCTGGAGCAGGGCGATCAGATTGAGGTCTCCCTCTACAGCGGAAGCAACGGACAACCGCTCGCGGATACCATCACCGTGACGCGCAACGTCCGCCAGTAACGGGCAACGTTCATCGAGGGGTTGGGTTGCCACCGCGATCCGGCCCCTCACCGTTTGTCAGGCGTCAGAGGGTGGCGCGAGCGGGAGACGCCGTGGTGAGCAGGCTTTTCAGCGCGGCCATCAGCTCCGCAGGCTCCACTGGCTTTCCCAGGTGCATCTGAAATCCGGACTCCAGTGAGTGGACGCGGTCGGCCGCTCCTGCATGAGCGGTCAGTGCAATTGCCGGGATTTTGTTTGCGGGGGACGCTGGCATCCGTAGCCGGCGAATGAACGCATACCCGTCATCGCCGGGCATTTCGATATCGCTGATGATGATGTCCGGCAGACTGACCTCCAGGAGCTGAAAGGCCGCCGCCGCGTTTTCCGCGGCTGCCACCATCGCTCCGGACCGTTGCAGGATGGTGCTCAGGAGCGTCCTGGCGTCGTCATTGTCCTCAACCACCAGAACAGAAACGCCCGACAGGCTGCTCTGGGAATCCTGTCCTTCTGCGTCGGACGGCGCAACCTGAAGGGGTCGCACAGGAACCGCGGCCGCTTCATGCGCCAGCATCACCGGCAGGCGGACGGAGAATGTCGATCCCGTTCCCGGGCCCTTGCTGAAGGCGTCCACCGTCCCGCCGTGAAGCTCGACCAGGTGCTTCACGATGCCCAGCCCCAGTCCCAATCCGCTATGGACCCTTGTCGAGCTGCCGTCGGCCTGGCTGAATCGGTCGAAGACCTGAGGCAGAAACTCCGGTGAGATTCCCTGCCCGGTATCGCTGATGGACATCACCGCGCTCGACTGGATCCGCTGCAGCCGGATCTGGATCCTGCCTCCGCGCGGTGTGAACTTTGCCGCGTTCGACAGCAGGTTCCAGGCGACCTGCTGCAGCCGGTCGAAGTCGCCCGACACGAAGCCCGCATTGGGATCGAGGACGCTGTCGATGGCGATCTTTTTCGCCCCCGCTGCCGGACTGATCACGTCGATCGCTGCACGGATCACATCGATCAGTTCAATCGGACGTACTTCCAGGCGCAGCTTTCCCGCATTGATGCGTGAGTAGTCGAGGATGTCTTCGATGAGCCGGCTCTGGGCCCGCGCATTCCGTCCGATGGTGTCCAGACCCTGGATCATCAGTTCGGGATCCGATTCGTCCTGCAGCAGCTGAATCCATCCGATCATGCTGGTCAATGGCGTACGCAGCTCGTGGGAAACCGTGGCCAGGAAGTCGTCGCGCGAACGCGTCGCGGTCTCGGCGACGGTCAGGGCGCGGCGAAGCTCAGCCCTCGTGGTGTCGAGTTTGGAGGCCAGCTCGGAAGCCTGCACGGCAGTCTGGCGCGCCAGTTTCGCCTCCGCCTCCGCGTTGTGCGCCATCTCCTCCGCCCGAAGCAACGCTCCCAGGAGAGGCAGCAGTGCTTTCAGTTGCGTGAGGGTGGGGGAGTCATGGGCCGCCCCGCCGATGACGACGGCTACGGTTCCATCGAGAAGGCCGACCGCGTACGCGCTGGAGACGCCGCCTGCAAGCGACGGGAGAGAGCCCTGCCACTGGCCATTGGCCACCGCAGCATCGATCAGCGCCATCCATTGCTGAGCGCCCGGCAGGGTCTGTGGAAATCCACGCGCCGGAAGGGAACGCTGCACCACGGGGTCGCGCACGAAGACGATGAGATCATCTGCGCCCATCTGTGTTGCAAGCAGGCGGGCAGCCGCTGCACGACGCTCAGGGTCGGCCATCGCCCCAATGCAGTTCAACAGCTCGTGATTGCTGATTGGGTCACTCATCTAATCAGGCAGCAGCGCCACTGTCGCGGTGCAGTTGTGAAATCCGCTGAACTGCCCCTCGGCCCGCGCGATCTGGCCGTAGGTGTTGCAGCCGACGTACGGGATGTCGCCGAGAGTTTTCTGCAGCGCGTCCATCTCCACCCCGAACTCGCCGCCCATCCGCAGGCGTGTGGCCACGCAGTCGAAGAAGAGAGCGACTTCCGGTTGCGCTCCTTCCATCTGGCCCATCGCTGAAGTGGCAGCGCTGATCGCGGCGTCGCTCGCCGATTTGCCCGAAGTCTTCATGATCCGGACGATCACTCCCCTGGGGATATCCGAAGCGCATCCGATCGAGCCGTCGGGGTGGACCGCCAGCGGAACGCGAAGCTTGAACCCGGTCCCGGTGTCGATGCCCAGAACGTTGTGCAGGAAGAAGGGGACGGGATTCGCCGTATCGAACAGCTGGCCGGTCCTGGCCGCATGGTCCTGGAAAACTTCTACCGCCGGAATGGCATTGAGACTGATCAGCCGCGCCCCCTCCGCTTCGGTGACCCGAAGCGGCTCGCTCGCCGGTACCCATCCGTGGCTCACTCCCACGCCGATCGGTTTGTGCGAAAGGATCTCCAGCGCCACTGCGGCATCGGCCACCGCTTCGGTTCCGAAGAAGACGTGCGTTCGCGAGAACTGGGCGTCGTCGCCGGCGCCGCCGCCAAAGAAGCGGTAGTTGCCGAGGGTCACCAGGCTGAGTTGCTCCATGAAGTCGTCTGTGTAACCGGCGAGAGCGTCCGTCAGGACCAGCGCGGCGCGGTGCTCGTACCGATGCGCGTGGAGGCCCTGGAAACCAGAAGCGATCTGATCGGCGGCCGCACGCCGGTTCTCCCGGAGGTTCCTTCCGAGGCCTGCGGCGAAACTCATGGAGTCGGATCGAAGGCCGATGGCGGAGACGGCGCCCTCCGAGTGCTCGCTGCTGATGAATTCGCCGGCCGAGGAGCAGCCCACCAACACCGCGGGAGTGCAACTGCTCTTGACGGCCTGGAGCAGCGCGGCGTAATCGTGGCGCGAGGATGCGAACAGAATGACGGCGTCAGGCGGCTGTCCGGAGAGGTTCGCGAGCAGCTTCTCGCCCACTTCCCGGCCGGCAGATGCACTGTCCAGCTCATGCGTGAAAACGACGCTCGACTCGGTCATGGAGCCCTCTCCCTCAGTTGTGGCGCGCAGCCTGTTTCGTTATTGCACGGGCTGCGCCGAAGATTCGAATGCTGGTTCCGACAGATCCGCTCTTTCCATCCGCGCCCCCAGATCCGTGGACATCCCATTTTTGCGTGGATAGCAAATGAGAGGCCGGGCTGGGGAAGACCCTCACGTTGTGGACCCCTCCTTGCAGTCACCAGTTCCGCCTCGGAATCGAATCGGCCCCGCGACAGCAGCTCTTTCGCGGCGTGATCGACGGACCGATCGTCACCGGCGCGCATAAGGAGAATCACATGGGAATGTTTGGCGACCTGATGGGAAAAATCTTTCACGCTGGAGCAAACGCAGAGAGGCCGGCGGACGCTGCTCCTGCTTCGGCAGGTGGTGGTCAGATTCCGGCTCCCGGCCGGTCCAATCCTGGTGTTGGCGGATCGCCGGTCGATGTGGCCGCGGTGCTCGACAGAATGGCTTCCTCCAACAAGGAGAAGCTGGACTGGAAGCACTCCATCGTCGACATGATGAAGCTCGTCGGTATGGACAGCAGCATGACCGCACGCAAGGAGCTGGCGAAGGACCTGAACTACACCGGCGATACCAATGACTCCGCAACCATGAACATGTGGCTGCACAAGGAAGTCATGAAGAAGCTGGCGGCGAACGGCGGCAAGGTGCCGGCCGATCTTCTGGCGCGCTGAGCTCGACCGATTCCTGAACGGGGCGCCGCGGACTTCCGCGGCGTTCCCTTTTTCTGCCCCTCAAAAGGAAAACGAAAAATCATGACTTCTCTGCTCGATTCACTGAAGCAGCAACTCGGACCGGACACCATCCGGCAGATCAGCACGCAGCTCGGCGCCGACCCTGCCATGACCTCGAATGCCATCTCCGTAGCGCTGCCCATCCTCCTCGGCGGGCTGGGTCGCAACGCATCGAATCCCGATGGCGCCCTGCGGCTCGACACGGCACTCGGCGCACATGACGGCAGCATCCTGAACGACCTCGGAGGCCTGCTTGGCAAGTCCGGCGGCGGTGGGATCGGAGGAGCGATCCTCGGTCACATCCTCGGATCGCGACAGGCGCCCGTGGAGCAGGGAGTGAGCAAAGCCACCGGCATGAACGCGCAGCAGGTCACCCAGCTTCTGATGATGCTGGCGCCGATCGTGATGGGCGTCCTCGGTCGCATGAAAAAGCAGCAGGGACTGGGAGCGCAGCAGATCCCTGACGTGCTCAACCAGGGCCGCGCCGACATCGAAAAGCAGTCGCCGGGCACGGCCGGACTGGGCGGGATTCTCGACAGCAATCACGACGGCAAGATCGTCGATGACGTCGCGCGGATCGGTTCCTCGATCCTGGGGAACATCTTCAGCCAGCGGGCCTGAGTCAGCGGATCCTTCGGCATCTGGGCGGTTCGGCCTTTGGTAGCGCCGGCATCCCTGCCCGCGGGAGCTCGCCCAGTAGCGCCGGCTTGGAAGCCGACGCCACGGCCGGCAAGGATGCCGGCGCTACGTTCGCTCCGCTCGCAACCGCGGGAAACCCTTCGCCGCCGCTGGCGTATCACGGGTCCATGACTCGTCATCGCCGGCCATCGGGATCGCATGGCTGTCCGGCTCACGCGGCGCGAGTCCAGTGACCGCCGGCCTCAATCCATGCGAAGCTGCAGCGACCGAGGGACGTTGAAACCTCAAGAATCTCTGGTGCCATCGCCGCGGACACGTTCATGATGGGCCGCGCAAGGAGAAACCCCATATGTTCAAGAGAATCGCAAACCTTTTCCGAGGCTTCTTCGGTCTCTTCGTCTCGGGGATGGAGAGGCAGAATCCGGAGGCCCTTCTGGAGGTGGAGAAGGAGAATCTCCGCAAGCAGATTGCGAACTACAACCAGGGGCTCGCTGCGCATGCCGGTCTCTGCGAACGGCTGATGACGCAGGTCAAGAAGCTGGAGAACGACGAGCGCGATCTACGGGCCAAGGCCACCGCCAATCTGCGCGCGGGCAACCGTGACGCTGCGGCGCAGTACGCGCTTCGGTTGCAAACGGTCCAGCGCGAGCTGCTGGAGAACCGCACGCAGCTGGGACAGGCGGAGACGACCTACAAAGAGCTGCTCAAGGCTCGCGATGTTTCCGTCCGCGCTGCCCAGGCCAAGATGGAGTCTCTCAAGACCAGCCTCAACGATCTGAAGATCAAGCGGGCCACGGCGGAGCTGACGGAGATGGCCTCCGGCATGATCTCGACGATCGGAGGATCGGGCGACACCCTCGACCGGCTGCACGGCATGGTCGAAGAGGAGCGGGAGAAAGCGGCCGGGCGCGCTCGCGTTGCCCGCGACTCCATCGACACCTCCGGAATCCAGTTGAAGGAAGCGGAGCAGACCGCACTGGCCGATCAGGCGCTGGCCGATTTCGCGGCGAAAGAAGGTCTGGTGATCGAGCCGCGACCCGGTGAAGCCTCGGTGGCGCCGGCCGAACCAGAGAAGTCGCTGGGACCGGTGACAGAGTAGTCTGCCGACAGTTGGGGTCAGGAGCTGCAAGTCAATGCAGCTCCTGATCGTCCCTTCCGCTGGCGCTACACTCGACGACCGATGTTCCGCTACCTCAATCAGGCTTTCTGGGCCAGTCCGAGAATCTGGGGAATCGGACGGATTCCCTGGAACGCGCTCGCCGTCAGCGCCGCAGTGGTTTTTGGTTTCGGCGAGCACTCCATCTGGTTCGCCGGCCTGGGAGCGGAGACGCTGTATCTCCTGGCCATGGCCTCGAGCTCCCGCTTCCAGAACCTGGTGGACTCGAAGGAGATCGAGCGCATTCAAGGGACCGACGCATCCTCGCGCGAAGCGATGCTGAAGACCCTCAGCCCCATCACCGTGAACAAATATCGGGCCCTGGAGAAGAAGGTCGCCGACATCGAGCGGCTGTATCGCATGGCCGGCTCGGACGACATCCTCTTCGACAACAACCTCGACGTGCTGAAGAAGCTGATGATCACCTATCTCCGCCTGTTCGCCGCCCAGCGGAGCCTGTTCGCCGTCGGCAGTGCTGATGAAACGAAGGTCCGCGCCCAGATCGAGGCGATCGAAAAAGAACTCCAGCAGACAGGAGGATCCGACTCTCTGCGCCAATCCCGCGACGCGACGCTCGCGCTCCTCCAGCAGCGTTTGCGCAACCTGGGCCGGCGTGAGGAGTCGCTCGCCGAGATCGCCAGCGACCTGACGCGCATCGAGACGCAGATCGATCTGGCCCTCGAAGAAGCTGCGCTGAAAGGGAGGCCGGCGGAGCTTTCCGCACACGTCGAACTGGTCAGCCGGATGTTCCTCGAGGAGTCCTACCGTGCCGGCGAGATGAACAGCGGCGAGTCCACGACGACGGCCAGCGGAGACGGCAGGGAAGTGGAACGCTGATGGAGACTCCGGTGCCGGCGAGGAGCAGCCTGCCCGCGTGGGCGAAGAGTCTGATGGACCTGTATCGCTCCGATTGCGCGTCGCAGTTCGTTCTCTACGGCAACGTCGACGACGCCTTCGTCCTGCCCAAAGGGGAGAGCGATTCCATCGGCACGCTCAACGAATTCCTGCGCGACATCCTGATGCCGCGGTTCGACGTCATCCTCACCTACGACCTCGGCAACGGCATTCGCGTCGAGAAAGGTGGCGAGCGGCTGGCGCAGTGGCCGGCCTTCAAGGAGTCGCCGGAGTTACCGCGTGCGCCGCGGCCCGCCGTGGAATGGCTGACCCGCTACTTCCGATATGCCGCCAATCTCGCGCGGCTGGGGCAGGAGTCTCCGCAGATCGGCTTCGTGATGAAAGCGGCGCATCTGGTGGTGCCGGCGATGCCGGGAGGTCTCAACTACGATCTCAACGCGCTGGCCGTGCTGATGCGCGAGTGGTCCTCGGACGAGCTGATGTCGCGGCACCATCTGGCGACCTGGATCGTGGCGGAGAATCTCAACGATCTGCATCCGCTGATCGTGAACAACCCCTATTCCGCCGCCGTGGAGATCCCGTTGCCGTCGTCCGACGAATTGCGCGAAGCCTTGACGCTCCTGGCGCCGAAGTATCCGCTGGCACTCTCGCAGTTCGCCACCGATCTGGCAGGGCTCGCCGCGCAGCTGACCGGATCCTCGCTCGCGTCGGTGCGCAATCTCCTGAAACGCAAGCAGAGCGATCACCAGGCCATCGCCCCACGGGACCTGGTGAAACTGAAAAAAGAAATCGTGGAGGGGGATGCCGGAGGGCTGATCGAGTTCATCGAATCCTCGCGCACCCTCGATGACTTTCACGCCCAGGACAAACTGAAAGCATGGTTGCGACAGGACCTCGCACTCTGGCGGATGAGCGACCTGCAGGCCCTGCCGATGGGGTATCTGGTCTGCGGCCCGGTGGGGACGGGGAAGACTTTTCTCGTGGAGTGCCTTGCCGGCGAAGCAGGCGTGCCGGTGGTCAAGCTGAAGAACTTTCGCGACAAATGGGTCGGCAGCACGGAAGGAAATCTGGAGAAGATCTTCCGGCTGCTGCGCGGGCTGGGACGCTGTTTCGTGTTCATCGATGAAGCCGATCAGACGCTGGGCAAGCGCGACTCCGGGGCCAACGACTCGGGGCTTTCCGGTCGCGTCTATTCAATGTTTGCGCAGCAGATGAGCGATCCCGCCAACCGCGGGCGGATCATCTGGGTGCTGGCATCCAGCCGTCCCGATCTCATCGAAGTCGATCTCAAGCGACCGGGCCGCGTCGATGTGAAGATCCCCATCTTTCCCACCACCACGGCGCCGGAGTCGCTGGAGCTGATCCGCGCGCTGAGCAAGCGGCGGGGCGTGGTGTTCCCGGAAAGCGCGACCGCGGAGCTGCTCCCGATCATGCC
>JBKJQB010000118.1:0-6507 GCA_046594105.1 Thermoanaerobaculia bacterium
CGGGGAGAAGGTCCGCGGAGCGGGGATGAGGGGTCCTGCTTCGTCGCGCGAGCGCCCCTCATCCGCCTTCGGCACCTTCTCCCCGTGCCCGGGGAGAAGGACTCTCGATTGAAGACCACGGCCTTCCGACGGTTTCTTTGAAGCTGGGGCCCTGCGCCAGGGAGCAGCGATTGATGGTGAAAACGCGAGCCTCCCCATCGAGAGACCTTCTCCCCGCACACGGGGAGAAGGTCCGCGAAGCGGGGATGAGGGGTCCTGCTTCGTCGCCGTGAGCGCCCCCTCATTCGCCTTCGGCACCTTCTCCCCGTGCCCGGGGAGAAGGACTCTCGATAAGGGAGGCCGCGCGAAGCCGCAATTTTTCTTCTGCCCGCGGGAGCTCGCCCAGTAGCGCCGACGCCACGGCCGGCAAGGATGCGTGCGTTACGTTCGCTCCCGTTTCTCCAGCTCCGCTTCGATGTCGGTCCAGTCCATGCCTTCTTCGACCAGCAGCGCGGAGAGGTGGAACACCAGGTCGGCGACCTCGGAGATGGTCCGTTCGCGGCCTTCGTGTGACGCGGCCATCACCACTTCGGTGGCCTCTTCGTTGATCTTCTTCAGGATTTTGCTGCGACCGGCGTTGAAGAGCGACGTGCTGTAGGAGCCTTCGGGGCGGGTCTGGTGGCGCTGGCGGAGCACATCCATCAGACGGTCGAGCATGCGCCGCGGCGCGGCGTCGAAACAGGAACGCGTTCCGGTATGACAGGCTGGTCCGGCCGGGATCACGCTGACCAGCAGCGCGTCGGCGTCGCAGTCGGCGGAGATGTTCACCACGCGCTGGGTGTTGCCGGAGGTCGCCCCTTTGTGCCAGAGCTCATTGCGCGAGCGGCTCCAGAACCAGGTCTCGCCGCTCTCGATGGTTTTCTGCAGCGACTGGGCGTTCATCCAGGCCAGGGTGAGGACGTCTCCTGACCGGGCGTCGCGCACGATCGCCGGGATCAGTCCGTCAACGAATTTCAAGGAGTCGGGATTCATGAGGTTGCTCCTGCGCGGACGGGGATTCCGTCTGCGGCCAGTGAAGCCTTCAGCGCTTCGATGGTGAGGATTCGATCGTGAAACAGGGAGGCCGCGAGGACGGCGCGCGCGCCGCCGGCCTCGATGGCATCGCGGAAGTGCTCCACCGCGCCGGCGCCGCCGGAGGCGATCACACCGATGCGCAACGTGGAGGTCACGGCGCGGAGAAGCTCGATGTCGAAGCCCGACTGGGTGCCGTCGCGATCGACCGAGGTGAGGAGGATCTCGCCGGCACCGAGTTGCTCCGCTTGCTGGCACCAGGCCACCGCGTCGAGTCCGGAGGACACCTTGCCGCCGCGGATCATCGCTTCGAAGTGGCTCGCTACTTCGGCAGAAAAAGTCGGAACTCTCCTGGCGTCGCACGACAGCACCACGGCCTGGACGCCGAACTCCTCGGCGCAGCGGCGGATCAGTTCCGGGTCGGCGATGGCGGCGGTGTTGATGGCCACGCGGTCGGCACCGGCTCGCAGCAGGGCCCGGAAGTCGTCGACGGTGCGCACGCCGCCGCCGACGGTCAGCGGGATGAACAGCGACTGGGAGACTCGGTGGACGATGTCCAGCGAGGTGGAGCGGTTCGCGTCCGTGGCCGAGATGTCCAGGATGACCAGCTCGTCGGCGCCGTCCGCTTCGTACCGCATGGCGCACTCCACCGGGTCGCCGGCATCGCGGATGTCGACGAAGTTCACGCCCTTGACCACGCGACCGTCGCGCACGTCGAGACAGGGGATCACCCGTTCGGGGATGGCGTTGGGGATGGCCACACGCGCGCGCGCCTCGGACAGATTGATGGAGCGGTCGAGGAGTGCGCGTCCGATGACGCATCCGCTGAGGTTGGGAAGGCGGGAGAGGGACACCACATCGCTCAGCGTGGAGACGCCGCCGGAGGCGATCAGCCGGATCGAGGTGAGCTGGCGGAGCGAGCGATAGAGAGCGAAGGAGGGGCCGCGCATGGCGCCGTCTTTCGCGATGTCGGTGACCAGAGCCTCTTCGATGCCCAGCGCTTCCAGTCGCGCGAAGAGATCGGTGGGCGTGATCGCGGCGTCGCGCAGCCAGCCGGCCACGCGAATGATCCCGTCGCGCACGTCGATGGAGGGAACGATGCGCTTCGGCCCGAACTCGCGGACCATCGCGGCGAGAAGCTCCGGCGACTCCGCGGCAACGGTGCCCACCACCACGCGATCCGCGCCGCTGGCAATCCAGCTGCGCGCGTCGTCGATGGTCCGGATGCCGCCACCCACCTGAACGCGCAGGTTTCTCGCAGCCAGCCTGCGAACGATCGAGGTTTCGACCGGGCGACCGGAACGCGAGCCTTCCAGGTCGACGACGTGCAGGCGCGATCCATCGGGAACGGCGAGCGCGTCGAGGACCGTCTCCGGGTCGCCGTATCGCGTCACTGCGTCGAAGTCGCCGTGCAGGAGTCGGACGACCTCCCCATTCAGGAGATCGAGCGAAGGGATGACGAAGCTCATCGTGCCCCCTCCACGTAATTGCGAAGCACGCGTAGCCCTGCGCTGGAGGATTTCTCCGGATGGAACTGCAGGCCGGAGACTCGACCCTCGTGGGCCGCCGCCGTGAACGAGCCGCCGTAATCCGCCCGTCCGATCTCGCTGGCGACGCCAGTGGCGGCATACGAATTCACAAAGTAGAAGGGGGTGCCCGACGGGATGCCGCGGAACAGACCGGAAGGTTCCTGGTCCATGGTCTCTACGGGGGTCTCCACGCGGGTCTCCACGCGGTTCCACCCGATCTGTGGCACTGGCAGGACACCGGCGAACTTGACGATCTCGCCTCGCAGCAGACCCAGTCCTGGCGTGATGCCCATCTCGTGAGAGCGGTCAAACAGGAGCTGGTGTCCGACGCAGATTCCCAGCAGCGAGGCGCCGCCGGCGAGGGCCTGGTGGATGGCCCGGTCGATGGCGTTCTCGGTGAGCCAGCGCATGGCCGCCACAAACGAGCCCACTCCGGGGAGTACCAGTTGTCGAGCCGAGGCGATGACGGCGGGGTCGGCAGTCACGCGCAGCGTCGCGTCGCAGGCGCGCAAGGCGCGGGCGATGTTGGCGACGTTGGCGACCGGCGAGTCGATGAGGATGGTTTCCATCAGGTGAGTGGATACGTTCGTGAAGTGCCTCTCACGGCACCGCGGTGCGGAGCACGCCGTGTCAGATGACGCCTTTGGTGCTGGGGACGTCGCTGCCCACCACGGTCTTCGCTTCCCGCAGGGCGATGGAGAAGGCCTTGAAGATTGCTTCCGCGGCGTGATGTCCGTTGCGGCCTCGGATGAGATCGATGTGGACGTTGCAGGCGCATGCGTTCGCAAACGACTTGAAGAATTCTTCCACCAGGGCGAAAGGAAAATCCTTGTGGATGAGCAGCATCTCCCGGTCCATGGGCACGTCGAACACCAGGAAGGGGCGGCCGGCGAAGTCGATGACCACCCGAGCCAGCGCCTCGTCCAGCGGGGCGTAAGCGTGGCCGAAGCGGCGGATGCCGCGCTTGTCACCAAGGGCCTGGGCGAAGGCCGCCCCCAGCGTCAGGCCGGTGTCTTCCACGGTGTGGTGATAGTCGATGAAAGTGTCGCCGGTGGCCACGACGTCGAGACCCACGCGGCCATGTCTGGCGATGACTTCCAGCATGTGGGAGAGGAATCCGACCGGAGTCTCGATGCGGGAGCCTTCGCCGGTGCCATCGAGGTCGACGGTCACGGCGATGCTGGTCTCTTTGGTCTTGCGGTTGATCGTTGCGATACGTGCCATGGTGTGGATTCCTTTCGAACGGAGCGTTCAGACCACTTCGCGAAGGGCCTGCAGGAAGCGATCGTTTTGAGCGGGGGAGCCTACGGAGACGCGAAGGCAGTAAGCGAGGCGGGGATACGACGACACATCGCGGATGAGGATGCCGCGCTCGTGCAACGCCTCGAAGACCTCCCGCGTTTTTTTCTCCACGCGGAAGGTGATGAAGTTCGCCTGCGACGGGAAGGTGCTGACCCGTGGGACGGCTGCCATCGCCGCGATCAGCCGGGCGCGCTCGGCGACGATGCGCTGGACGTTCGCGTCGCGAACGTCGCGCCGCTCCAGAGCGACCACCGCGGCCGCTTCACTGATGATGTTGAGGTTGTAGGGGAGCTTGACCTTGCGGATCTCGCGGCAGTTTTCGGCGGTCGAAGCCAGCCATCCCACCCGCAGCGCGGCCAGTCCCCACGCCTTGGAGAAGGTGGAGAAGGTGACCAGCCGCGGATGCAACTGCATCGGCGCTGCGGAGGGTTCATAGGGAGAGGGAGTCTCGGCGAACTCGCCGTACGCGCGATCGAACAGAACCATCGCGCCGCTGTCGAGCAGAGTCTGCAGCTGGCCCGATCGCAGCGAGCCTCCGGTGGGATTGTTCGGCGAACAGACGATCACCACCGCGTTTTCCACGGCAGGAACGATGCGCAGAATATCGGCGACCGGCAGCGTGCCTGCGGCCGGATCGAACTCCACCGGGATGGGCACGCCGCCCGCGACCGTAGCCAGCTTTTCGTAGAGGGCGAAGGTGGGCCGGGGAAAAATCACCGGAGTGCCGGGGCCGATGAAGGTGCTGATCGTCGCGGCCAGCATTTCGTTGGACCCGTTCCCGACCAGCACGTTGTCGGGCGAGAGTCCGTTGGCGCGGGCGATCGCTCCGCGCAGCGCGGTGGCCTCGAAGTCCGGATAGATGTTCCAGTGACGGGCCCTCGCTTCGGCCAGAACCTGATCCTTCAACTCCACGGGAAAATCGAACGGGGATTCGTTCTGATTGAGCTTGATGGCCGCCTCGCGCAACTCCAGGGTGTAGGCGGTCATGGCGGCGACGACCGCGCGCGCTCGGGTCTTGACTGCGTCATCGGCGACGGTCATCGGTTGCCTCTCTCCAGTCTCAGAGCGATCGAAGCAGCGTGTTCGGGAAGACCTTCGAAGCGCGCCAGCCGCTCGGCCGCCGGACCGATCCGCTGCAGGTCGTCGTCGCTGAGGGTGACAATGTTGGAGCGCTTCACGAAGTCGTAGACGCCCAGGGGGGAGAAAAAGCGGGCGCTGCCACCGGTGGGAAGCACGTGATTGGAGCCGATCAAATAGTCGCCCGCCGCAGCGGCCGAGGCCGGACCGCAGTAGATGGCCCCGCAGTTCTCCGCGCGGTTGCCCACGGCGGCTGCGTCGCGGGTGTGAACGGAAAGATGTTCCGGCGCGATGCGGGCGGCGATCTCCAGCGCCTGGTCCACCGACTCGACCACCAGGGCGATCACCCGCTCGGGCATGGCCGCCGCGAGTTGCGGCGAGGTGGTCAGGCAGATCACCGCCGAATCGGGCCCATGCTCGGCCTGCCCCATGAGGTCGGCGGCCACCAGGCTGGCGTCCGCTCCGTCGTCCGCGATGACCACCAGCTCAGTCGGTCCGGCGGTCATGTCGATGCCGACCGTTCCGATCAGCCGGGCCTTGGCCGCGGTGACGTACGCGTTGCCCGGCCCCACGATCTTGTCGACGCGCTCCAGCGACTGAGTGCCCAGGGCCATGGCGGCGATGGCGGCGGCACCGCCGGAGCGATAGATCTCCCGGACACCGAGGCGGTTGCAGACGTAGTGAAGCTCGTCACGGGCGGCCGCCGTGGCTGTCGTGGCGGCGACGATTTCTTTGACCCCCGCCAGCCGGGCCGGAACGGCGGTCATGATCAGCGTCGAGAGATAGACCGCGCGGCCGCCCGGCACATACACGCCCACGCGGCGGAGAGGAGTGACGCGATGGGCGATCACGCTGCTGCCTTCTCGCCATTCGTAGGACGGGGGGAGCTGCTGCGAATGAAACGACTCGACGCGCTCGATGGCCAGGTCGATCGCCGCAGCCATCTCCCGATCGATGGTCACCTTGCGCGGCTCGATGCGGATATCCGTGGCCTCGAGGGAGACGCCGTCGAAGCGCGCGATCTGTTCCGCCACGTACGCGTCGCCGCGCGTGCGCACGGCGGCGATGGCTTCGTCGGCCACTAGAAAGGCCCGCTCATTGCGCGCGTCGTGGCTGGCCTCGATGGTTCGCAGCGCCTCGTCGGCTTCGGGTGTTCCCGCCTTCAGAATCGGCATGATCAGTTCCTTTTCTCCGCAGCAGAGGTGGCCACGCTCTCCGCCTCCTGCGGCAGTGCAGGACCGGCGTGCGGAGATCCCACGGCCGCGGCCACCCGGGCGATGAGGTCGCGGATGGTCTTCGGCTCGGTGCGGTAGACGTTCTTGCCGACGATGAGACGGGGTGAGATCTCCGCCACCACGTCCTGGATGACGAGGTTGTGCACGCGTACGGTCTCGCCGGTCTCCACCAGGTCGATGACGTGCGACGTCAGGTGAAGAACCGCAGCCAGCTCGACCGAGCCGCTGAGCGGAACGATCTCGCCACGCAATCCACGGCTCTCCAGGTAGTGGCGGGCGATGCGCGGGTATTTGGTGGCAATCTTTGAGGTGAC
>JBKJQB010000129.1:0-25809 GCA_046594105.1 Thermoanaerobaculia bacterium
TGAGCTGGGTTTAGAACGTCGCGAGACAGTTCGGTCCCTATCTGTTGTGGGCGGAGGAGAATTGAGTGGAGGTTTCCTTAGTACGAGAGGACCGGGAAGCACTGACCTCTAGTGTACGAGTTGTCCCGCCAGGGGCATCGCTCGGTAGCTACGTCGGGAAAGGATAATCGCTGAAAGCATATAAGCGAGAAGCCAACCACAAGATTAGTTCTCCCTGAAGACCCGTGGTAGATGACCACGTTGATAGGCTGGATGTGGAATGGCTGTGAGGCCAGTAGCTTACCAGTACTAATCGGTCGTTTGGCTTGACCATAAATGCCTTGATTTAATGTTGTCTGCAGTCCAGCACTCTCTTGCTGCAGCCCGTATTCAGAAGTCAATCGGAACGTAAAGTTTCCGGTGGTTTTAGAGCAGAGGTCACACCCGTTCCCATTCCGAACACGGCAGTTAAGCTCTGCATCGCCAATGATACTGCGCGGGCAACTGCGTGGGAAAGTAGGACGCCGCCGGGATTATTTTGGAAGGCCCTCGGGGAAACTCGAGGGCCTTTTCTTTTCTCAGCATCGGCACGCGAACCGCCCTTCACCCCGGTCCTCACGTGATAATGAGCACGCCGCTCACCATCGACGCGCACGGATGCCCTCCAAACTAATGGACCCTTCGTACCTCGACCTTCTCCAGCCTTCGCCTGAGAGGGCCGCTGATTTCGCCCGACAGATTCTCGCGACCACCGCTCCCCGTCTACTCAGGCCGTTTTCTGAACTCGACGTCCTCGATGTGGGCTGCGGCTATGGAGCGACAGCGATGGAACTTGCCCGCCACTGTCGGCACGTAGTTGGGCTCGAGCCCGGCCGCAGTCTCTATGAGAGTGGGCTCCGGCTCCTCGCCGAACGACAGTCCGGAAACGTCGAATTGAAACATGCCGGGATTGAGGAGCTCGACGCAGAAGATCGTTACGACCTGGTCGTTCTCGACAATGTGTTCGAGCATCTTCCCGATCAGCCCGGCGCTCTGACCAGACTCTTACGGGCCCTTCGTCCGGGCGGCGTGATGTACATCCTCACTCCCAACAAGCTCTGGCCCTTCGAGGCGCACTATGGGCTTCCCTTTCTGGGATGGCTCCCCCTGCGCTGGGCGAATGCCTATCTTCGTCTGAGTGGTCGCGGCACCGATTACACGGATGCCAGCTATGCACCGACCTACGGCCGCATCAAGCGCCTGTTCGCCGCTCATCCGGAAATCAGGTTTTCCTTCGTTCTGCCGGCGAACCTCTCGCTCTCGTATCGCGGCGTACCGGTCCACTACCGCGTCGGGGCCGCTCTCATCAAGCGATTCCCGTCGCTGTGGAGGATCTCGAAGAGTCTCCTGGTGGTGGCGTGGAAAGAGTGAACGAGCCGCGCGCCATCACCGAGCTGGTGGGTGGGGCCGGCATTTCAGCCCTCCTCTCGCTTGCATTCCTCATCTATGTGGCTCGTGCGCTCGGTCCTGCGCCCTACGCGGATGTCTCGGCCGCCCTGTCGGTCCTCTATTTGTTCAGTATGGCCCTCAGTCCGATCACGCCGACAATCTCGCGTTTTGTCGCGTTGTACGCGATGCGAAAGGAAACCGGCCGCATCGTAGCTCTGCATCGCCGATTGGCTAATCGAGTGGTGCGATGGACCGCCATCCCCGCGCTTCTGGCCATGCTTGCCGCGATTCCCCTGCAGAGACAATTTCACTTCGCCTCGCCCCTGACGGTGCTGATGACCGTAGCCAGCATTGAGCTGTTCGCCTCGATCAGTGTGGACCGCGGTGTTCTTCAAGGACTGGCGCGATTTCGCGAACACAACGGCAGCATCATCCTGGAGAGTTCCCTGCGACTGCTGGCCGCCATGGTGGCCTTGACCTTCAGTCGAAGTGCGGCGATGGCAATGCTCAGCTACGCGGCAGGACTTCTCATCGCCACCATCGTTCTGCGAGCTCGCTTCCGCTTGGATTGGAAGGGCATTGCTGCGGAGCCCCTGGCATTCGGCGAGGTTCTCCGGTTTGCGCGGCCGATGATTCTGGTGATGGTTGCCTTTGCGATTCAGCAGAATGCCGACATGATCGCGGCGAAGCTGTGGCTGCCGGCGGCCGCAGCAGGCTTGTACGGAGCGGCCTCGGGTCTGGCCCGCGTCTTTGCGGTGATTACCAGCCCCTTTTTCATCCTGATGGTTCCCCGGATCACCTCGCTGGTTGAGAACCGTCAGCCCATCGCCGGAGCGGCATTCCGGCTCTGCGGATGGTTCCTGCTGATCAGCGCAGTGCCGCTTGCTGTTTTCGCCTGGAGAGGAGCTTTTCTTGTGCGGTTGTCGTATGGCGCGTCGTTCGCGCCCGCGGCGATTCTGATCATTCCCTTGTCAGTGCTCGCGATTGTCAGCAATCTGGGACTGCTTCTCGCGCAGGCCTTTTCCGCGGCTCACCGGTTTGCAATTCTCCGCGTCTACCTGACGGCCGCAATCGTGGAAGTGGCTGCGCTTTCCGTGGGTCATCGCACCGCTCAGACCATCGTCTACTCTGTCCTGGCCGTGCAAACGTTGTCCGTGCTGATCATGAGCCTGGTCCTGCTTACCTCCGATCAGCGAAGTGCTGCGGTAGACCTCAGCTGACCGGTTCCTGCGAATCATGACTGGCCGCCGCTTTGACCACGCGCAGTCGTGCGCGCAGCGAGAAGCCAACGTGCTGTTCCAGGATCTGGAAGCCTTTGACGATCCCTGCGTATTCACCCGAGCCGGCCTCGAAATAGGAAAGGGTGCGCGCATTGAATAGATGCACGTGGGTGGGATCCGCCGCGGAATAAGGTCCCAGCAGCGTGGGGACGCTGATCTCGACGATGGCGTCCTGACAACAGACTCGATGGATCTCGTTCATGACGAACACGAGATCCTGCACGTGCTCGAGGAAATGTGCGGTGTAGATGTGGGAAATGGTCGAGTCAGAGAATGGCAACCCGTGACGGTCGACATTGCGCACGATGGCCACTCCCGGCAGCGCCAGCAGATCGACTCCGGCATATCCGTCGCGCACCTGCGTGCCGCATCCCAGGTCGATCCGTTGAGGACGGAGAGGCGGGCGGTTCTCCTTCAGTACGCGGAGGACAAGCTGATCGTCACCGCTCCGCTCTAGGGCGAAAAGCGATCGAGCTGAGAGTTCCGAAGCTTTAGCGCACAGCGCAGGTTCGTCGAGCGTATCCGTGAAGAAGTTGATGGTTTCGGGGAGGATGGCGCGAACCAGCGTGGGATCGGCCGTGACCCGCTCGTGAGAGACCGGTTGCAGCAAGACCGTGGCGCCCGGCACGCAGACTCGATGAACCTCTCTCATGGCGAACACGAGATCCACCACGCCGCTGAGCGCGTCTCGGAGATCCAGCCGGCTTGCTACGGAATCGCCATACGGCAGGCCTCGCTCGTCGCGATTGCCGGGATGCCGCGGCCACGAGCCGATGTCCAGAACAGCATCCCGCTCCGGAATGAGCGGTTGCGGTTCCGCAGGGGGATTCACCCGTGGATAGGTCGACGCGAAGTTGGTGAAGGCCATCGCAAACAGGTGCGGCGTAACCTTCAGCAGTTTCGTCAACAGCCCTAGAATTCGGGGAGCGCGCCGGCCGAACAGGGCGTTGTCTTCGTGGAAAATTGCGTCCAGCCAGTCTGAGGGTGTGTGTCGTTGCGCCATCGACGCGATGATATCCTTGCTGTTTCCACCATGATCATCGAAAGCACGGGATGCTGGTCCGGGAGCGATTAGAAAGCGCGTCCTGGGTCCCGCCGTGGCTTCGGCATCAGCACGTGGCCCGCTACGAGTGGGCCCGCGGTTACTGCGCCGGCAAACGAGTGCTCGATGCCGCGTGCGGAAACGGTTACGGTTCGCGGATTCTGCGTCAGGCCGGACGCGTGGTGGGAGCGGATCTCGCTCCTGAGGCCATCGCCGACGGCTTATCTTTGCTCAGCGACGCGCCCCTGCTGGTCGCGGACACGACGCGACTGCCTTTCTCGGCGGCGCAGTTCGACGTCTTCGTATCGTTCGAAACGATCGAGCACGTGCAGGACGATGAGGCCTATGTGGCGGAGGCGCGTCGGGTGCTGGCGGAAGGTGGATGGTTTCTGTGCTCCACCCCCAACCGGCGTCTGGTCAATCCCGGCAATACCATCCGCGACGCGCCGTTCAATCCGTATCACATCCGCGAATACGATTCCAACGAGCTGCGCCAATTGCTGGGCCGGCGCTTCGCCTCGGTGACGATGCTCGGACAGACGGCATACAGCGCGTCCTATGCGCATGTGCTGGCAGGGGCGGGTGGGCTATGGGCACGTGGTGCGGTGCGGCTCCATCAGTTGATAAAAGTCGCCGGCATACCGTTTGAGTCGCGGGGCCGACACGAGCCAGGTTCAGTACCGGAAGGCTGTGAGCCGGAGGTCCTGATCGCCGTATGCCAGTGAGCGCCCCACGCGTATCCCTTCTCATGCCGGTCTGGCGTCCGGACTTGGACTATCTGCGCCAGTCCATTGCCAGTGTGCAGGCCCAGACTATGAACGACTGGGAACTGATCCTGGTGGAAGATCCTCCACTGTCCGCGCGATTGCTCGTCGAAGGGTTTCGGGATCCGCGGATCGTGCATTTGCAGCGCGCCTCCAAGACTTCGCTGGCGGATGCACTGAACGAAGGGCTGACGGCCTGTCGCGCCGATCTCGTGGCCCGTCTCGATGGCGACGATCTCTGCCTTCCCCAGCGCCTCTCCGAGCAGGTCGCCTATCTGGATCGCCATCCCTCCATCGCCGTGGCCGGAACTTCCCTGGTCATCATCGATGCGGAAGGAAAGGAGATCGGCCATCGGGCCATGCCCTCTTCCTCCGTTGAGGTGCGGAACGCCATGCGTCGGTACAACGCCATGGCCCATCCCTCGGTCATGTTCCGCAAGGCGGCCGTTCTGCGCGCGGGCGGGTACGAGAATGTCCCGGCTGAAGACTACGACCTCTGGTGCCGGCTGATCCGTGATGGCGAACAACTGGGCAATCTACCGGAAGAGCTGGTGCGCTATCGGTTTCACCAGGGCGCCCTCAAGTTCGAGGCAGTGCATCGGGCCATTCGCGACACCATCGATACAAAGCGCCGCTACTTCCATAGCCAATGGACCGTGCGCGATCGCCTCCGTCTGGCAGCGGAGCGGCTGTTGCTCCTGCTTCCTCCGCGCGCGGTACTCGCGCTGTTCCGGCGCCTGGTCTACGGAGCCTGAATCCCAAGCTTCAGGACGGACGGGACGATTCACTCTCGTGGGTCTCGCTGCCCGGCGCTGACAGGGCTGCATGCCGGACCAGGATCGTGATCTGGTGATCGAGTCGCTTGAGTCGTATGTAGACGACGAAGAATCCGATCAGCATCGCCAGGATGGCGCAGTAGAAGACGAGATCGGCGCCTCGACCGATGCCGAGAAGGCGCGCGATGCGGATGGTGATCGACGGTCGGGCGATGGCCACTCCTGCTCCGACCCACAACGCCAGCCAGGCGATGGCGGCTCTCCGGTTGATCGCCCTTCCCGTGGCCGCTGCGATGGTTGTAATGAACAGAACGGCGGCAACGGTCACACCGATGGTCTGGAAGTTCGTCATCGCACCCACCGTCCCACCAGATAGTCGAAGGCCACCCTTAGAGCGCTCGTTGCGCGCTGACCTTTGCGACGCGCGTACTCGGTGTAACGCACCCGCACCGGCACCTCCACATAGCGAAGACGGCTCTGCCGGATCTGATCCATGATTTCGCTTGCGTGGGCCATGCGATCCAGCCGGATATCGATCGCCTGCGCCCCGGCACGGTTGAAGGCGCGAAGCCCATTGTGCGCGTCCGTCACTCGCAGGCCGGAGGTCAGCCGCGTGAAGACCGTGGCCGAGCGCAGGAGCAGGCGTCGGAGGGGAGGGACCGACTCCGAGGTTCCCAGGAAACGTGAGCCGAGGACGATGTCGGCTTGTCGCGAAGCAATCGGCGCACAGAGTGCGGGCAGGTCATCGGCGAGATGCTGCCCGTCGCTATCGAACGTGACGATGGTGGTCGCTCCGTGCCCGAGAGCGTACGCCAGGCCGGTCTGCAGGGCGGCGCCCTGGCCGCGGTTGAGGACATGGCGCAGGACCGTAGCTCCTGCGTCGGCCGCAACACGCGCGGTGTCATCGGCGGAGCAATCGTCGACGACCAGAACGTGTTGCGCATAGCGCATCACGTCCACGATGACCTCTGCGATCACCGCGGCCTCATTGAAGGCCGGGATGACGATCCAGACATGTGGGTCGAGTGGAGGCGCAGGCATCAAGCCGAGGATAGCCGGTCCCGTCGATGCGGCAAAGCGTGCCGCGCCAATCGTCAGTAGGTGTAGACCTCGCGGTATAAATCCGACATCCGCGCGAACCGCGGATCCGCGTAGGCGAGCCATCCGGGCGGCATCAGCTGCAGACGGATCGGGTTGCCGGAGGTCAGCGTGTGCGCGCCCTGTCCCAGCACGACCATGCCCTCCGGTTCCACAAGGTGGCCGTCAAGAGTGGCTGGGGCCGATGACTGCAGGCGGTAAGAACCTGCGAACTTCAGCGTAAAGCCGCCTGGGCGCAGACGGGGTGCATAGATCGAGACGTTTCCCCACAGCCGTTGAAAGTCGGAGTCGAGGATCTTCGCCAGCGGAGCCGGAAGGTTGGCGGTGCGGTAGCTGCCGATGACGAGTTTGATCGGGGCACGGCGTATCTGCATGGCGATGACCTGCAGTTCGACGGGAGTCTTGGCCTGGAGTTGCTGCGCGGTCCCGGCGTCGAGCCAGCGCCAATCGGCGGGCTCCTGGTCTCGATCCCAGAGCATGTCCACGCCGGCGAAGTAACGGTCGGTAGGGGCCAGGATCGCGTGGGTGAACTCGACGGTCCATCGCTGCTCCGCGGAGTCGCGCTCGAGAGTGGTGCGCAGGCGTGTCAGCGGGTAGGCCACAGCGAGCAGGAGGCATCCCGCTGCAGCGATGCGCCGAAGGCCAGACGATGCAATCTGTTGAAGCAGGGCGGCATGCAGCACGAAGATCGTCGGGCAGAGGATCACGAAGAAGTAGGGCCACGGTTGCCGATAGAGGACTCCGAGCAGGAGGATCACTGCTCCGTAGACTCCGATCCCCCGGAGCAGTGGATCGCGCCAGCGCCGCAGCAGAATTGGGATGGAGAGCGCGGCCAGCAGCCAGTACAGCGGGTTGCGCGTGAGGGTCTGCACCCAGAAACGCGTACGGATGGTGTACACCTCGATGCGCGCCACGCGTGCCGCCGTTCCGAACACGGCATGGAGCACGATCTGCGGACTCGATGCGATTGACCAGATCGCCAGGTAGGCCAGCATGACCACGGCGAAGGAGGCCGCAAACACGATTCCCCGCCGGAGAGCGGCCCGGCGATCCTTCTCCAGCGGCAGCTCGGCGATGGGCTCGCCGATCAAATCAACGATCAGATCGATGGCCAGGACAGCGCCGCTTGCCAGTACGAAGAGGGCTCCCTTTTGTGAGATCAACACGCTGACTGCTGCGATCGCTCCCGCCGCACCGGGGCGTCTGTTGAGAAGTGCGACGAAAGAGACCAGGCCCGCCAGTGCGGTGAGCATGTCGACGCGCAGGTCGCCGCTCCGTTCTGCGAACTCGCTCATGGCCACCAGCATGGCGCTCGCCAGCAGCAGCGGGCCGCTGTCAAATCGGCGGCGGAGCGAGAGGGTCACGGCGAGGAAGGTCAGCAGCACCGCCGCGGCCATCTCGAACTTCACCGCCAGCATCCCACGCCAGAGATCGTGCGGAGCTTCCAGAGCTGGCAGCTGCGCGTAGTAACCAAGGACTGTCTTGTAGGGATCGAAGTCGCGATAGGGAAGCCCGGAGGCGAACCGGTGCACGCTGTGGGCGCCCTGAAACTCGTCCATCACCAGTGGCATGCGGGTGATGTAGAGGACTTCGATGGTGGCGTAACAGGCCCACACCAGCAGGAGCCAGAGGAGGAAGCGGCGCCACTCCAGTTGCCAGCGCATCAGAGCGCGGAGCGCGGAGCGGACATCAACGGACGACCGATTCCCATTTGGTCTCCGTGACTTTCAATGCGGGATGGCTCACCAGTGCATGCCAGACCACGGCGCAGAGTCCTTCGGTGTGTGGCGTGATGTGCTGCGCGTTGACCACAGGCACCACCACGCACTCGTCGGCGGAAGTTTTCGTGTACCCGCCGTCCTTGCCGACGATGCCATAGACCGACGCCCCGGCGCGTCGGGCCTCATCGATCGCGCGGACCAGGTTCACCGATACGTTCTTCTCCACGTTTCCACCGCCCACGGAGAAGACCAGCAGCGCGTCGCGAGGGATCAGTCGCGACGTGCGGAGCCATCCGGCAAACGAGTCTTCCCACCCGTCGTCATTGATGCGGGCGGTGAGCTCGGACACGTTGTCGGTGGGAGTGTAGGCCTCCAGGCCGCAGATCTTGCGGAAGTCGTTGACGGCGTGGCTGGCGTGACCGGCAGAGCCGCCGACCCCGACGATGAAGAGTCGCCCGCCGCGGTCGCGAACCGCTCCGAGGGCGACGGCCATGCGGTCGATGGCATCGGTATCCAGACGGCGGATGATCTCGATGCTTTCGTCGAGGAAGCTGCGGCTGAAGGACATGAGGCATGAAAGCATTCGCGCAGTACGGGGGTCAAGGAGGGCCCGAGGAGCGAGTTCGCGAATCCTTGCGGCATCGGTCGATATACTCGTTCCGTGAGGTTGCGAACGAAAACCACCGTCTTGGCCCGGAGTTCTCGGGCCGCGACAACTTCTCTCTGTCTTTCGGCTTCCGGCGTTTGCCCTTCCCCATGGTGAAGCTCAGGGCGTTGTTCCTCGATCGCGACGGCGTCCTCGATGATCTGGTCTGGCACGAAGCAACCGCAGAGTGGGGAGCGCCATTGGCCGCTGATCAGGTTGCCCTGCGTCCCGGAGTCCGAGGGGCGCTGGCCCAGGCTCGCGAGGCGGGCTGGCTGCTGTTCGTGGTGACCAACCAGCCTGACGCGGCGAAGGGGAAGGCCACGCCGGACTCGCTGCAGGAGGTCCATGGGGAACTGGTCCGGCAGCTTGGCGATCCACTGATCGACGAATGGTTCTATTGTTTCCACCAGTCCTCCGACGGATGCGCCTGCAGGAAGCCAAGTCCACACTTCGTTCTGGAAGCGGCGGGGCGGTACGGAGTCGCTCTGGCCGACTCCTGGTTTGCCGGCGACTCCGACAGCGACATCGAGTGCGGCCTGCGGGCAGGCTGCAAGACTGCGCTGATACAATACGAACATTCGAGTTCGAGGCGGGGAGCGCAGCGTGCGGACCTGATTTGCGCCGGTCTGGACGACTTCGTGACGACCCTGATCAGGAGGAGTGAAGACTGAGCGATGACCATGGTCACGCGTCCCTTCTCTCCGGTTCATGGACTTCAATCTCAAGATCAGCCTCTACGCGGACGGCGCAGACATCGGTGACATGGTTGCCGCCCGCGACAGCGGAATCGTCAAGGGCTTCACCACCAATCCCACGCTCATGCGCAAGTGCGGGGTCACCGACTACGAGTCCTTCGCACGCGACGCGTTGAAGGCGGTGGGCGGGATGCCCATCTCCTTCGAAGTGTTCGCCGACGAGTTCGACGAGATGGAGCGGCAGGCCCGGCGCATCGCAACCTGGGGAGACGCGGTTTTCGTCAAGATTCCGGTCACCAATACTTCTGGAGAGTCGGCGGTGCCGCTGATCCGTCGCTTGTCCGCGTCGGGGGTGAAGTTGAACATCACCGCGATTCTGACGCTGGAGCAGGTGCGCGCGGTGGTGGAGGCCCTGGATCCGGAGGTCGCCGCGGTCATCACCGTGTTTGCCGGACGCATCGCTGACACCGGTCGAGATCCCATTCCCCTGATGACGGAGGCGCGGGCTCTCGCGCGCAGGAAACCGAAGGCGATGCTGCTGTGGGCCAGTCCGCGCGAGCTCCTGAACATCTTCCAGGCGGACGCCTGTGGCTGCGACATCATCACGGTGACCTGGGACATCATCAAGAAGCTTTCCATGGTCGGGAAATCGCTGGACGAGCTGTCGCTGGATACCGTGAAAATGTTTTACAACGACGCCGCTGCGGCAGGGTTCCATCTGTGATCGTCACCCGCACTCCGTTCCGCGTCACGTTGGGTGGCGGCGGGACGGACCTTCCGTCCTACTACGCGCGCCACGGCGGGTTCATCTTCGCCATGGGACTGGACAAGTACATGTACGTGATGGTGAACCGTCCGGTAGTGGGGAAGGTGATCCGCCTTCACTACTCGCAGGCGGAGGTGGTGAACCACGTGAGCGAGCTGCGGCACGAGCTGGCACGCGAGGCACTGCGCGCCCACGGCGTGGAGCACTCGTTTGAGGTCGGTTCGATCGCCGACCTTCCCGCCGGCACCGGGCTGGGGTCGTCGAGCTGCTACCTGGTCGGGCTGCTGAACGCGATGCACCATGACCGCCGCGATTACGTGCCGCTCCAGCAGCTCGCCGAAGAGGCCTGCCACATCGAGCTCGAGATTTTGAAGCAGCCGATCGGCAAGCAGGATCAGTACATGGCGGCATACGGCGGCCTGACCGTGCTGGAGATTGCCCGCGATGGCAAGGTTGCCGTGCGCCAGCTCACTCCGAGCAGCGGAGACGTCGCGGAGTTCGTCGCCCATACCCACATCTATTACACCGGTGCGCAGCGGGACGCGCGGGAAGTGCTGGCCGATCAGAACCAGGCCATGCAGAAAGCGAGCGGAGTCGACCACGCCCGCGTCGCGGACAGCCTCCATCGCATCCAGGACCTGGGCCGCACCATTCTGGAGTCGATCGAGAGCAGCAACTTCGATCGATGGGGCCAGCTGCTCGACGACCACTGGCAGGCCAAGAAGAAAATGTCGGACAAGATCAGTCTCTCCTCCGTGGACGCGATCTATGAGGAAGTGCGGGCGCGCTTCGGCGTGCTGGGCGGCAAGATCATCGGCGCCGGCGGAGGTGGCTTCCTGATGCTCTACTGCCCTCGACAGCATGCCGACCTTGAGCGATACATGGACGAGCGTGGCATGCCGCGGATGCACTACACCATCGAACCGGAAGGGACCAAGGTGGTCGCCCAGATGGGGCAGGGGTTCTTCTCGCCGCAGCACTCCCTGGCCATGCAGGAGAGCGGATGACCGGGCATCGTTTCGCATGAGTGAGGAGGTCCAGGTGGCCATCCTCGCCGGCGGGTTCGGCTCGCGGCTGGGAGAGTTGACGCGCGACCTCCCCAAGCCGATGGTCTCCGTGGGCGGCCGTCCCTACCTGGAGTACGTGATCCACTCCTTTGCCGATTGCGGATTGAAAAACCTTCTGCTTCTCACGGGATACCGCGGTGATCTCATCGAGGAGTATTTCGGCGATGGCGCCGCGCGCGGACTGCGCATCCGCTACCGCCGGGAGACCGAACCCCTCGGCACGGGTGGCGCGCTGCGCGACGCCCGCGCGCTGCTGGGATCGCGATTCCTGGTCACTTATGGCGACGTGCTGCGGCGCTTCGACTACCGGCGCTTTGTACAATCCCATTCCGAGGGAGCCTGTCTGGCCGTCTATCCGCGGATCTCCATCGGCAACACGGCGATCGAAGGCGATCGCGTGACCCGCTTCGACAAGAAGGCGCCGGAACTGCCGTACATCGACGCCGGCTTCTCTCTGATGGAGGCCTCCGCGCTCGATCTGATCCCGGCGACCGGCGCGGCCTCCTTCGAGGAAAGCGTTTTCCCCCAGCTCGCATCGCGGCGCGCACTGGGATGCGAGGTCGTCGATCACGCGTTCTGCGACATCGGGTTGCCGGAGGAGCTGGCGCGCACGCGATCGATCCTCGAGAAGGAAACTCCGTGAAGATCATTCTGACCGGTGCCGCCGGCTTCATCGCCACGAATCTCATCCCCCGCCTGCTGGCTGAGGGCCACGAAGTGCATGGGGTCGACAACTTCTTCCTGGGCAAACGGGAGTATGTCGAGCGCTGGGCGGGGGAGAAACGATTCGTCTTCCACCAGCTCGACCTGATCGATCGTGAGCCGGTGGTGCAACTGTTCGCCACGATCCGCCCCGATCGGGTCTGGCATCTCGCGGCGAACAGCGACATCAGCTTCGGCACGAAGTACACAGACTTCGATTTGAAGGGCGGCACGCTGGTCACCTACAACGTGCTCGAGGGTATGCGGCTGGCGGGCACGAAGGAGATCCTCTTTTCCAGCAGCGGCGCGATTTACGGCGAGCCCACGGTCCTGCCCACGCCGGAAGACTACGGCCCACTCTTCCCGATCTCTCTTTACGCCGCCAGCAAGCTGGCCTGCGAGTCGCTCATCACTGCGTTCGCGCATAACTACGACATCCGCTGCTGGATCTTCCGCTTCGGCAATATCGTCGGGCCGTTTCCCACGCACGGGGTCATTCACGATTTCGTACTCCGCCTGCAGAAGGATCCCACCCGTCTGGATATGCTCGGTGACGGCACGCAGTCCAAGCCCTACGTCCATGTGGAGGACTGCCTCGATGGAATGATGTTTGGTCGCCAGCAAGCCCGCGACCTGGTGAATTGTTACAACCTCGCGGTGCCCGATCACACCTCGGTCAACCAGATCGCGGAGTGGACCTTCGAGGCGATGGGGCTCGATCCGAAGAGCGTGCCGATCGTCCGCACCGGCGGAACCCGCGGTTGGCGTGGCGATGTCCCCCAGGTTCGTCTCGACACACGCCGCATGACCTCCCTCGGATGGAGCCCCAAGCGGTCGAGCGACGAAGCGGTGCGACAAAGCATCGCCGAGACGGTGCGACAGTTCGTGGGATGACCTGAAGCGCGACTCCTGGCCTGCCGCGACTGTTCCGCGACCAGCAATTCGGTCGCGGAACAGTCTTCGAGGAAGGAGCGCCTTACTTCGCCGTGGCGCTGGCGGTGTTCGAGGCGGGAGAGATGTTGCCGGCGGCATCGGAGGCAGTCACGTAATAGAAGTAGGTCGTTCCCGTGACCAGGCCGCTGTTCAGGTAGCTCGTGGTGGTGCTGGTGGCAATCTGGGTGAACGGACCCGCGGAACTGGTGGCCCGCCAGATCTGATAGCCGGTCACACCGACGTTGTCGGTGGAAGCGGTCCACGTCAGGTTGATCTTGCGCCGGATGTTGCCGCTGGTGGGGACTGCCGCGGTGAGACTCGCCGGGGCGGTGGGAGGCGTGGTGTCCACGGTGTTGCTCACGGTGACGCTCACGTTGGCCGAGGTGCCGCTGTTCGCTGCCGCGTCATAGGCCTTCGAGCTCAGCGTGTGCGCTCCGTTTGTCGCTGTGGTGGTGTTCCAGCTCCACTGATAAGGCGAAACCGTCGATGTGCTCTGCAGGACAGCGTCCAGATAGAACTCGACCTTGGTGACGCCGACGTTGTCTGACGCCGACGCGGTCACGCTGGTGGTGCCTGAGACGGTGGCGCCGTTAGCCGGTGCCGTGATCGAGGTCGTTGGCGGGGTGGTGTCTGCGACGTTGCTGACAGTGATCGTGACTACCGCCGACGTGCCGGTATTGGCGGCGGCATCATAGGCTTTCGAAGTCAGGTTGTGGCTGGCGTTCGTGGCAGTGGTCGTATTCCAGCTCCAGGAGTAGGGAGCGACTGTCGAGGTGCTCTGCAGAACGCTGTCGAGGTAGAACTCGACCTTGGTGACGCCCACGTTGTCCGAAGCAGAGGCCGTCACAGCGGTGGTGCCCGACACCGTCGCGCCGTTGGCCGGGGCGGTGATCGACGTCGTGGGCGGCGTGGTATCCGCAACCGCGCCCTGGTTGATCCAGATCGGAGCGGAGAAGATCCGATCGCCGGTGTTCATGGTCACGTAGACGTAGTAGGTGTGATTCCCGCTCGAGGGTGTGAAGGTGAAGTCGAATGGCGAGGCGGTCGCTGTTGCGATCACGGTTTCGGCGCCCGTGGTGCTGCCGGCCACAGGCTCTTTGATCTTGATGGACGATGCGAACTCGTTTGCGTCGGGATCCCAGACCGAGGTGTGCAGGGTGATCGCACCCGTCGTGGCGACGGGGCCGCTGGTGCGGATGCCGCCGGCGCCCATCCAGTATGTGGTGGCGCCGGCGTTCATGGTGTAGACGAGCTGCACGTTGGTGTCGGAGGTGGCATAGACGCGGCGGTTGTGAATCGCGTCAAACAGCGCCGCTTTGGTCAGGGAGGAGGCCAGAACGACCGTGCGATCGCGCGTGGAAGTGCCGTAGTTGGAGCAGTGCACGTCGGGATCGGCCACCGGCGCGATGTGGTATCCGGCGCTGAGAATGCGGTTGTACATGTCGATCGAGGTGTACGCGGAGTAGGCGGTTCCGTTGACCGGTTCGCCCGCGTAGAGGGCGCCGGTGTCGACGGTGCTCGTGGACGGATCGGTGGACGGACCGGAGATCACTGCGGCGGTGTGGATGAAATCGTCACCGTCGGTGGTGTACTGCAGGCTGTTGAAGTCGAGACCCTGGCCGGACGCGCTCTTGGTCCCGTCAGATGGATGGTTGAACTGGCCGAAGGCGCCCCAGGCGGAGGGATTCTGCAGTGCCTTGGTGTACATCGCGGTGTAGCTCGAGGCGGCGGACGCGGTGTAGACGTCGTAGTAGCAATCCACGCCGACGGTGCATGTGCTGCTCGGCTCCCAACCGAAAAGCTTGGGCGATTCCAGGATGCCGACGTGACCTTGGTTAAAATATCCTGCGTCCGGATTGCTGATATAGCCCCACTCCATACCGTAGATGCCGACGAACGAGCCGTCGACGGTGGCGGAGCTGGCTGCGGCCAGGCCGGTGCGGTAGCGCTGGACGATCTGGGCGGCGGTGCAGCCGCTGCAGGCATCGTTGAACTGGTGGTTGTGATCCATGATGCCCAGGAAGTCGAGGCGACCTGTGTTGCGACCGTAGGTGTAGGCAGCGGCTGGATCGAAGTCCCCTGCGACGTGGATGGTCGACGACGCGCAGTTGGCGTCGTTCGGATGGCCGCCGTCGCTGTAGCTGGTCTGGTTGTGCAGGGTCCCGTAGTAGAAGTTGTAGGGCACCCCGGCGTCATGAGGAGCCGCTGCAGGCGCGACGTTGAAGCGGCCGCGGTGCGTGGAATCGATGAGGATCGGATGCGACATCCGCTGCACGATGACCTGTGCACGCGGCTGGTCGCCATCCTCGGCGGGCCTGGTCCGTTCGCCCTCGGCCCGCATCTCGATCTCGGCCGTCACGGTGTAGGTGCCGTTGGGGAGAAACCTCCCGGACTGATCGGTTCCGTTCCAGGCCGGCGAGAACTGCATGGACTCGCCCGGGCGGTACGTCTGTCGCGCGGCGAAGGTGCGGAGCAACCTGCCCTCACGATCGGAGACGGTGATGCGCCAGCTCACGGCGGTTGTCGCATCGAGCTGATGATCAACGCGCGCGACCAGATTGGCCGACTCGATCGCAGGAGCGAAACTCCTCGGGTACGGAGTCACGGTCAGAGCGCTGTCATCGGTCCAGGACGGAAGATCGGCTGCGTAAGCTGGGGCAAGGAACAACAGAAAGCAGAGGGGCAACGCGATGCGGAGTCGGATCATACGGTTCTCCTTGTGGCTGCCGGTTTGGAATGCTTCGATTGTAAGGACAAATGCTCCCGAGGAGTATGGTTTCAGAGGGGAGACTGCCCATCCGGGGTCAAACGGATGGACAGTCTCCGGGAATGGCGCCTTTTTTTCATCACCCGGTTTCCTGCTTACTGGACGTTCACTGCTGCATCGTCGATGACGAAGGAAGTCTGCAGCGCCGAGTCGTTGTAGGCCTCAAAGTAGACGCGACGGTCCGGCCGCGATACGACGAGATGTCGAAGCGAAGACCCATCACGCCGTAGCTCCGGGGCATGGAGGTCTCATCGTCTGACGGGTTTTCGCTGAGGCCGGCCAGTCGCTGATGAGCGAACGGCGGCGGATTCCAGCGGCTCTCCACGAAGGCGATCGACCGGAGAAGATCGGAGGGGACGCTGAATTCGGAGGCCGAGGGCTCGAACCATCGATCGAGTTGTTCTGCTTCCAGAGAAAGGCCGGAGTTTCCAGCGGGAGGAGCCGCCACGATCGAAGTGGCGATCAGGAACAGCAGGAGCGCGAGAATTCGTTTCATACAGGCCCTTTCCGGCCCGCGGGCCGCGAACCGTAAAGGCAATGCGGCTGCCATGGCATCCCAACTCCCTCCTCTCCATCTTCTCAATGAGTTACAGGGGCGGGTGGTTGGTGCGGGGGGTCAGTCCTGCATCCTCTGCAGCTTTAATTGACCCACATTTCCACTGCAATGGGTCAGAAGGCGACCTCGAGGCAAACATGACGCAGCCATCGCAGGGAGCCGTTCTCGCGAACGAATACGGGGCGGATCAGGTCGCCGTCTCGGGGAAAAAGAAAGGACGCACCGGACTGGGCGCGCCCCTTCGGAAGGCCTGATGAGCGGGAGGACTATTGGGCCGGAACGTACGTGGGATCCTGGGTCGAATTGTCGATCATCGAACCGTAGGCGGTCACCCGGCCCGTGCCTCTGGTGACCTGCACGGTGATCCGCGCGTTGTAAGTGTTCTTGCCAGGGTTCATGGAGTCGATGATGCGATTGAGTTGACGGAACTCGTTCGGCGCGAGGTCGAACTCCGTCGCAGGGGCAATTTTCGAGTCAGGGAGGATGAGCGTCAGACGCACACGTGCGGTGCCTCCGCTCACTTCAGCGAGACCGATGTTGGTGCGGAAGTTCAGCGACTGCTCGAGCTGCTGGATCTGCAGGGCGCGATCGCCCGTCGTCACCGCCTCGGCCGGCGTGACGCCGGGGATGAATTGACCGAATGTTCCGTTGCCGACGTTGCTGTAGGTCCGGCCGCTGGCGACGAGCGACGACTGCGCCGCAGTCGTGAGCAGAATCGAGCCGCCGCTGCCGCTGACGTTGAACAGCGACGGCAACGCGTTGTCGAACCGTTTGACCTCACCTGCGTTGATGGTGAATGCCTGCCCGGCAACCGGCGTGTCGTTGTTCTGCGGGTAATAGGTCGGGGTGACGATGGCCGATGTCGTCCCGCCATTGAACACACGGATGTCGGAGTGAAAGTTTGAGGTCAACGTGGTGAGCTCCGCGATCCCGGGAAGAACGTAACGGCTGGCTTTGACCTGCGTCGGGTTCACCGGAGTGATGGACAGGGAATCCGAAGAGGTCTTGTCGATCACCGAAGCGTATGCGGTCACCGCGCCGGTCGGGGAGTCCACCGTCACTTCGATGCGAGCGTCATCCAGTGAATTCAGGCCCTGGTTGGCGAGAAACGAATCGAGCTGCTGATGCTCCCCTGCCTGCAGGGTGAAGGGCACGGCCTTGAGGGGAGTGCGTCCCGAGTCGTCATAGATCCTGATGGTGCCGGCCGCCGGGCTGCCGGAGCCTTCGACCAGCCCGAGGTCTGTCTGGAAGCGAGTGGACTGGGCCACCTGCTGCAGGCTCAGGACGGCAGGAACCTTTGGTGCGGGCGGGGTTCCCGGCAGTGCCGGACCGGTTGCATTGGTGGCGAACGCGCTGAAGGGAACTGCCGAGAGAAACTGTCCGATGGTGCCGGCAGCGGTCGTCGCGAAGAGGCGGCTGGAAACGTAATTCTGCGTGCTGGTAGTGAGCGGGCGAACCTCGATTGAACCGAAGCCGGTGTCGCTGACGTTGCCCGTAGCGCCAAATCCGAAGAAGTCGCGGGCAATATCGTTGAGAGCGATGGTCTGGTTCGCGTCGACCGAAATCGTGGTGGTCTTGCTGGACTGAGTGCCGTCGGTCCTGGTCGGGGTGAAGGTGACCTGATACTTCTGCAGCCCGGTCGTGCCGTTGGTCAGCCGGACATCCGACTGGACCGGCGCCGTCGCGCTGTTGATGTGTCGCACCGCCGGCACCACCAGAGTATTGGCCGGGGGGAGAGTCTTTCCGGCGGGGGTCACCGGGGTGACCAGACTGATGGAGACCGTAGTGCTGGCCAGGACCGTTCCGCTCGGACCGCTGAGGACGACGGTGCCGGTGCTGGCGCCGGGTGGCAGGGAGCCGGGGCTGGCCGTGACCGTGACGGGGACGTTTCCACTTGATGGGATGGAGCCCGACGCAGGGGTGACGGTGAGGTAGGGCTTGTCGGTGGTCGCCGTGAAGGTCGTGTCGCCGAGCGCCCGCTTGCCGCTGCTCTTGATCGAGAGTACCAACGGGATGTTGAACGGCGTCGTTGTTCCCAGAGGCACCGGCGCATCGGCTCCTCGCGAAGTCTGGGGCGGTGCACTCTGCACCACGATGGAGACCGGCGCAGAATTCGCGCCGGGAGATCCATTGCACGACACCGCCCGCACCCGGTAGTAGTACGTCGCGGTGGTTCCGACCGTATGGACGAACTGAAGCGAGGTGGCGCTCGCGGGTTTGGTGCTCACGTTCGCGCTGAAGTCCGGTGTGGTGGACTCATCGACCAGGAAGGTGGCTGTGGAATCGGAAACCGGGGTCCAGCTCACCGAATAAGGGACGCCGCTCAGCGTGAGTGAAGGCACATTCGCGCGTGGCGTGCAGGTCACCTGATCAGGGGTGTCGAAAGCGTAGACGAACGCAAGCTCGTCCTGGGTCACCGGATCGATGACCAGCGTCAGCGCGATAAAAAGGTTGTTGGCGCTGGCAGGAGGAAGTCCCGTGACCTGCGTCGAGGTGGTGAACGAAGCTCCGGCCCCCAGCGAGGTGGTGGTGGCGAAACAGAGGGCAAAGGAGTTTCCTACGCCAGGAAGTGTGCTGGAGTCAAAGCACTCCGTGGCTCCGAGCGAGTTGCTGAAATTCGTAAACTTCGCAGCGTCCGATTCTGAGTAGAAGCCGAAGATGTAGTCGCCCGAACAGGCGTTTCCACCAATGTTTTTCGTCACCGACTTGCACGTCCCTGTCGCGCAGGACATGGTGATGTCGAGACTGCAGGTGTTCTGGGCGAGAAGAGGGACGCTGAGCGCGGTGAGGAGCGAAGCGAGAGCGAGAGTGCGGAACACGGAGGCCTCCTGGGATTGTGAAAAACCAATTCTAGCCGGTTCTGCAGGCCGGAGACTGGGACCGGCGTCACCGGCTGCGGAGCTTCGCGAGTAACGCGTCGAGGTTGCCGGGACCTGGCTGTAGTTGGAGCGCCGCGGTGACCAGCTGATTCGCCTGCGCCGCATCGAGACTCTTCGCTGTTTCCAGCTCGGCGACGGCCGTATCAAAGTTTTTCGCCTGCACCATAGCCAGTGCCAGGTAGACGCGAGGTGTGGCCGCTCTCGGGGCCAGCCGGACCGCGTTCCTCAATTCGGCCACGGCGTCTTCCGCATGATTCTGGCGCGACAGAGCCGCCCCGGCCTGGAGATGCCGGAGCACGGCCGCTTCATTCGGATCAGGCTTTGGCTGGGCCAGCAACTGCGCTGCCACTGCGAGGTTGTTCTGCGCATGCGGAGCGAGGGGATCGATCCTCAGCGCCCGCCGGTATTGCGCCATGGCCCCACGAATCAGATGGTCTCGTGCGGCATCGACCGGCATCGTCCGCGCCTTCACCAGCATCGTCGTCCCCAGGCTCACATAGGTCTGGGAGTACCAGTCGGGGCGAGCCCGCGCGGATTCGATCAGCCTGGCCGCGCGCTTCAGATGCGGCATGGCTCGATCGGGATCGCTCAGCTCCAGCGCCTGGCCGAGGAGATACTCCGCCTGGGCATTGTCAGCGGTGACTGCCAGCGCGTGGCTGAAGAGCGTTTCACTCGATCGCCAGAAGTGCGTCTGATGGAACGCGATGGCCGCGTAGGCCGCTACCGCGATCGAGGCGACCAGTCCGAGCGCGCGACGGGGGATCCGGCGGGACCAGGGATCGAAGGCCACCGCGAGGAAAATCCCGATGAATGCGAAATAGGTATAGCGATCGGCCCGTGCCTGCGTTCCGATCTGCACCAGCCCGATCACGGGCAACAGCGTGATTCCGTACCACAGCCACCCGCCCATGATGGCGGGCCGCTGGCGGGCCACGCTCGCCGCTGCCCACGTGATCGTAGCGAGGATGGCGAAGGCCAGGAGCGCGGCAGCGGTACCGATCGGTTTGAACGGAATGGGCAACGCCATTCCATACGGCACGGCTGCCTGGACGAGATAGGTCACCGCCGAGACGGCAGCGTTGGCAACGCGTTGTCCGATGGCAAGGTCGCTCACCGATTGCATGGCCTTGAGGTTGCGCTGCCCGATGACCGCGATCACGCATCCGGCCAGTGAGAGGGCCAGGAGAGGAATCTTCTCGAAAATCCGAGGCAGGACTTCCGACCGGTTGCGCAGTCTTCGCAAAGGCCAGAAGTCGAGGACCAGAAGCAGGAGTGGAAAGGTGACGTACATCTGCTTGGAGGCCAGGCTGGCGGCGAACGCGGTCGCCACAGGCCAGCGCCGCTGGGGATTGCGCGCGTAGAAGAGCAGAGCCAGGACGATGAAGAGCGTGGAGAGTGTGTCTTTTCGCTCGGAGGCCCACGCGACCGACTCGACGTGCATCGGATGGATGGCGAACATCGCAGACACGAAGGCGGAGCGGGCGGAGTCGCCCGTCAGCCGGCGCAACGCGGCGAAGAGGACGCAGGCCGTGACGGCATGCAGCGTGACGTTGGTCAACAGATGCATCCCGGCGCGCAACTGCCACAACTCCACGTCCAGCATGTGCGACAACCAGGTCAGCGGATACCAGCCGATGGTGGTCGAGGTGAAGGCCCACCCGATGGAGGAGAGGGAGAGCCCCTGCATCACCGCGGGGTTCTGGTAGAGGAATTGCCCGTCGTCGTAATTGATGAACGAGTGCGAGGCCACTTGACCGAAGACGGCGTAGGTGAGGATCACCAGCGCTGCCGAAACCATCCATTCGCTGTTGCGCCACCTTTTGGATTCAGGGACAGCGTCGCTCTTGGGGGAAGCCGGAGCGCGGTCTCGTTTGTCTCGCGACTTGCGCCCCATGCCACCGATCAGTGTACCGGTTGCCGCTTGCGGTGAGATGTCAACTGGCGTTGCCTGGGAGCCTGCGCGGCAGAACGTCTTGGAGCGTGATCCTGGCGGAGCCTTGGGCAACCAGCGCCGCCGGCCGTGCCGGCCGAGGCGCTTCCATCGCGGCCGGCGCTCCCGGCCTACCGCCGGCTCGATCGCCGCCGCGTCGGAGAGTCGGTGGTCGTGAACCATCGGCGCGCGGTCGGCTCATGCAGAAGAAAATCGAGCAGAAGCAGCGCGCCTTTGTGCGCACCCTTCGATGAAAGCGTTTCGCCGTCGATCGCAAAGTCCTCCCGCAGCCAGCGCAGCCCGTCGGACTGGCGTGCAGTCGTTCCGTTGGCCCAGAGATAGGGGCCCCACGCAATCCAGGGAGCGATGCCGACACGGTCGTCGACGTTGCCGAGGCGTGTGTCCCAGAACCAGCCACCGATGGGTGTCTGCTCCTCGAAGATCTGACCCTCGACGACCCAGCGATGTGCGAATCCCGATTCATACGCAAACGGTTCGGGGTTCCAGTTCGTGGTGGCATACCCGCCGTAGACCCGGCTGGAGAGATAGGCCACCTGAAGATTGGGATAGGCCTTTTTCATTTCCCGGAGGGTCGAAGCGATCCCCTGCTTGAGGACGAACCCGTCTCCCAGCGGCGTCCCCAGCGGGATGTAAGGATCGTTGGTGACGACCTGAACCCATGCTGCCTGCACCTGTTTTTCGGTGACACCAGCGGGGAGAAGAACGGCGGTCCGCACGGAATCGTAGATCGGGCGCCCGCCGGATTCGTGCGACCAGGAGCGGAAGTCAGCGCCGTCGCGCGCCGCATTCAGCAGCACCAGCGAATCATGGTTGATCGCCGGATTCGAGCGGGCCATGGCCATGAGCGATCCGCTTTCGCAGCCGGACTGCGGATCCGCGCCGCACATGATCCGCGCGGTATCGCCGTACCCCACGGAGAGGAACACGATTTTGCCGGAAGGTGAAGGCTGCCCGTTCTCGTCGAGTGGCTGAATCCTGGCGGCGTTCTCCATCCCCAGGGCCAGGTGATCGGCGGACATGGTGTTCGTTCCGTTTCCGTAGAGACCGCCGAACAGCACGCCCTGATAGGGTCCCGCACCGAGCTGATCGATCGGCCAGTGGGTCGACAAATCGTCCGCGTGCAGAGGTAGAGCGAGGGCGACCAGGAAGGTCAGGATGACGGAGCGCATGCGACCTGTTCCATCAAACATGGTGCCAGCGGTCATGGTCCCGGCGAAAAGGACCAGAACGGTTTGATGATCGATCTCGACGCTGCCTTCCACCGCCTCGGGCTCTCCGCGTTCCGGAGGAAGTTCCGCCTGCAGGGGAAAGAGCTCGCCTACCTGCGGACCTGGGGACTTCCTCACGTCATGAAGCAGGGGGCCGATCTGATCAAGCAACGGCTGGCCCTGGCCGCGCCTCGCAATGATGGGAGTCAGACGCCGTGGAGGAATCACCCCATCTTCGTGGCCCAGCACGCCACCGGAACCTGCTGCCGCGGATGTCTCGAGAAAACGTACGGAATCGCGAAAGGCAGAGCGCTCACCGTGGAGCAGACCGCCCACGTGTTGTCGGCGATCGAGCGATGGCTGAGAGAAGAGCTGGCGAGAACCGGCTGAGTTGCCGGACAGTGACGCCGTGTCGTCATTGATCCAACATTGATCCGACAAGCGATCTCGGCAATCATGGCCGCACACCATGAGTTCGGGAATTGTGTCGGGCACACGACTCGGTCCTTACGAGATCGTTTCGAAAATCGGCGCCGGGGGCATGGGCGAGGTGTGGAAGGCCACGGACACGCGTCTCGATCGCAGCGTGGCCATCAAGGTGCTGGCGTCCGAGCTTTCCGCTGATGCGCAGTTCCGGACACGCTTCGAGCGCGAGGCGAAGACGATCTCGCAGCTCAATCATCCGCACATCTGCGTGGTGCACGATGTAGGGCATTCGGCGACCGCTGACTCCCTGCCGCTCAACTACCTGGTGATGGAGTTGCTCGATGGCGAAACGCTGGCGGAGCGGCTTCTCCGCGGCCCTTTGCCGGTCGAGCAGGTGCTCCGGATCGGCGCGCAGATCGCCGAGGCGCTCGACGCGGCGCATCGCAACGGAGTCATCCATCGCGACCTTAAGCCGGCCAATGTGATGCTGACCAAGGCCGGTGCGAAGCTGCTCGACTTCGGGCTGGCCAAAGCCGCGCAGATCGCACCGTGGGGCGCTGGACACTCGGCCACCATCGCCCGGAATGGCGCGCCCGACTTCCCCCCGGAAGACGGCACCCATGTGCGCTCGCTGACGGCGGAAGGGACGATCGTCGGGACGTTTCAGTACATGGCCCCCGAGCAACTGGAGGGTCTTCCCGCTGATGCCCGCACTGACATCTTCGCCCTCGGCGCCGTTCTGTACGAAATGGCCACCGGCCGGCGTGCCTTCGACGGTGCCACCAAAACCAGCATCATCGCCGCGATCGTCGACCGCGATCCGCCGCCCATCCATCAGTTCCAGCCGCTCACCCCTCCCGCCTTCGAGCATGTGGTGGCGCGGTGCCTGGCCAAGAGCCCCTCGGACCGCTGGCAGAGCGCTCACGACATCGCCCAGGAGCTTTCGTGGATTCGCGAGGCGGGGTCGCAAGCGGGCGTGGCCGCGCCGCTGGTTGCGCGCAAGCGTTCGCGCGAGCGGCTTGCCTGGGCCCTGGCCGCAACGCTCGCGCTCGCGCTCCTCGCCGTCACTGCCACGCTGGTGCCGAGACTGCGCCGGGCGAACCGGCCATTCGTCGCAGATATCGCTCCTCCCCGCGGCACCCGCTTCAATGCCGTGGGAGATGAAGCGGGGCCGCTGGTCCTCTCGCCCGACGGGACTCTGGCGGTTTATTCGAGCGCCGACAAGTCGGGGAACCGTCTGATGCTGCGGTCCCTGCTCACGGGGGAGACCAAGGTGTTGGAACGCACCGAGGGAGGGCAATTTCCCTTCTGGTCGCCCGACAGCCGGAAGATCGGGTTCTTCACGACCAAGCAGCTCGAGCGGGTCGATGCCAGCGGTGGCTCTCCAGTCCCGATCTGCAGAACGAACAGCGCGCGAGGCGGGACCTGGGGCCCGGACGACACGATCGTTTTCACGGCGAGGACCCAGGATCCGCTGAGCAAGGTGACGGCGTCAGGGGGAGTCCCGATCGCCGTGACGAAGCTCGATCTGGCGCAACACTCCAGCCACCGCTGGCCGTCGTTTCTGCCGGACGGCAAGCGGTTTTTGTATCTGGCCTGCAACCACGAGGATTCTACCGGCAGTGTCAACGGCGTTTACCTCGGGTCGGTCGACGGAGCTGCTCCCCGGCTGATCCTGCGCAGCGTCTCCAATGCCATCTACGCCGGCGGGTATCTGCTCTTCGGTCGCGACCAGACGCTCTACGCCCAGAAGGTCAAGAGTGACCTGTCGCTCGAGGGAGAACCGGTGACGCTGGCGCACGATGTCCTGTACGACGCAGGCATCTGGCGCGGAGCCTTCTCGGTCAGCAACGACGGGCTGCTCGCCTATCACTCCGGCCGGGCTTCGGTTCTGTCGAACCTTCTCTGGATGGACCGCCATGGCGCACTCCTCGAGACGGTCGGCGAAAAGGGTTCCTACTGGGACGTGGAGCTCTCTCCGGATCAGCGGAAAGTGCTGCTGACCATCGGAGATCCCCAGCGGGAACTGTGGGTGCAGGACCTGGTCCGCAAGACCAGGACGAAGCTGACGCTCAGCGGATGGGCGAATGTTCCTGCATGGTCGCCGGACGGGACCACCATCTACATCGACATGCTTCGCCGCGGAACCATGGAGCTGGTGTCGAAGCGAATCACGGGCGCCGAGAGGGTCTTGAGCCGGAGGAAGACGTTCTTCACTCCGCGTGCCGTTTCCCCCGACGGCAAGATCGTCTTCCTCGAGTCGACCGGCGTGATCGAGCGGCTGCCGCTGGACGCACCCGACAAGGCGGTCGCTCTCACGCGCGCCGGATCGATCGCCCGCGGACCGAGTCTCTCTCCCGACGGCAAGTGGCTGGCCTACGGCTCCAGCGAGAACGGCCGCGACGAGATCTTCGTGGTCTCGCTCGCTCAGCCTGAGCTGAAGTGGCAGGTCTCCGCCAATGGTGGAACGATCCCCCGATGGCGCGGCGACGGGAAAGAATTGTATTTCCTCGACATGACCAGCCACATCAACGCCGCCTCGGTCGTGGAAAACGGTAGCGGTCTCGACTTCGGTCCGCCGCAAGCCCTCTTCGCAGTCACCCTCCGCCCCGGAAGACGTTCCTATGATGTCGCTGCCGACGGGCAGAAGTTCCTGGTGAACGCGCTGGCCGACGAGGACTCGCCCACGGTGATGCTGGTGAACAATTGGAAGACTCTGCTGCCGCGATGAGTCCCCGCCTCGCCCTCGAATGATGCAGCTTTGGATCGCATCGCGCCGGCCTCCGCCGTGCAACGGCAGGCCTGCCGTGGAAGCCGTGATCACCAGCTCTCCCATCGAGAGTCCCTCTCCCCGCGCGGGGAGAGGGTGCCGCGCAGCGGGGGTGGGTTTTTTGCTGAAAAGATTGACCCCATCCGGCCTACGGCCACTTTCTCCCGCTGCGGTGGGGAGAAGGACTCTCGACATTGGGCAGTAGCGGCTTTGGGGCTGTCGTCCTGAAGCTGGGAAGCAGCGCGATGCAGCGCTGTTGAGATCTCGATGACACATCCTCACGCGAGTTCCCTCTCCCCGCCGCAGCGGGGAGAGGGTCCGCGAAGCGGGGGTGAGGGGTCTCTCCTGCACTCAT
>JBKJQB010000174.1:0-6397 GCA_046594105.1 Thermoanaerobaculia bacterium
CATTGCCCAGCAGGATCGAGACGTTGGCGGAACTGGCGTTGGCGACGGCGAGGTCCGCTTTCCCGTCACCGTTGAAGTCGCCGATGGCAACCGCGAACGGACCCGTTCCGGTAGCGGAGTTCACAGCCGCGGCGAAGGTGCCGTTGCCATTGCCCAGCAGGATCGAGACGTTGTCGGAACCCTCATTGGCGATGGCGAGGTCCGCTTTTCCGTCGCCGTTGAAGTCGCCGAGGGCAACCGAGGTCGGAGCCGTTCCGGCAGGGTAGTTCACTGCCGCGGCGAAGGTGCCGTTGCCAACGCCCAACAGAATCGAGACGTTGTTGGAACCGTCATTGACGACGGCGAGGTCCGCTTTCCCATCGCCGTTGAAGTCGCCGACAGCAACCGAGTACGGAGTCGTCCCGGCAGGGTAGTTCACCGCCGCGGCGAAGGTGCCGTTGCCATTGCCCAGCAGGATCGAGACGTTGGCGGAACTGGCGTTGGCGACGGCGAGGTCCGCTTTCCCGTCGCCGTTGAAGTCGCCGAGGGCAACCGAGTACGGATTCGTTCCGGCAGGGTAGTTCACCGCCGCGGCGAAGGTGCCGCTGCCATTGCCCAGCAGGATCGAGACGTTGTTGGAACCGTAGTTAGCGACGACGAGGTCCGCTTTCCCGTCGCCGTTGAAGTCGCCGAGGGCAACCGAGAACGGACCCATTCCGACAGGGTAGTTCACCGCCGCGGCGAAGGTCCCGTTGCCAACGCCCAGCAGGATCGAGACGTTGCTGGAACTGACGTTGGCGACGGCGAGGTCCGGGTTTCCGTCGCCGTTGAAGTCGCCGATGGCAATCCAGTACGGAGTCGCTCCGACAGCGTAGTTCACCGCGGCGGTGAAGGTGCCGTTGCCACTACCCAGCAGGATCGAGACGTTGGCGGAACCGGCGTTGGCGACGGCGAGGTCCGCCTTCCCGTCGACGTTGAAGTCGCCGATGGCAACCGAGTACGGAGTCGTCCCGGCAGCGTTGTTCACCGCCGCGGCGAGGGTGCCGCAATTCAGTGAGCAGAGGCCGCTGTTGAGCAGGATCGAGACCTTGTTGGAATAGGTGTTTGTGACAGCGAGGTCCGGTTTCCCGTCGCCGTTGAGGTCGCCGATGGCAACCGAGGTCGGACTCGGCCCGGCAGCGTAGTTGACCGCCGCGGCGAAGGTGCCGTTGCCAACGCCCAGCAGGATCGAGACATTGTTGGAACCTGCGTTGGCGACCGCGAGGTCCGGTTTCCCGTCGCCGTTGAAGTCGCCGATGGCAACCGAGTACGCAATCGCCCCGGCAGCGTAGTTCACCGCCGCGGCGAAGGTGCCGTTGCCATTGCCCAGCAGGATCGAGACGTTGTTGGAACCACTGTTGGCGAAGGCGAGGTCCGCCTTCCCGTCGCCGTTGAAGTCGCCGATGGCAACGTCGTACGGAGTCGTCCCGACAGCGTAGTTCACCGCTAAGGCGAAGGTGCCGTTGCCATTGCCCAGCAGGATCGAGACGTTGTTGGAACCACTGTTGGCAACGGCGAGGTCTGCCTTCCCGTCGCCGTTGAAGTCGCCGATGGCAACCGAGCTCGGAGCCACCCCGGCATCGTAGTACTCCATGTTCTGTATTGGGGCGAAGGTGCCGTTGCCATCGCCCAGCAGGATCGAGACGTTGTAGGAATTACCGTTGGCGACTGCGAGGTCCGGTTTCCCGTCGCCGTTGAAGTCGCCGATGGCAACGGAGATCGGCTGGTTTAGAACAGAGAAGTTCGCCGGGGCGGCGAAGTCGGGGCAGGCAGCCCAGCTCGCGTGGGGCGTCCCGGCGATGAGGAATGCAAGCGCGAGGATCATCCCCACTGACGATTGCTCAGAGATGCTTCCAGCGAATAGACGCCTGAGACCAGCACGAACCATCGTTCACCTCACTTGACGCAAACCGGCTCGCCGCTAGCCGACAGTACTGTCTCGATTTTCTTGGAGAGGTCGATTTTAGCATCGAACTCTTTCCGGGCGCGCGAGTGCCACCGGAAAGTGAAGGTGCGTGCACTCCCCTTTTCCGCTGCTACGCGTGCATTCTCTGTCGTCCGGCCAGTGCATCGAGCAAGCCGGCGACGCCAAGGCACAAGGTTTTCCGACACCGCAGCCTACGCCACCGCACGAAGCGACCGCGAAGGGTCCCGCGGGCCCTCAGCGAAAGCGGTTCACTGCTGCAGGCGAAATGACGGAACGGTCGTTGCGTCGCCAGTGGTGCTGTCGATCATCGAGGCGTAGGCGATCACACTCCCCGACCCCGAGATCACTTTGACGGTGATGCGCGGATTGGTCACCTCATCGGTGAAGGCGAGCTGGCCCAGGATATCGGCGAACTGGAGAAAGCCGAACGCCGGAAGTGGGACATTGGTCCGGGGGCTGGTCAGAGGGATGTTGATCGAGTTGGCCGCTGTGCCGGTTGCCGAGATCTCCACGGTGACCGGCGAGCCGGAAGTCTCCTGAATCTGCAGGTTCGTGCGGAAGCTCCGATTCCTGGCGACCCCGAACAGCGCCAGACCGGGGTCCCCGTTTTTCACCTCGTCCGTGTCGCGGGCCGGTTGAACATCCTGCCCCAGGGTTCCGCCGGCAGAGTCGACCGTGAATGCGCGCGAGGTCATGCGCACTGCCGAGGGATCTCCCGACTTCACATCGAGCAACAGCGCGCCGGCGCCGCTCTGCATCCCGAACAGGCTTTGGAGAGGGTCGCGCAGCGTGGCCTGCGCGTGCGGGGCGATGGTGAACGCGCTCGCCGTTTTTGGACTGGCCCCGGATGAATAAAGGACCGGAACGAACGTCAAGGGCACGTCGCCAGAGTTGACGATCCAGACATCGCTGCGCCAGACCGTCTCGGCCGCGCCATCTCCCCGGATGATGCCGGGAACGATCAACTTTCCCGTCGACGTCCGCGACGGCCGCTTGGTCATCAGGATGGTCGTGGGATCATTCGTGGAGTTGTCGATCAGGGATGCCAGCGCACCGACCGCTCCTCCGCCGGTCACCCGAACCTCGGCGTACGCTACCGTCAGCGCTGCCGGCAGAAATCCCTGCAGTGTCCGCTGCTCGTAAGGCGCGAGCGTGACATCGCGTGCCCCCGTCTCCTTCCCGGAAGCATCGCGCACGTTCAGGCGCACAGTGATCGCTGCCCCGCGCACCTCGGTCAGCTGAAGGTTCGACCGGAACGCTTCGCCGCCGAGAAGCACCGGAAGGATCCCGACATCACCCTGGATGAGGACCGAAGCGCTGTCGTACGCCGGAATCTCCTGTCCGTAGGTTCCTTTCCCGTCCCGGCCCGCCGTCCACACGCGAGTCCACGTCGCGACGGCTCCGCTCTCCGGGCGAATCTCCAGCGCCCCGTAGCCGCTCGGCTGCCGGAACATCGTGGACACCGGGGACGCCAGCGTAAGCATCGGCGCCCGCACCACTCCTCGGATGTTGACCGAACCACTGCCGTTCTGGCTTCCGAAAGGAGTCAGGGTGAAGGAGGCGTTGTTCGTCAGGAGTTTCGAAGGAAGGCTCGCCAGAAACACGTCAGACGACCAGATCGAACCGCTCGACCCGCCGAGGTTCGAGGCAACTGCGGGGACGACGCGAGCGAGTTGGACATCGACGGCCTGCGTGGAGAGTCCTCCTTTCCCAGCAGGAGAATCGAGCGGCAACCTGCCGGCCGGCGCCGGCGGCGGCGCGACATTCACCGACACGGGGACCACCGAGGTGAGCCGTCCATTGGTGCGCACCTCCAACTGGCCGGTCACACTACCGAAGGTCACGCCGGTGATGCTCACTGCGATGGCCACGGGAACGGATGCCCCGGGATCGAGGGCACCACTGGCTGGATACGACTCCACCAGGCGAGAGCGCAGGTCCCAGGTTGCGCGCGCGCTCCCGGGGTTCGACACCGTCACCGTCTGCGTAGAGAACTGGGGGGTCGAACCGCTGAACTCAATGAAGGGGATTGACAGAGCGATTGGTTTGTTCGCGACCGCGCCAATTGCGGAGACCTGCAGCGAGACCGGGATCTGGAGGGCAGACCCGGTGCTCCCGGTAATGGTGAGTGTGTCCTGGTAGGTTCCAGCGGCAAGGGACGACGCATCTGCTGAGACGTTGAGAAGGGTTGCGCCTTGATTCGCGGTGACTGAGCCCGTGGCGGGCGTGACCCGCAACCAGGCAGAGGTCCCGGCGGCGGTCCAGGTCACCGTCCCGCTGTCGGTCCAGATCGCCAATGGCGTGGGGTCGCTCGACGCACCGGCTGGAGCGACCAGGGAAATCTGCTTGGTATTGGTCACCAGCGATGCCGCGTCCGCGGGAGTATCCATGACGACATTGATGGACCCAACGTCGGACCCTTGCACCCTGATCCGCGTTGCGCCGTCAAAAAGAGCCGCGTTCGCGAAGAACTTGCGGTAGGTGGTGCGGACTCCCCCCTTCGTGGCCCTGACCGAAATCTCGACCACGTAATCACCATCTGCCAGTCCGGGAATCCGGAAGGTCTGGTCCGCTGCAGCGGCCAACGATCGCAGAGATGTACGATCGGGCGCGTAGACGTAGATCGAGGCGTTGTTGATCGCATCCTGCGGGGTGGCGAACGAGAACTTTCCACTGATCGAGTGGCCGGTCGCACCCATGGTGATGGTCAGAGGCAAGGGCCCGGGGCCACTCAGCAGGATGGGAGTGGCGGTCTCCAACGTCGGCTTCTGGTTGTAGTAGACCGGCAAGTAGTCGGAACCTATCGGCCAGCCTTCCAGGTAATACGTTCTTCCCACTGGTGCCACGTAGGGCTCATAGGTTCCGTTCCCGTAGTCCCGGCCACCGACGCATGCACCGTTGATTCTGATTTTCTTCCCGTTGAAGTCGACGAACATGTCGCCCCAGCATCCATTGGAGGCGCCTGCTTTCGGAACGACGATCGGCGCCCCGGCAGGATCTTTCAGCGAGAGGAGGATCCGCGCTCCCAGGGGGAGCCGGAAGTCCGCGGTCGCGGTCGCACCATCGCTCACAGCCACGGCGGTAGCGAGAGCCAGGCCTCGGTGGAAGTCCGTGTCCCATACGTCCGGGTACCAGGTATCCACATACTGGTTGAGGCTAAAGTCGAACGCGTTGACAAAATACTGACCCGCGGCCAGATTGCGGAAGAAGTACTGGCCGTTCGCATCGGTGTCACCGTCGGGAAAAACGTAATTCTTATCGTCGATCGTCGCCAGCATGCCGATGCCGGAGATCGGCGAGCCTTTGCTGTCCATCACCCGTCCTGTGATCGTGCCGCCGGTAGCCAGGACCGTGATCGATCGGCTCGGCGAAACCGGGCGCACGCCGCGAGGGGGACCGTGCGTCCAACGCTGATCACCACGCGCCACCGGCAGCAGAACGCTCAGGAGCAATAGCACCGAAGAGAAAGCCAGCCCCTTCACGCGTCGCCTCATGTCGATCCCCTCACAATCTGATTCACTGTCTGCCATCGAGCCGCGCAAGCTCATTCCGTTTAGCGCCCCTTCATCTCGGTCCGACCATGAATTCGGCACCCCCATCCCTCACTGCACGCCGTTCCGCAGATCGAGGATGTGCTGGGCTTTGATGATCGTCGAGAGGGCAACAATGCTTGGATCGGTATAGGACTGCGGGGTCAGCGAAAGCGCGGCGCGGGCAGCATTGAGGTTCGCGCGGAGCTCGGTCACATGAGCCACCTTCGGCGTGGTCACTCCCGGCGTGATGGTCGGATCGGTGAACGTTGCGGCAGCGAGTCCGGCGAGGGCCCGGACCGCGTTCACAGCCGTTCGGAGCTGGGTGACGTGCACCGCTTTGATGGTGATGCCTGCGAGCGCGGCATCGGTGAAGATCACCGTCGTGGCCAGATCGGGAGCGGTGTAAGCACTCGTCGTGAAGGTGCTCATCGCATACGCGCGCACCTTGTAGAGATAAGAGGTATTCGGTGTGACGTTGGTATCCGTAAACTGTGTTCCATTCGTTGACGTGATGATCGTGAAGTTGATGCCGTCGGCACTGCGAGCGATGTCGTAACTCGACGCGCTGAAGACCGCGGGCCATGCCACGTTGACTGAGGTGGTCGTGATTGCGGTCGCGGTGACCGAAGTGGGGGCGTCAAAGACATACGTGTAGCTTCCGCTCGCGGTACCACCGGCCGTGTTGACCTCCAGCACGACAGAGCCGGCGTTCGAGGCGGGAGTGGTCACGGTGATGGACGACGCGCTGCTCGCGGTGACGGCCGCGATCGTTCCGCCAAAGGTGACGTTCCACAGATTCCCAAGGTTCGTTCCGGTGATGGTGACGGACTGGCCGCCGTTGGTCGGACCGCTGGAGGGAGCGATGTTGGTGATGGACGGGGCCGGGTAAGCAATGGAGATCAGACGCTGGATGCTGGGG
>JBKJQB010000198.1:0-19967 GCA_046594105.1 Thermoanaerobaculia bacterium
GCGAAGACATGCGCGGCATGGCCACGCAGACGGCCGGCGGCGACATGAAGGGCATGGACATGTCCGCCATGAAGCACGGCGACATGAAGGGCATGGACATGTCCAACATGAAGCACGGCGACATGAAGGGCATGGACATGTCCGCCATGAAGCATGGCGACATGAAGGGCATGGACATGTCCGGCATGAAGCATGGCGACATGAAGGGCATGGACATGGCCGGTATGGACATGAGTCCGGTGATGCCTCAACCGAAGGCGCTTCAGGCGAAGGCGGGAGAAACAGCCTCCACGCTGCGCGCCGATCCCCTCGACGCTCCAGCCACCAGTTCGGTCACCGCCGCGCAGCAGTCGTCGGCGATGAATCAGGAGATGGCCTCCGGAACCGGAATGTCGATGTCCATGGGTACGTACGTCCAACGCGACGTCGGCCGGCCCTCCTCCGGCACTTCGCCGATGAAAGGGATGGACCACAACATGCCGGGGATGAAGATGGATGGCGGCGGCGCAACCCATGACATGTCGGGGAAGAATCACGGAACGGGAGGCTCCGCGCCGAAAGCCTCGATGGCCATGTACGTGTGTTCAGCCCATCCCGAGGTTGTCCGCGATCGGCCGGGAACCTGTCCCATCGATGGAACGCCCCTGGTGAAGAAGGAGAAGCAACCATGAGCATGCGTGCAACTTCACTGGGGGCCCTTGCCCTCTCCCTCGCGCTGGGCGGGTGTGTCTCCGTGCCGCGAGACTCCGGCTTTTCGGAGGTGACCGCGTCGGTCATCCAGCGAACCGGACAATCGGTCCAATGGAACGACCGCAGTGCCATCACCTCTCCGTCGGATGAAGCGATGGCTCCGATGCTTCAGGGTGATCTCACCGCCGATCGCGCGGTGGCCATCGCCTTTGCGAACAATCGCGATCTCCAGGCGACGCTCGAGGAGCTGGGCATCGCCCGGGCCGACCTTCTCCAGGCCAGCCAGATCCGAAACCCGATCTTCGACGGGGAGCTGCGGTTTCCCGGCAGTCCCGTCAAGCCCTTCGAGTTGTCGATCACGCAGACGCTCTTCGATCTCATCCAGCTGCCGGCTCGGCGGAGATTGGGCGCTGCCATGTTCGAGGCCGCCAGGATGCGCATCTCGGGAGCGGTGATCAACTTCGCAGCCGACGTGCGCTCCGACTTCTACGAGTTGCAGGCGGCGCAGCAGGTGCTGGCGCGGCAGAACACCATCACCGAGGCAGCGCGCGTTTCGGCGGAGCTCGCCGGCCGCCAGCATGCCGCCGGCAACATCTCCGATCTCGATCTGGAGAATCAACAGGCGGTGTACGAGCAGGCCAAGGTCGACCTGGCCCGCAGCCAGCTGGCAGTTCTCAACGATCGGGAACGGCTGGTCATGGATCTTGGATTGAGAAAGAACGATCCGAGCTGGAACGTGCAGCCGGAGTTTGCAGCGATCCCGCAGTCCGAGGCTTCGATGGAGGATCTGGAGACGATCGCGCTGTCGCGCCGGGCGGATATCGCCGTGGCGCGCACCCAGCTGGAAGCGTCGAGAAAAATGCTCCCCATCGCCAAGGTTGCCCCGTTCGACGAGCTGGCCGCCGGCATCCATCACGATCGGGAACCGGATGGTGCGAAGACCACCGGTCCCAGCGTGGCCATTCCCATCCCCATTTTCAATCGTGGTGCCGCTGCGCGCACCCGCGCAGTGGCGACCTTGCGGCAGAATCAGCAGCGACTGGAAGCGCTCCTCACCAACGCCCGGTCGGAAGTGCGGACCGCACACGAGCGCCTGACCGAAGCCCGCAGCCGGGCCCAGTATCTTCGGGATGTCGTGGTCCCTCGGCGGCAGCGGATCGTCAGCCTCACCCAGCTCGAATACAACTCCATGCATCGCGGCGTCTTCGAGCTGATTCAAACCCGGCAGAACCTCGCCAGCGCCGAGCGCGATCTGGTGATGGCGCAGCGCGACTACTGGATCGCCCGTACGGAGATGGACCGTGCCCTCGATGGAGGGGCCAGGTTCTCCGTTCGTCAGGACGTGCCCACCGCCAACCGTGCCGACGCGCCGATGACTTCACCGCAATCCAAAGCGTCGCACCAATAGGAAACCACCATGATCTCGCGAAGAAAAGTTCTGTTCTCCAGTGCCGCCGCAGTCGCCGCCAGCGCGGCGGGAATCCTCAGTCCGCGCAACCTCCTCGCCGCGCAGCGGAAGTCCGCACGGTCCGGCGGCGACGGCCGCTACACGCCGGTGGTGACGCCCAACGGATCCACGCTCCCCTGGCGCTGGGAGGACGGCTTCAAGACGTTTCATCTGATCGCAGAGCCGGTGGTGCGGGAGTTCGCCAGCGGCCTCAAGGTCAATTGCTGGGGCTACAACGGCACGACGCCGGGGCCGACCATCGAGGCGGTGGAAGGCGATCGTGTCCGCATCTACGTAGAGAATCGACTGCCGGAAGCGACCTCCATGCACTGGCACGGCGTGATCCTGCCCAATGCCATGGATGGCGTTCCGGGCTTGAATCAGCCGCCCATTGAACCTGGCACCACCTACAAATACGAGTTCACGGTGCGGCAGCACAGCACCCACATGTACCACCCCCACTTCGACGAGATGGTGCAGCAGTCGCTGGGGATGATGGGCTTCCTGATCTTCCATCCCAAGAACCCGCCACGCCGCATCGACCGCGACTTCGCAATCTTCCTCAACGAGTGGTTCATCAAGCCAGGCACCTCGGCGCCCGATCCGACGGTGATGACCGACTTCAACGTCTTCACCTTCAACGGGAAAGTGTTTCCGGCCACCGAACCGCTACTGATCAGGAAGGATGATCGCGTAAAAATCCGCATTGCCAACATCTCCATGGACTCGCATCCCATCCACCTGCACGGCCACACCATGCGCTGGACCGGAAGCGACGGGGGCCCATTGCCCGAAAGCGCCTGGATCCCCGAGACCACCATCAACGTGCCGCCCGGAACCACCCGCGACGTCGAGTTCATCGCCGACAACCCGGGCGACTGGGCCATCCACTGTCACAAGGTTCATCACACCATGAACCAGATGGGACACGGCCTGCCGCTGATGACCGGCGTCGACCAGAGCGGCGTGGCCGATCGCCTCAATCAGCTCGTTCCCGGCTACATGCCGATGGGCGCGGCGGGCATGGGCGACATGGCTTCGATGGGCAGCATGCAGACTCCCCGCAACACCCTGGACATGGGCGGAGGAGTGGGGCCGTTCGGGCCGATCATGATGGGCGGCATGTTCACCATCATGAAAATCCGGGAGAACCTGCGCAGCTACTCGGAGGATCCCGGCTGGTACGCCCGCGGTCCGGCAGCGGAGCCGGCGAGCTCGCCCCACTCTCATCACGGTGCCCTGGCGCCTTCCGTCCCGGGAACGAAGGCAGACTTTCAGGCGGTTCGCGCCTCTGCCTGCCCGATGCCGGCGACGAGGCGGTGACCGATGCGGAGAGGATGGAAGTTCCCGCTGGCCATCGAGCTCGTGATCGGCGTCGTGCTGTTCGGGGCGCTGATCGGCGCAGTGGTGTTCCTGCGCGCGGTCCGCTACGGATTCAGCGCGCATGACCAGCCGATGGCCATGGAGGCGATGATGGCCGGCCGGATGCGCAGCTGGTCCGTTCCCGGCACCATGCACAAGATGACCAACCCCATTCCCTTCACGCCTGCGGTGCTGCACGAAGCGGAGTCGCACTTCGCCGACCACTGCGCCACCTGTCACGGGAACGATGGCAAGGGCCAGACGGAGATGGGGCAGCACATGTATCCGAAAGCGCCCGACATGACGCTTGCGGACACCCAGAACCTGTCGGACGGAGAGCTGTTCGCCACCATCGAGAACGGCGTGCGCCTCACCGGGATGCCGGGCTGGGGAAATGGGACCGCCGAGTCGGCGTACGGCAGCTGGACCCTCGTCCACTTCATCCGCCACCTGCCGAAACTCACCCCAGCCGAAATCGAAGACATGAAGAAGATGAACCCGATCAGCCCGGGCGAAATGAAGGAACAGCAATCCGAAGAATCATTTCTCGAAGGAAGTGACGCCGGTGCGTCAGCAACGCCAACGCAGCACCATCATTAGGAGAACCCCCATGCGTAGATTTGCCTCAATCCTCATCGCCACAACCCTTTCGATCACACCCCTGGCCCTGTTCGCTCACAATGGAAAGGATCACAAACTGATGGGGACCGTGCTCTCCATCGACGCCAGACACCTGGAAGTAAAAACCACGAACGGAAAGAAGGTCTCCGTCCCGCTTGCAGCCAGCACCATGTTCATTTGCGGCGAAGGCATTGTCAAAGTCAGCGACATCAAGCCCGGCACACGTGTGGTGATCGAGCTGGGCGAGAACGGCAAGGCAGCGCATGTGCGCCTCCCGTGCGGGAAGAAGCTGAGGTAATTGTTGAAGACGTGATCGATCGGTGAGTGGTGAATGCGCGAATTCGGGCCTGGCGTCATGACGCTCCCGCCGACGAGCTCCCTCTCCTCGCCGCAGCGGGGAGAGGGTCCGCGAAGCGGGGGTGAGGGGCTCTTTTCTTTAAAGTCACAGAGCGGCCCCCCTCATCCGCCTTCGGCACCTTCTCCCCGTGCGCGGGGAGAAGGACTCTCGGTTGGAAGGGTGCGTCCGCGTTAAAAGCTCAGGCGGGCCACGTGGATTCGTTTGCTCGTCGCATTCTGTTCCGTCCAGGCGACATAGACCTCGCGGCCGATGCTGGCGATCCTGGCGAAACCGGCGGCGCGGGCACTGCTCGAGTCGGCCACTTTGATGGAAGCTTCCGGCTGCTTCTGATTGCGATTGACTCTCCGGGCGCGAAGCTCGGCGCCCGCTGCAGTCTGCTCCGACCAGGTCACCACCGCGGTCTCGCCGTCGATCATGGCCACATCGACGCGTCCCACCGGTTTTCCTTCATCGACGACGATCGGATTCCCGAAACTTGCGCCGCGATCGTCGGAGAAGGCAACGGAGACATGCGGCCGCTCCGCCGCGGCCGTGAACCAGGCCACCGCCACCCGCGAGCCTGACGCCGCAACCTGCGGACCGTTCACCGGGCAACCGTTGATTTTCCATCCATCGGCATGCAGAAGGTGCGGCTTCGTCCAGCGGCCGGTCCCCTGCCTGACCACCGCGATGTCGCGAATCTCGTTGGCGGAGCGATCGCGGTAGGCGATGACAGGCTTCCCCTCCGCCATGGCCATCCCGGTCGTGCAGCACTCGCAGGTACGATCATCGAGTTGCACCTCGCCACGGATGGTGCCGCCGGCGTCGACCGTGGCGTAGCGAAGAGTCATCTCCCCCTCTTCCTTTCCCTCCGGCATGTTCCGGCCGTCGAGCCACGTCGCCCCGATCCCCCCCTTCGGCAGCGGTGCCAGGGACACGAAGCCATGCTCGTTCCGCTTTCCGTCTCGGTTGAGAAGAAAGGGTTTTCGCCACGTAGCTCCCTCATCCTTCGACGTGGTCATGTAGACGTCATAGGAGTACGAGCCCTTCGAGCTTTTCTGGAGCCAGTGCGCATAGAGGACGCCGCCGGCATCCTCGACGATCGATGGAAAGTCTGCCCAGTTCACGAAGAAATCGTCGCGGGCGGCGATGGTGCGAGGAGCCGACCACGTCTGGTGCTGGAGGCGGGAAAAACGAATGGCCACCTGACTGGTGCCCGCGATCGGCTCCATCCAGCTGAGCAGAAGCGCGTCATTCGCGGCGGAAACGAATGGCTCCGCCGCGCCCGCTCCCGCCGGCGACGGAAGCTCGGTCAATGTGCCCGCCGCAACCAGGCGGAGGCACAGGAAGAGGGTCAGCGTTCCCAGGACTGTTCTGATGGTCATCGTGGAGCGGATCGTAGCCTACGTCCGCTCTCCACGGTCAGAGTCGTTCTCGTTTCACAATCAATTCAAAGATGTCGGGCCGATGGTAGTGCCCCGAAACATCGAGCGTAAGCTTCTCGCGATCGACATGCGTGAGATCGAGATCGGCCACCAGGATGGTCTCCTCGTCGAACACCGGCTCCGCCACATAGGTTCCATCCGGCGCGATGATGGCGCTTCCACCCCACTGGAGCAGGGTGTCTTCGTTGACGCTCTCCGGCCTCACGAGCTCCGGCGGCAGGTCCGCCCCCCGCATGATCAATCCGGCAGCGATGACGAAGCAGCGTCCCTCCATCGCGTAATGCCGGCTCACCAGTTGATGCATCTCGTGCACGGTGGGCCACAGCGCGATGTGGATCTGTTCGCCCGATTCATGCAAGGCCTGTCGCGCCAGAGGCATCCAGTGCTCCCAGCAGATCAGCCCTCCCACGCGGCCGATCGGCGTGTCGACCGCCTCCAGGCCGGCGGCGTCGCCCGGCCCCCACACCAGACGCTCCGTGTACGTCGGCACCAGCTTGCGATGATGACGCACCAGCGATCCGTCAGGCGTGAAGATCAGCAGCACGTTGTAGAGCGTGCCGTTGCCGGGACCGGAATCGACACGTTCCTGCGCGCCGATGACGAGCGTGACCTGATTCTGCCGCGCGGCCTGGCCAAGCCGTGACGTCTCCGGGCCGGGAATCAGGAGACAGTTCCGCCGCAGCCGTCCGAACACCTCTTTGGTCGCCGCGTTGTTCCAGAGCGCAACCTCGCCGCAGTGGTCCAGCCAGGCGGGATAGCCGGGCAGCCACGTCTCTCCGAAGACGACCAGCGACGCGCCTCGGGCCGCCGCCTCGCCCGTCCGTTCGAGCAGACGGTCCATACTCGCGGCGAGATCGAGGTGCACGGGCGCGGCCTGGACCACAGCCACTCGGAGCGATTGGTCGGTCACCGGCAGCTCCCCCCGCCCACTTCCCAGTCGTCACGCCACATGGGTCACCCTCCTGCCGCGGAGCAGCGGAATCACCTCAGTGGCGAAGCGCTCCATCTCTTCATATTGGGGGCTGAACTGCAGCAGAACCAGATCGACGCCCACTCGCTCCAGCCGGTCGAGCTTCTCCGCGATCTGCTCCGGCGTTCCCACCAGCTCCGACCGCAAGCCTCGATTGGAGACAGAGTAGTCCTCGATGGCCAGCGTCTGATCGAGTTTTGTTCCTGACAGCCACTGCTGAAAATTCGCGTTGCCCGCCGCCGAGGCCCGGACGTTGGTGATGCGCTGCACTTCGCGCTTCGCCTCTTCCTCGGTGGGACGGCAGACCACGAACCCGGCGACGCCGTAGGTGAGCGGCAGCGCGCCGGGAGCCAGCCGGGCGCGGCGTTCGTCCATCTCCCGGATCTTCGGCGCGATGTTCGTGGCGGGATCACCGTGCATCACGTAGGCGTCTGCTTCGGTGGCGATCAGATTCTTGGCCGTCTCCGATTCGCCGCCGGCGTAAATCGGCGGATGCGGCTTGCGGAAAGGCTTCGGCTCCACGATGGCCTCTCTGGTCTGATACAGCTTCCCGTCGTACGTGAACCGTTCGTTGTGCCAGATCCCCTTGACCACGGCCAGCCACTCTTCCGTTCGTTTGTAGCGGTCGTCGTGCTCGTCGAAGGCCACGCCGACCTGCTGCGCCTCATCGCGCCACCACGACGAGACCACGTTGAGGGCCAGCCGCCCGCCGGAGATCTGATCGATGTTCGCGGCCTGTTTGGCCAGCAGCGCAGGATGATGAAAGGTCGGGCGCACCGCCACCATCAATTCCAGCCGCTCGGTGACCGCGGCCAGCGCTGCCGCGGTACTCCAGGCATCCAGGCTCGACGCTTCCACTCCCTTGATGTCATTGAGGTTCAACTCCGCAAGCAGGGAGAGATCGAATCCGATCTCCTCGCTGCGACGGGCCAGCCGGCGGACATAGGACCAGGTGGCCTCCATGCGCTCGTCCTCGACATTGCGAAGCCAGCCGCCGAACATCGGCATCCAATACCCGAAGCGAAGGCTCATGACGCCCTCCCGGCCACGGCCGCTTCTCTGACGATCAACCGCTGCTCGATGGAATCGACCAGCGCCGCGGTCGGATCGAAGCCGATCACGCGCAGCGGATCGGAGACAAAGTTCGAGAGCGCGTTCACGTCGTAGTAATAGAGCTCGCCGTCCCGCTCACTCTGGAGATACTCGATGCCGCCGACATCGAGCTTCGCGGCGCGAGCGATCCGCTCCACCGTGGCCAGGACCTCCGCGGGCGGCTCATAGGCCTCCACAGAAAGGCCCCGCTTCTGCGCATCCGTTGCGCAGGCCGCGTTGCTCAGCGTCTCACCGTCCGTGGTCTTGCAGACGTCGGCCGGGCAGAGGTCGAAGCCGGAGCTGTCTCCGAGGTGGATGCGGATTCCGTAGAGAAACCGGGCATCGAGAGTCTCCACGCGGACGATGGAGCCGCCGCGCGGCGGGTGGTACTCCTGGAGCAGGAGCACATCGCCTTCGCGGATGTCGATCTCCCCTCCAGCGACCGCGGCGGCCAGGCTCTCGGCCGTGTTGAATCGCCGGATGCCGGCTCCGCTGCCGCCGGCATCCGGTTTGATGATCAGCGGAAACTGCAGTCCGCGGCTGGCGTCCAGCAACTGGTCCGGAAGGGCCACGGTACGAGTGCGCGGGGCACGGGCCCCCGCCTTCCGGAGAAGCTCGCTCTGGGCGGCCTTGCTGATCTCGAGGTCAAACGCATGCGCGCCGTTGATGACCTCAACTCCCCGTCCTTCCAGATCGCGCAGCCATCGTCGAGCGGCCGGGAGCAGTGCGCCACGTCCTCGGGTCCACGACGATGGACTGATGCGGTTGAACACGACGTGGCCATCGGGCGACAGGGCGCCGGGATCGAAGGTCTCCACGGACGCGTCGACTTTCCGGAACGGCAGGCCACGCCGTTCCAGCTCCCGGAACAACGGCGTGAACCAGTGAGGGTGTTCGTAGACTACGGTGAGTTGCTTCGGTTCTGACATCGCCTTCTCCTTGTGGTGTCCGCCGCGGCGCAGGAACAGGAGGGGCTGAAAAACGAAAAACCCGCTCAGGCCTGAGCCGTTGCGGGTTGGTGGTGTTCGTTTTTGTGATGGTCAGTATCGAACGAGACCTCTCCCGCAAGCCGTCATGCGACGACACATGCACATCGCGGAAGAGAGGACGTTCGACATCGAGGGCGCTTTATACATGCCGGCGTTGGGCTTCGTCAAGTACCACGTGCGCTTCCCCAGCATGGCCTTCCAATCGGCCGGGCTGTGACTGCGGGTTCGCATTTCTGCTGATGAGGAATGAGACCATCTCCCGGGTCCGCCGGCCCGCTCGCCCCCGCGCGATACGATCCGCTGGTCATGATCGTTCACCTCATCGACGGCACCTACGAGTTGTTCCGTCATTTCTACGGACTTCGCCGTTTCTCCAAGACCGACCCTCCCCTCGGCGCCGTGGCCGGCGTCCTGGGGACCGTCGTGCAGATGCTGGAGCAGGGGGCCACCCACATCGGCGTGGCCACCGACCACGTCATCGAGTCTTTCCGCAATGATCTGTGGCCCGGTTACAAGACCGGCCAGGGAATCGAACACGCCCTGCGCGCGCAGTTTCATCCGCTGGAAGAGGCGCTGGTGTCGATGGGCGTGGTCACCTGGCCGATGGTGGAGCTCGAAGCCGACGACGCGCTGGCATCGGCGGCGCGCGCTGCATCCGAGGATCATCGCGTGGAAAAAGTATGCATCTGGACACCGGACAAGGATCTTGCTCAATGCGTGGTGGGCGACCGCGTGGTGCAGATGGATCGGCGCAGCAACACGATCCGCGACGAGCAGGGCGTGCACGCAAAGTTCGGCGTCTCGCCGCAACACATCCCCGACTACCTGGCGCTGGTGGGCGATGCAGCCGACGGCTTCCCCGGAATCCCCCGCTTCGGCGCGAAGACCGCGGCGCGGGTCATCGCCCGCCACGGCGCCATCGAACAGTTCCCGGACGAGGTCCTCGGCGCGAACCGCGAGCGCGCCCTGCTGTTCAAGACGCTGGCAACGCTGCGCACCGATGCTCCGCTCTTCGAAGATGTCGACGAGCTTCGCTGGAGCGGTCCGACGGCCTCGTTCGAACCGATGGCAGAAGCGATGGATCCGCGCCTCCTGCCGCGCGTGCAGAGGCTGACTGCGGGGCGCACTGGAGAATGAGCACGCCGCCGCAGCGGCGACGGTTCCTGGCTGCCCGAAACGATCGCAGGAGTGGCCCTCTCAGAAGCTCAGGCGCACGCCCACCCTCGCTGAGGTAGGGGGCGTTCGCAGCACCGGCCTCCCGTAATTCGGATTCACCGGGGTGAGCGATGCATTGTCTGCCTCCTCGAAGCCCCACCGCTGATCGAGCAGAACCGCGCGCTGCGTGTTCAGCATGTTGAAGACATCGAGCAGCAGGTTGACCGTCGCCGGTCCGGCCTTCAACGGATATCCGAAATGGAGGTCCACGTCGTAATTCGAAGGTGTGCGCCCCTCGCTGCCGCGCTGTTTGAGAAAAAACTCGTAGCGGCCATAAGCATCGGAGTATCCGTAGCGGGTGAGCGGCGTACCGCTCCGCCAGAAACCACTGGCACCGACCGAAAGCTTGAAGGGGCTGAGGTACGTTCCGGAGACTTTGAACTGGTTGCGGCGGTCGTTCGACAGGGCACCCCGGTTGGTGATCTTCGTCAGATCGGAGCCGTTGGTGAAGAAGTCGTAATAGTCGTACGCCGCGGAGATGTTCGGATCCGCTCCCACGTTGGTGAAGGGTGCGTACTCCCCGTCATAGTTCCCCTCCAGTCTCGAGTAGATGTAGGAAGCCATCCCCTGCCAGTTGTTGGCGAATCGCCGCGTGGCGTCCAGCTGGATGGCCCGAAAGATGCGCACCGGACGGGGCGCCTCATGGGTCGTCGAGTAGTCCAGGGTGAAGATCTCCCTCATGATCCCTTTGCCTGGATTGCCGATGCAGTAGGTGCCGTCATCCGCGCAGAGGAAGTCCTCGACCACGTTGCCGTAGTCGCGATAGATCCCTTTGATCCCGAACGACACATTGGTGAAGACCTCGCGATCGGCGCCGAGCAGAATCTCGTTCATGTACTGGTTCTTCAGATTGGGATCGGAGGGTTCGGTGAACCCGCCGAGAATGGCGGACGGAGTCCCGTAATCGCTTTCCGCCGCCGGGTTGGGAGCGGTGCTCCGGGGGTCGTAATTGACGATGCGCGGCTGCCGCTCGAACGAGAAGGAACGGATCACCAGGTCCATGGGAATCTGCTCGTAGTACCGGCCGTAGGATCCGAAAACCCGCGTGCGGTGATCGTTGCGCGGATCCCAGCTGAAGCCCAGTCGCGGAGCGTAGTCCTTGTTGAGATTGATCTGCTCGGTTCCGGCGGCGTCGATGATCTGCTGGCGATCCCAGCGAACGCCGAGGTTGGCGGTGAGGTTCGGCAGAATGCCCCATCGATCCTGCAGGAAGACGGTGGTGTTCTTGTGAAGGGGCGACGCGCTCAGCTCGCCGACCGGCGCATTCCCCACCGTGGCCTCCGGGCTGGTCCAGTAGCTGTGCCGGTAGATGGGCTTTGAGGCATTCACGGAGTTGGCGAACACGTCAACCTGTTGACCTCCGGACATCCGCTTGGTGACCTGCGCCTCTTCCTTCTCGAACTCCAGACCGCCCTTGAGGTCGTGGCTGGCCAGGAAGCGGGAGAGCGAGCCTCCGTAAAACTTCCGATCGAAATGCTTGCGCTGGATCAGGCCGAAGCCACCGGTCTGGTAGAAGTCTTTCCCCGCGTCGCGGTATTCGATGACGTCTCCATCGGCGGTCTCAGGGCCCACGGAGTTCTGCTCTTTGTGCCGGGACAGCTGCGCCGAAAGCACCCAGGCGGCGCGATACACCGCGTCGTAATGCAGGCCGTAGTCCCGCCCTCCGAACTCCTGCCGCCCCAGGTAGGTGAGCGGGTCGCCGTTGAGCGAGTGATTGCCGTCGTTGATGGCCCCGGTGTCGCTGCGAGGATCCTGGAAAAAGCTGCCCACCAGGGTCTGGTCGTGCGGAAGGGACAACGTCAGTTTGAATGCGCCCAGACTGCGCCCGCTGCGGGAACTCACAATGTCCCCTTCCCGCGGTCCGGAGGGCAGGCTGTTGTCGATGCTGTTTTTCACCCGGTCATAGGCGGCAAAGAACCACAGGCGATCCTTCAGGATGTAACCGCCGATGTCCGCGCCGACGTCATCCTTCGAGAATCCCTCGGTCGTACCGCCGGTGGAGACGATCGCTTTCGGATTGGCCTGCAGCGAGTCCTTGTCGGTATAGCCGAACAGGTCCCCGTGGTAGACGTTCCCGCCCGACTTGGTGATGACGCTGATGATCCCGCCGGTGGAGCGGCCGTACTCCGCCTCGTAGCCGCCGGTCTTCACGTCCACTTCCTGCACGAATTCGAAGTTCAGCTCCTTCCCCTGGAATCCGTACTCCATCCCCGTGGTGTTCAGCCCGTCGATGTAGTAGCCGTTCTCGTTGCCGGCGGAGCCATACACGGTGATCGAGCTCTGTCCCTTGTTCTCCGCATTCGCATCCGACGACACGCCCGGCGTGATCTGCGCGATCGACGAGTAATTGCGTCCGGTTGGAAGGTTCTCGATCTGTCGCGTGGTGATGCTGGTCCCCACCTCATTGGATCGCACATCGAGCAGAGGCGCCTCGGCAGTGACCTCAATCTGTTCGGCCGTCGACGCGCGGAGGGTGACGTCGAGCGTCGATTCCTTCGCCAGATTGATCGCCAGGTTCTTCTTCGATTCCCTGGCGAACCCCGAAAGGCTGAAATCCGCGGCGTAGTCGCCGGGAGGCAGGACTGAGAATCGATAGGCCCCCTGATTGTCCGAGGTGGCCACGCGCATTCCCTGCAGAGAAGGACTGCGCAGCTCAACGGTCACTCCGGGAATCGCGCCGCCCGACTGATCACGGACATGTCCGGTCAGCGATCCCGTCGTTTGTGCAGAGAGGGACACGGTCCACAGCAAAACGGTGGAGAGCGAGAAGGCCAGGAGACGAGACATGAGCAGTCCTCCTTCATCCGGGGGCAGTGACTGGGGGCTTGGGGAAATCGTAGCACCGTTCAGTCGTGTGGAATCCCGTGAAGGCCAGACGCAGAGGGATCACCAACGATCGGCGATGAACCGTCTCCGTCTCACGCCTTCGCGAAAAGGTAGTGCGTGACCTGCCACTCTTCGCCGTTGCGGAAGCCCCAGAGCTCGGCGCAGGAGAGGAAGAAAACGCGCCAGTAGTTCCACCAGCGGCGAGCCTCCTTCGCGCCGTAGGTGTCGCCGATCAGCGGCTGGAGCGTGGCGCGGTGGGCGTCCATGTTTCGCAGCCAGCTCTCGGCGGTCTGCTGGTAGTGGCGGCCGTTCACCGTCCACTGATCGAGCAGCCGGACATGCCCGTCGAACGACGGGAGGAGGTCACTGGCCGGCATCATGCCGCCGGAGAAAAAGTAACGCGACATCCAGTCGGACTCGTTGCGCGGCTCGAAGAGGTACGAGAGATGGCCATGGGTGAAGATGTGTACGAAGAGGCGTCCGTCCGGGCGAAGCCAGGAACCGACGCGCTGGAGCAGCAGCTCGTAGTTGCGCATGTGCTCGAACATCTCCACCGACACGATGCGGTCGAACGAGGCGCCGGGGTCGAAGGACCGCATGTCGGCGGTGACAATGCGCAGGTTGGCGATCCCCCGTCGGGCAATCTCGGCGTCGAGAAACAGCTTCTGCGTTCTGGAGTTCGACACCGCAGTGATCGTGCTCGACGGGTAATGCTCTGCCATCCATAGAGATAGCGAACCCCAGCCGCAGCCCAGCTCCAGCACATCCTGCCCATCTTGGAGTTGCGCCCGCGCGCAGGTCAGCGCGAGCATCGCGCTCTCCGCCTCATCGAGGCTCTTCGCCCCTTCCCACAGTCCGCTGCTGTACTTGAGGTGCGGTCCGAGTACGCCCTGGAAGAACGACGTCGGCAACTCGTAGTGCTGCTCGTTCGCGGCGTCCACTTCGACCGCCAGAGGACTGCTCCGCAGTGTGGAAATGAACTCCGCGCGGCGAGCATGCGCTGCCTCCGGCGTCGCCGCTGTCTCTTCCGCAAGACGCTGGCGGAGCAGTCGCCGGATTCCCATGCGCAGAACGAAATCGGGAAGGACCCCCGAGGCCACCAGTGTGTCGACGTTCACGACCGGCCCCTCGGCGGAAGGGGGATGAATCGGCTGGTCATCCTCTGATAGCGGCGGTATTCCTCTCCCCGACTCTTCAGCGACTGCGCCTCGGCCATCGGCACGCCGGTGACGTTCAGGAGGAAGTGGAGCATCAGCAGGGGGCAGTAGACGGTGACCAGTCCCCACGGCGAGCCGGCGGCCATGACGAACCAGGCCACCCAGATCAGCCACTCGAAGAAGTAGTTCGGATGCCGTGAGTATCGCCACAGGCCCTGATCCATGGTCCGGCCATGGTTCGCCGGATCGTGTTTGAAGGCGCTCAGCTGATGGTCAGCGGAGGCTTCGCCGATCAGGGCCACGGCGAAGAGAATGGCCCCGCCGATCTCCAGCGGGTGAAAGGTGGTTCGCCCGTTGAGCGAAGCGAGTGCGTAGGGAAGCGACAGCACCACCGCGAGCAGCGCCTGCACCTGGAAGAAGAGCAGAAATTTGATTCCCGTATTCGGAGTCCACTTTCTGCGCAACTCTTCATAGCGGCTGTCCTCGCGCGGATGCAGAGCGGCGACGCGCCGCCACAAGTGCAAGGTCAGCCTCAGGCTCCACAGCGAGACCAGCACAGCAATTGCCAGACGACGAGGGAGCCATCCCGTTCCCAGCCACGCATAGATCCACGCCAGCAGGGTGAAACAACCCGACCAGGCCACGTCGACGATTCCCGCATTGTGGATTCGCTGGCTGAGCAGCCAGACGCCCAGCATCAGCAGAACGGCAAGAAGGACCGCAACACCAGCCTCGATCAGAAGTGCATGGGAATCGAGCGGCGCGAACGAACCGATCACGAGCGGCCTTTGTCCCCGGACTCAGACAGGAGTGTCGGTGCCACACCAGTCTGGCCGGCATTCAGAAGATTCCCGCGCCGCAGTTGCAAGAGGATGTAGACGGCCATGGCCATGTTGCCGGTGGTCATGATGGCCACGAACCATCCGGCCCTGGCAGCGAAGGTGCGCTCGCGAAAGGCCACCCACACGAAGAATGTGAGGAAGGCGAAGTAGGCGTCGAAGAGCGTGGCCAGACCCCAGGGATCGCGCAGCAGCCGGGGGAAGGCGGCGAACACCCCTTCGTGCAGCGAGGCGCGGACGGTCACGCCGATCATGGCCATCAGGATCGCGCTGAACAGGAGAGTCAGCGCTGTCCTTACAGTTCCCACGGCGCACCCACCGGCAGGGTCAGATTGTTGGGCCGCGAGTACACCGCCTGGACCACCGAGGTGTGACGCATGGCGAATGCGCCACTGCAGTACTGGAGGTAGTAGTTCCACTTGCGGATGAACGACTCGTCAAAGCCCAGCGCGCGGACCTGCGTCAGGTTCTGATTGAAGCGCTGGTGCCAGACGTGGAGCGTCCGCACGTAGGACGAGCCGAGATCGTCGAGATGATGAAGAGCCAGATCGCTCGTGGCGCGGATGGCGTCCCCCACCGCGCCGATGGAGAGGATCAGCGAGCCGGGGAAGATATGTTTCTGGATGAAGTCCACTCCTCGGCGCAGGCGCTCGTAGCGGCTGTCGGGGCAGGTGATGTACTGCAGGCCGAGGAGGCCGGACGGCGTCAGAAGCTCATGGCACTTCCGGAAGAAGGAGGGCAGGTGCTGGTGACCGACCGCCTCCAGCATCTCGATGGAGACGATCTTGTCGAACTGGCCGGTCATCTCGCGGTAGTCGCGCAACTGCAGGTCGATGCTGCTCCCCAGCCCGGTGCGCTCGATCTCCCGTGCGGCGTGTTCGTACTGCGACGGCGAGATGGTCAGGCTGGTGACGTGACATCCGTAATGCGTCGCGGCATAACGGCTGAAGGCTCCCCATCCCCCGCCGATCTCCAGGACCCGATCTCCCCGCTGCAGGTGCAGGCGGCGGCAGAGCCGGTCGTATTTCGCAATCTGCGCGCTCTCCAGGCTCTGGTTCTCCTGTTCGAATAGCGCGCCGGAGTAGGTCATGCTCTCATCGAGAAACAGCGCGAAGAACTCGTTGCTCAGGTCGTAGTGGGCCTCGATGTTGCGGCGGCTTCCATCCCGGCTGTTGCCTCGCAGGCGGTGACGCAGCCGGTTGGCAATCTGCAGCGCATTGGTGGAACCTCTCCGGCCGCCTGCCCATTGTTGCGGTGCGTCTTTGGCGTTGAGGATGAACCACACGATGATCGCTTCCAGGTTTTCGGTGGTCCACTCCCCTGCCAGATAGCTTTCGGCGAATCCAATGTCACCGTAGAGCACGCAGCGCCGGAAGAACCGCTCGTCCCGAATGACCATGGAGGCCACCCCGTGATGCGGAGCCTGGGGTGCCGGTGCCGTTCCGAAATGAAGCTGCGAACGGTCGGGCATCTGCATCGAGAGCCGGCCACGCTGCATCGGCGCGAGCCGGCGCAGTACCAGCTTCCGGAACAGCCGCTCCGGGAGCGACAGGGAGCGGCTGGTGCTCGGACTGGCGCTGTCTGTGGTTTGTTCCATGGGCAACGAACTCATGCGGGAAACCTCCTGACGGAACGGGTTCCGACCGCAGCCGGAAGGGCGACGAGATCGCGCTGCAACTGGACCTCAGAGCCTTTGCGATGGAAAGGAACTCCTTTCATCCACAGGCGCAGCGCCTGCCAGTGGATGCCCACGGTCACTCGCAACGTGAGCAGCGGATAGCGGAAGAGGCTGAGGAGGAGAGTGCGGTCGGTGATGGGAACGCGGCGGCCGGTCATCAAGGTCTCCACCACGCGCTCCTCGCCGTTGCGGGAGTCGATGCGGAGGTTCAGCTGCTCGTCCGGAACCGCGAGATGGAAATCGAAGTCGGCGTCGAGCCCAACGAACGGCGAGACGTAGAAAAACTTCCTCATCCGGCTGCGAAAGACACTCCCCTCGGCGTGCTCCGGTCCCAGCAGATACCGCTTGCGCTCGCCGAACGTATTGGTCACTTCGCAGACGACGTGCGTGGCCTTTCCCGATTCCTGATGACAGAAGTAAAAGGCGACCGGATTGAAGACGTACCCCAGCGTCCGCACCAGGCCGGTGAAGGTGACGCGGGAGATCGGCGCATCTACGCCCTGCTCGCGAAGCCAGGCCAGAACGTTCTCGCGGGTGGTGGCATGCGGGCCGGGGAAGTGATCCTGGTGACGATAGCTGAAGAAGTTCCGCGATCCGCGGCTGAACAGTCGCAGCCGTGCTTGAAGCATCTCCAGCTCATCGAGGTCGAAGTGCATCAGCAGCAGTCGATAGGTGAACCGATGCAGAGCCGGCTTCCGGCGCTGATGGACGACCACGCATTCATAGAGCGAGGAGGTCATGCCGCGGCCCACACCTCGCGGCGGAGCAGGGCCTTGGCCGCATCGATTCCGGAGACCAGAGCATCCTCATGAAATCCGTAGCGGAAGTAGCTGCCGCAGAAGTAGACCGGTCCCTGCTGGTTGAGCTGAGGCAAGTCCCGCTGTGCGGCGATGGCCTGCGCCGAAAACAGAGGATGGGTATAAGGAATGGTGCGCAGGACGCTGGCAGGATCGACAGAGGCCTCGCCATTGATGGAGATGAAATAGTTCCGGTCGGTGTTCAGCTGCTGCAGGCTGTTCATCCAGTAAACCGTCGAGCCTGCGGTAGTGGCCAGATCGCCGCGGTTGCCCTCCACGCGATAGTTCCAGGAGGCCCAGGAGCGGCGCGTGCGCGGCATGACCCGGTCGTCGGTGTGGACGGTGGCCAGATTGCGGGCGTAGCGGAAGCGCGACAGGAGCCGCAGCTCCTGATCGGTAGGGTCGTCGAGAAGGGCCAGCGCTTCGTCGGCGTGACAGGCCAGCACCACCTCGTCGAAGCGCTGCACCTCGCCATCGGCGAAGCGCACCCGGACGCCAGACTCCTCCCGCCGCACGCCGATGGCGCGCCGGTCGCGATGAATCCCGGACTGGAAGGGCCGGGTCAGCTTCTCGACGTAGGTGCGGGAGCCGCCGGTCACGCTGCGCCAGGAATGCTGTTTGTGCAGACCGAGAAATCCGTGGTTGTGGAAGAAGCGCAGCAGCGTCTCGGCGGGGAACGAGAGCATCTCGGCGAACGGAGCGGACCAGACGGGGGCGCTCATCGGCAGCAGAAAGTGCTCCAGCAGGTCGTTGCCGTATCCGCGCCCGGCCACCCACTCCCCGACGCTCATCCCGCGGGCTGCCCCGCTGGAGAGCGCCGCCACCGCCTCCCGATTGAAGCGATCGATGGAGAGAAGCAGACGGTAGAAGCGTGGACGCACCAGGTTGCGCCGCTGGGCGAACAACAGGCGCAGACCGGAGCCGCAGTACTCCAGGCCGGTAGGCAGATGCTGCACGCTGAAGGACATCGAGGTCGGGTAGGTGCTCACCTCCAGCTCGCGGAAGAGCCGCGTCAGAGCGGGGTAGGTGACTTCGTTGTAGACCATGAAGCCGGTGTCGACCGGAATGCCGTCGCCGACCTCGATGGTGTTGGCGTGGCCTCCGGCGTGTCCGTTGCGATCGAACAGGGAAATTTCGCGGTCATGCTGCAGCAGGTGGGCGCAGCCGAGCCCGGCGATCCCGGTCCCGATAATGGCGGTGGATTCCATGCTGGGAGAGCTACGCAGAGCTGTCGCGGTCGGATTCGGTCTTGCGTGAACGATTCGAGGGAATCCAGCTTGAGCAGAGCATCCGATGGCAACCGACTCGCTCGCCGGCAGGATGCCACCGCTACGAAAAGCATCCACCCGTCCCATAAGATAGATCCGGCCACACGTGTGGCCCGTAGAGCGACCGATGAGCGTGCAACCCATGACCGAGGAGTTTTCACCAGCGCCGGTCGGTCTGACCACCGGCCAGACCATCCGCGCGTACGCCGTCTCCGGTTTCGCCCTGGTCCATCTGGCTGCGATCGCCGGCGTGCTGCTCGTCCCCTTCTCCTGGAAAGCGGCCGCGCTGTGTGCCGGCTCCTACTACCTGCGCATGTTCGGTGTGACCGCGGGCTATCACCGCTATTTCAGCCATCGAACGTATCGACTCCATCGCGGCTGGCAATTCGCCCTGGCGTTTCTGGCGCAGACCTCCGCGCAGAAGGGCGTGCTGTGGTGGGCCGGCCACCACCGTCATCACCACCGCCAGTCCGACCAGCCCTCCGACGTTCACAGTCCCCTGCAGCATGGGTTCTGGTGGAGCCACATCGGATGGATCCTCAGCGAAGAACACATCGAGACGGACCATCGAGCCATCGCCGACTTCTCGAAATACCCCGAGCTCCGCTGGCTGAACCAGCACAACTCGATTCCGGCCATCGCCTACGCGGTGCTGCTGACCGCCGTGTTCGGCCTGCAGGGACTGGTCTACGGATTCCTGCTCTCCACCGTTCTTCTCTGGCACGGCACCTTCATGATCAACAGCCTGATGCACCTCTTCGGGCGGCGCGTCTATGACACGAACGACGACAGCCGGAACAGCTTTGTCTTCGCGGTGCTGACCATGGGCGAGGGATGGCACAACAACCATCACTACTACCCCGGCACCGCGGCGCAGGGATTCCGCTGGTGGCAGATCGACCCGACGTACTACCTCCTGCGCCTGCTGGAAACGATGGGGATCGTGCGCGACCTGCGACGCCGGCCGACGGCGAGCCGGCTGCAGCAAACCGGATCGATCTCCTGATCCTGATGCAGCGATTCCGTTGCAGGTAAGCTGCGGCGGTGATGAGCAGAAGGCGGCGCTCCGCGATGGCGTTCATCGCCGCTCTGATTCTGACGAGTTGTGGACCGGGTCCGCGGTCGCCACGACGCGGGGACGTGATCATCGGAGTACGCGTGGACGACTATCCCAGCCCTCCCGCGCGGTCCCAGCTCGGCATTTATCCGCTCGGCCTGAACATCTGCGAGCCGC
>JBKJQB010000246.1:0-3896 GCA_046594105.1 Thermoanaerobaculia bacterium
TGGGGACTCACCCCCGCAACGTCCTCATCGCCTCCGGCAACCTCTCCGCGAGATCCATTGCCGCCAGTCCCGCATCTCCCATCTCTTCTTCCAGCAGATCGCCGGCGTAGCCGTGCAGGTAGACCGCGGTGCACGCGGCGTCGAAGGGGTCCACTCCTCTTGCCAGGAAGGCGGCGAGGATGCCGGCGAGGACGTCGCCCATACCACCGGTGGCCATGCCGGGGTTGCCGGTCGGGTTCACGCGGACGTGGCCGTCGGGATCGGCGATGAGGGTCTGGTGGCCTTTGAGGACCACGATGCATTGGCATTGGCGCGCAGCGTTTCGCGCGGACTCCAGGCGATCGCTCTGGATGTTGGCGGTGGTGGTGGCCATCAACCTGGCCAGCTCGCCGGGGTGAGGGGTGATCACTCGCACGCGCTTCTTCGGATTGATCTCCGCGGCGCGGCCGGCGTAGGCGTTGAGGGCTGAGGCGTCGAGGACCAGGGGAACTTCGAGGGCGTCGAGAATGCGGCGGATCTGCTGGTAGGCCGGCTCGCTGTCGGGCAGGCCGGGGCCGGCCAGCACGGCGGACTTTCTCTGCAGCGTTTCCAGGATGGCGTCGGCGTTGCCGGTGAAGGTCATCGCTTCGCACGAGGCGCCGGTGACGATGATGGCGGTCTCGCGATCGGTGCACACGGTGACCAGTCCGGCGCCGGCTCGAATCGCGCCGCGCGCACTGAGCACCGCGGCGCCGCTGCGGCCCGGCGAGCCGGCCAGGATACCGACGTGGCCGTACGTTCCCTTGTGCGAGTCGCTGGCGCGCGGCTGCAGGAAGGGCAGAACATCCTCCGGCGCGTTGAGGGCGAGCGTCACGCCTTCGTCCTCGATGGCGGCGTGGGGGATGGAGATCGGCGCCACGATCACTTCGCCGCAGAACGCCGCCGACGGCTCGAAGATATGCGCGAGCTTCGGGGCGGCGAAGGTGACGGTGACAACGGCCTGCACGCAGGGCTCGAACGGCGTGCCGCTCGACGCGTTCGCGCCGCTGGGGAGGTCGACGGAGACGACCGGCGCGGCCATCTCATTGATGGAGTGGATGGCCTCCGCCTCGATGCCGCCGGGGGCGCGATTCAGGCCTGTGCCGAAGAGCGCGTCGACGATCACATCCACATCCGCCGCATGCAGCAGCGCCTCCGACAGCGACTCGTCGTCGGTGACTTCGTAGAGCGGAAGCCCGAGGCGCTGGCAGATGGTGAGGTTGGTGGCGGCGTCGCCGGCGATTTTGTTGCGGTCGCCGATGAGGAGGACCACGGGCACCACGCCCCTGCTCTCCAGATGGCGGGCGATGGCGAATCCGTCGCCGCCGTTCTGGCCGAGGCCGCAGAAGATCGCGGCGCGCTCGGCGTCGGGGAAGTGCTCGAGCAGCGCGTCGGTCACCGCGACCGCGGCGTTCTCCATCAGCAGGAGTGACGGGATGCCGAAGCGCTCGGTGGTCCGGCGATCGATGGAGCGCATCTGCTCCGCGTTGACAATTTTCATGATGCCCAGCCCCATTCTTTCAGCAGATCGCGCAGCGCTCCCGGCGGCGCGACCGCAGCGTACTGTTGCAGATCTTCGGAACGATCCAGATCGGAACGGTGCGGGAGCTGGGCCACCGTTCGTTGCATGGCCCCGATCTTTTCCAGCGTTTTTGTCAGCACCGTGTCGGAGCCCCACTCGATGCCGTCGAACACCGAGACATCGAATGCGGCGGCGCGGCAGCCGATCAGATAGTAGCCACCGTCGGTGGCCGGCCCGAGCACCCACTCGCAGGAATCGAGCAGCCCGAAGGCCTGATCGATCAACTCACGGCTGAGCGAGGGATCGTCCACGCCGATGGCGATGATTTTTTCGGTGCGATGAAAAAAGAATCGCTCGGAGAAGGCCATGGAAAGCCGGTCGCCCAGCGTCGCGCCGGTCTGCATGGCGGTGGCGCGATGTCCGAAGGCGCGCTGCAGTGTGGCGCCGTTCGCCTCCGGCGTCGGTGCCCACAGAATCTCAATCTCAGTATCCTCGGTGGATTCCCCGATGGACAGCTGCAGGTCGCCGAGCATGGCCTCGTAGGCGGCCAGTGCTTTCACCTCGCCGACGGTCGCGGCGATGCGTGACTTGACGCGCCCGAGCTCCGGCAGGCGCGCGAAGACGAGCAGCCGTTGCCGGTGCGGAGGCATGGTGGGGAACATGAACGGGAGTATATGCAGGTGAGGTTGCGAGGAACGATGAGGGGGCTGGTTCCAGGAATCAGAGCCGCAGCCGCAGAGCGGCGGAATCTCCGTAGCCGCGGAGCGGCGGCATTCCCCATCAGAGACGCTCAATCGTCCCTCCGGGACTCGCTTTCTCGCTTAGGCCTGACCCAGGACTGAAGTCCTGGGCTAGGCCGGCACGGCCGGCGGCGCTGGTTGCCCAAGGCTCCGCCAAGATCACGCTCCAAGAAGTTCCCTGCGCTGGCTCCTCGTGCTCAATCGTCCCTACGGGACCGAACGACGGCTTTCAGGAGCAGCCAGGCGAAGGGTCTGCCTTCGCGGGACGAGTTCGCCGAGTCCCGCCGGCAGGATGCCGGCGCTACGAGAGGCTTACACTTCCGCATGCGAATTTTTCTGTTCGTTCTGCTGGCGTCGACGACGGCGCACGGCGATTTGCTCGTCCTCAAAGCGCAGCGCATCCTCGACGGGCGCGGCGCCGTTCACCGCAACGCCGCCGTAGTCATCGACGGCTCGAAAATCGTTCGCATCGACGATCACCCTGCCCGCTTTGATCGCGATCTCGGCAATCGCACCATCATGCCGGGCGGCGTCGACACGCATGTGCATATCGGCTGGCACTTCGATGCGGACGGGCGCTCGCACGACGACGAGACCGATCGGGGTGAGTCTCCGGAGACCGCGGCGCTCTATGCCGCCGGCAATGGCTGGAACACTCTGATGGGCGGCATCACCACCGTGCAGTCGCTGGGGGCGGCGGTGGATAAGCCACTGCGCGATGCCATCGCGCGCGGGACGGTGCAGGGTCCGCGGATCCTCACCGCCATCGAGCCGATCACCGACGAGAAACGCACACCCGAGCAGTTGCGCGCCGACGTGCGGAAGCTCGCCGCGGAAGGCGCCGACGTGGTGAAGGTCTTCGCATCGCAGAGCATCCGCAGCGGTGGCGGACCGACGATGTCGCAGGAGCAGATGGATGCCATCTGCACCGAGGCGAAGGCAAAGGGGTTGCGCGTGGCGGTGCATGCGCATGGGCCGGAGAGTGTGCGGCGCGCGGTGATGGCGGGATGCAACTCCATCGAGCACGGGGTCCTCATCGGCCAGCCGGAGCTCGACCTGATGGCCAAACACGGAACGTACTTCGATCCCAACATCGACCTGGTGTTCCGCAATTACTTCGAGAACAAGCCGCACTTCCTCGGCATCGGCAACTACACCGCAGTGGGGTTCGCCCAGATGGAGAAGGCGGTGCCGAAGGCGCTCGCGGTGTTTCGCCTGGCCATGGCCACGCCGAAGCTCAAGGTGGTGTTCGGGACCGATGCCGTCGCCGGCTCGCATGGACGCAACTTCCAGGAGCTGGAGTATCGCGTGAGGCAGGGAGGCCAGCGCCCGATGGATGCCATCACCTCGGCTACTTCGCTCTCCGCGGAGTCTCTCGGCCTCGGCGCTCGCGTCGGGTCGATCGCTCCCGGTTACGAGGCGGACCTGATCGCTGTCGACGGCGATCCGCTGACCGACATCACCGCGTTGGAGCATGTAGTCTTCGTGATGAAAGCTGGCGCCATCCTGAAGGATTCCCCATGAAATCCCTATCGCCCATCACCTCGCGAACCCCTCCCGCCGAACGGACGCTGGCCCGGATGATCTACGTTGCGATGATGGTCAGCCTCTTCGTC
>JBKJQB010000045.1:0-4096 GCA_046594105.1 Thermoanaerobaculia bacterium
GAGCTGAGGAAGAAACAGCCTGGCGCGAAGGATCGGTCCCGCGACCAGTACGGGAAAGAAGGTGATGAAGAGCGCGAACTCCAGGGCCGAACGACAAGGCGGAATCTCCCTGCGATAGACGTCGATGGTGTAGCTCATCGCATGGAATGTGTAAAAGGAGATTCCTACAGGAAGGATCACCTGCACCAAAGGGATGGCGGCATCGAATCCTGCCGCATGCGCCAGAGACGTGGCGTTCGCCACAAAGAAGTTTGCGTACTTGAACCATCCCAGCAGGCTGAGGTTGGCGATGATACTGACGGTCAGGAGACGCCGGCGCCGGTTCGGGTCCTCTTCTGTTCCGAGCAACCGGCCGACGGTGTAGTCAACGGAGGATGTGAGCAGGAGAGGGAGCAGGTAGATCGGGTGTGACCACCCGTAGAAGAGGTAGCTCGCGGCCAGCAGGATCACCTTGCGCGAACGGTCGTGGCCGGCGACGGTCAGGATCGCCAGCAACGCAGCCAGGAACACCGCGAAATCGATCGTCGTGAAGAGCATCAGGGAATCGTCCTAAGTCGCGTTGCAATGAACGATGTGAGCTTCTGCGCACCCCTCTGGTTTGCATGGAGCGGGTCGACGAATTGACCATCATCCAGGAGATTGGTCGCGTCGGCCGACCCGACGCCGTTCTCGTTTGCGAACCGTCGAACTTCGTTGGCGAACTGCGCGCTGGATGGGCCGATGGATCGAGGATGTACCGGTGCAACGACCAGAAGAAGGCGTCGAGAGCTGGATTTTGCAGCCACCGCCATCGCGGTGAGGATGCGTCGCTGTTGAGGAGCGATTCTGGCAGGGGTCGGTCGGTCCTGAAGAAGCTGAATTCCTTTCTCGAATGAGAGTTTGCTGATGCGCGCGGTGTAGGCGGTGGGGAAAAACAGGTCATCCTGTTCACGCGTCAGCATCAGGTCGCGACGCACCGTGTGTCGCAGCCAGGACTCCAGTACCTGGCGTAGCGGCCATCGAGCCTCGAGCCGCTGCCCCGTATCCGATACGGCCAGATCAGGCACCATTCCAAATGCACCAGTCAGTGTTCTCTTCGTCTCTTCCGTGGGACGGTAGCCATACATGTACATGGCGTTGTAGACGTGGGTGTCAAAGGCCGCGGGACTGCCGAGTTGTTGCGGCGTCACGATCTGGATGATGACCCGAACCGAATCGGGCAGCTCCTGATAAAAAAGATAAGCCTGCGCGAGCGTCTGAGAATGCGAGGAAAGGTTGTGGGCTAGCGGGGAGAGTCGCGACGCATCAACACCGGCTTCGGCCCGGCTGTCACCGAATACGACCATCTGAGCCTTGCCACTGGTCAAGGCGCGAAGAATGGTTTTCGTGCGGACTAAGTCGTGGGGAAGTTGGAGGAATATCGACGGCAGGAGAGCCACCGCGCAGGCCGCGCCGACGATCATTGCAGCCAGCAGCAGCAATGACGCTGGTGTGTCGTCGATGGGGCGAACCTGCGGGGCGCCGGAGTCGCTTGAGCTTGGTGATTCGATAGTCAGGATCGCGAATTTTACCGCGGTTCCCATGCAGGCCGCCGCTAGAACCTCGGCCGCGCTGGCGGAGTTCGGTGCGGTTTGGCACAACAGCGCGCTGGGATTGCAGACAGGAGGATTCACCGACGCTCTGGCGCCCGGCGTTCTGATCAAGGCGGTGCACTTCCAGGAGATTCGAAACCGGGTGAAGTGAGGAGGGAGGGAAGGGACGCTGGGCCGGCATCCATTCGCATTTGCTTCGAGCATCATCTGTGGTTCAATTAGCCCGTTCACTCGCTGAACACAGCCTAATGACGGACATGAGCCAGGAAGTGCGCTATCGGCTGTTGAAGCATCTGTCCGATCACCCAGCAGCGACCCAGCGCGAGCTTGCATGCGAACTCGGCGTGAGCGTGGGCAAGGTCAACTATTGCCTTCGCGCGCTGATCGAAAAAGGGTGGCTGAAAGTCAGGAACTTTCAGAACGCCAAAAACAAATTGGCATACTCCTATCTTCTGACGGGTGAGGGGATCGAGGAAAAAATCAACGTCACGTACTCCTTTCTTCGGCGCAAAGTTGTGGAGTACGAGCTTTTGTCCAAGGAGATTGAGACTCTGACAGCTGAAGTGAGTGAGAATGCCGGGCTGTCCAAACCAATCAGCTGAGCTGAGACCTTGCGGTCCGATTGGAATACCACCTCGAGGATTCTTTCAAAGCTATCCAGCCTCACAACGGCCGTTGGAAAACGTCGAGAGGCTCACGTTGATTATCGTCGTCACCGGGCCGCAGGATTCATCGGGTCTCACGTTCCCAGCGTTGCGGGAGCGCGGTGAAACGTCGTTGGTGTCGAAACCCTGAAGGAATCGCGGCTGGCCTTGGCTCCACGGCTACAACGGGTTTCAGTTCGCAAAGCTGTGAGCCAAGATGGTAATTGGGGTTACTGCTGGTTGACGCTCGAGGACACCGTGTTCCCCGATGAGTTGTCGGTGATCACGTTGTTGAAGAAACCAACGACGGAGCCTCCGGCGATGTTGATACCGTTGCCGTTGTTGGCAATGAAACATCGGGAGATACGGGAGGTCGGGGCGCCACCAAGCAGGCCATTGAGGATTCCGGTGCCATTGCGAACGATCACCGCCGACTCTGCATCGAGATTGCTCGAGGAGTCCTTCAGCGTGATCCCTGTACCGTTCGAAGAGAATGTTGAGTGGCTCACACCAGCGGAAGCAAACGTTCCGATGTTGAGCCCGCTCAGACCGTTCTGATCAGCGCGGAGTCTCTCCAGCACGATCCCGCAACCGCCGCCCGCGGACGTGGTGGTGATGGCATCGCCGGTGTTGTTGCGGATGACGGAGTCCCGAACCAGGAGGGAGGCCTGTCCGGTCGAGTGCTGCACGCTGATTCCCGGGCCCGCATTGCCGAAGATCGCGCAATTTTCAATGTGAACCGCTTTCGCGGCGCTGAGCACCCGAATGCCGGTCGTGCCCGTGCCGGCGCCGTTGATGGTCAGGTTCCGGATGGTCACCACGTCTCCGGAGGTGACGTTGATGTTGATTCCGGTGGTGCCCGAGTTGAGGATGCTGGCGAGAGTTCCGGCCCCGTCCAACGTGATCGATTTCGTGATCGTCACGGCACCGAACCCGCCTGGATCGAGGGCGTCGATCTCGCCGCCTGCGGCGGTCTTGGAGATTGCACCCGCGAACGTCTTGCAGGGTGCCGTACGGCTGCAGGGGTTCACGTCGTCGCCGACGCCCGATACCCAGGTGCGAGTGGCCTGAGCCTGCGCGCCCGTGGCGAGGAATGCAGTCACAATCAAAGAGAGAGCGAGAGGCTTTTTCACCGAAGCTCCTTTGCGAGTTTCCATCTGCTTAAAGGTGGGGGGGGAGACAGCCGCAATGTAGAATAAAAGACGCGTGAAGTCACGAAGAAACGCCTTCACAATCTGCGAAGCCCGACCAGCAGAGTACTCGGCTGCCGAAATCGCAGCGCTTGAGGTTGGAACGTCAGTGGCCTTTTCCTTGGTGCGTGGGATTCTGAGCCGCCTGGCAAATCGCGAAGATTGCTGGGGGAAATCCTGCTGCCGGTGGTCCAGAAACCGCACGTCTGATTCAGGCCTCCTTGGGAAGTCCTTTTCGCCCGGCACGGTGGGGGTTCCTTTTGCCTCGCGATCCGTGATTCAATGCAGCGTTCAACGAATGAACGCAGGCTCGCCCAGGGGCCGGCGCATGGCCCGAACTGGCCGCGGTCGTGAGGCAGCAGCATTGATGACTATCCTCCTTTATCCGCAACTGACGATCGGTTCGTACACCGAAGGGGGCGGAGCCCGTTTGTGGCCGTTCCTAAACTAAGTAGAGAGGGGAGTCCGATGAGCGACGTGTTGAAGGGCAATTTCAGACCGAAGAACCCGGTAACAACCCTGAAGGGAACAGAAGCGGAAACACTCGAGGATCGCTTCGAGCGCGAGGCGCTCAAGCGGCTTGGAGGCAGCATGGCGTTTGTCAAGAAGCATCAGGTTCTTTGGGATGAAGATACGCCCCTTGCCGGCGCGGGTGAACCAGCAGGCGAGAAGAATAGCAAAACCGAATGAC
>JBKJQB010000225.1:0-17883 GCA_046594105.1 Thermoanaerobaculia bacterium
TCGCCGTCCATGCCAGCATCGCGAAACTGCACTTCAGCTCGCTCCTTCGTGTCATCGAGTTCAAACGTGCACAGACAGGAGGGGCTGTGCCATACCACTCCGTCACTGACTGGACAATCGACTTCGTCGCGCTACAAAAAACTCCTCGAGCCTTGCCGCAACGTTCTCCGCCCGCCACTGCCCGGCCACCTCCCGCCCGCGCACGCGCAGCGACTCGCGCAGTTCGTCGTCGCTCAGCAACTCGACCAGTTTCTCGCCGAGCTCCACCGCGTTCTCCGGGGGCGCGAAGAGCGCGTAGTTGTGTTGTTCATCGAATGACAGATACGACGGAATCGCCGTCATCACCACTGGGACCCCGGACGCCAGCGCCTCGGCGGCCGGCAGGCCGAAGCCTTCCTCGCGATGGTTCGGCGCGATGAGCACATCGCACGAGTGCAGCAGGCGGGTCATCTCCGTCGTCGACAGCGCCACGTGGAACTCCTGCACGGTGTCGAGCGGCTCTTCGCGCGAGGGCGCCCAGGGGGAGACGCGGATCAGATCGAATGTCTGGTGGAACCAGCGCGCGTGCGCGGCCGCTCCGTATCCTTCGTCGAGACCTTTGAGGTCGGCCTGCGACTGCCCGCTCAGCAGCACGCGAAGCGGCTCGTTCTCCGGCGGGATCCGGCTGCGGTAAAACTCCTCATCGACGATCTGGCCGACCCAAGTCACGTCTTCGCTGAACTGATGGCAGATCTCCACCAGTTGCCTGCTGATGACCAGCTTCGGAACGGGCAGCGCGTACGCAGCGTCGATCTCCGCTTTGATGGGGCGGTAGGCATCGAAGGACCCTTCGTAGCCCTGACAGAGATGCACCGCGCGCGTTCCGGCCAGGCTGAATGCAGGTTGGACGGTGGACCAGAACGTTCCGACGACGAAGTCCTCCTCGGAGGCGTCGAAGGTGGTGAGGTCGTCGACGAAGATCCATTCGGCGCGCGAGTTGCGCCAGGTCAGCGGGAGGCCTTTGGTGACCAGGCGCACGCGATGGCCGCACGCGATCAGCGCGTCGGCCTGCGCAAGGATCACCCGGATTCCGCCTGAGAGAGCGGTGTCCTCCAGCAGATAGGTGATGCGAAGCGGCTCGGCCATCAACCGTTCTGTGCGATGACGTAGTAGCCGGCCGGCAGGAGGTCGTCTCTGGAGTGCCGGATGTGCGCGGCATCGAGCGCGCCGAGCAGCTCGTCGCGACCGCGCGTGGCGATGGTTTCCTGCGGCAGGACTTCGACGATCGACCAGCCGGCGATGGTCAGCATCTCTTCGATGGTCCGCCGGGTGAAAAAGCGGAGGTGGCCGACGCAGGTCAGACCCATGTACACGTAATCGAACCGTCCCTGAATGAGGTCGGCGACCACTGCGGCGTTGGAAATGTTAGGGATGCTCAGCAGCAGCCGTCCGCCCGGCGTGGCCACCCGGCGGAGGTCGGCCAGGAACGACCAGGGCTCGTCAAGATGCTCGACGATATCTCCGCCAATGATCCAGTCGAACTTCTCATCGACGATGGCAATGATCTCCCGTGCGTCACCGCAATAGACGTCATCGATACGCTTGCGGGCGACGGCCGCGGCCTTGGGGTCGATCTCGATTCCCACCACGCGGCACTTCTGGCGTTGCTTCAGCGCGGCGCCCAGTGTTGCTTCGCCGCAGCCGAACTCGAGGATCGAGCGGGCGTCGGTGCTGATGCGGGCCAGCAGGTCCTGGCGGGTCTGGCCGCGCAGGGAGCTCCACCGGTGGACGTAATCCTGCGTGGAGATCACCACCTGGCGGCCAGCCAGAGCCCGCGCCGGCGTCTCATCAATGGAATCGAGGAAGGTCGTTCTGCAGAGGTAGGCGCCGGGATCGGAACGATCCCAGACCACGCTCGTGGGGTCGCTCCGGTTGGCCTGCAGCTCGCCGGTGACTTGCTGCAACTCGCGGAGCGTCAGGTAGGGAACCGGAGGCGAAGCCTTCTGTGCCGCGTGGGCCGACTCATTGCTCACGGGAAGCGCAGCGACCACCTCCGAAGTGTGCACGAGCAGCTCGCGTAGCCTCATGGCCAGATGGGCGGGAGGGAGCAGCAGCGCGTCGGTGACCACCAGGACGTGATCGCTTTCTACCGAGGCCACGGCGAAGGATGCCGGCTCCTCGGCGTCGTACAGCAGGAACTCGAGATCGTCGCCGGTGCGCAGGAGCATTTGGCTCTGCCAGCTGGCATACCGCTCCTCGATGGCCGGGTGATCGAAGCGGGGGAAGAGGATGGCGACCACGACGTGGTGTTTCGCACGGGCCGTTCCTTCTGTCAAGGGTTTGCGGGCCGGCACGGCCGGCGGCGCTGGTTGCCCAAGGCTCCGCCAAGATCACGCTTCAAGACATTCTGCCGCGCAGACTGCTAGCGCACCAACCGGCGGCGAACAATTTCCCCGTCCTGGCAGAGGAAACGCGGAACCCTCCGGTCGGTCGCTCCGTCACCTCAGATACACTCCCAGCCATGGATCAACTCACCATCGAAACCGAGATTGCAGCCGCGCACGAGGTGATCGCGGCGCTGCGTCGCGAGGTAGGGAAGGCGGTCATCGGGCAGCAGGGGATTGTGGACCGCCTGGTCATCGCGCTCCTCATCCGCGGTCACGTGCTGCTGGAGGGAGTGCCGGGACTGGCCAAGACGCTCCTGGTGAAAACGCTGGCCGGCGCCATCGACGCCTCCTTTCATCGCGTGCAGTTCACGCCCGACCTGCTGCCGGCCGACATTACCGGTACGTTGATTTTCGATCCGGGCAACCGCTCGTTCACCCCGCGCTTCGGGCCGATCTTCGCCAACCTCGTGCTGGCCGATGAGATCAACCGCGCGCCGGCGAAAGTGCAGAGCGCGCTGCTGGAGGCAATGCAGGAACGGCAGGTCACCATCGGCGACCAGTCCTACCCGCTGCCCGATCCCTTCGTGGTCATCGCCACGCAGAATCCGATCGAGCACGAGGGAACGTATGCGCTGCCGGAGGCCCAGGTGGACCGCTTCGTGATGAAACTGCGGGTGGACTACCCGACGGCGGAGGAAGAGGCGCGCATGCTGGCGCTCTACCTCGATCCGACGCAGGGCCGCGTCGAACTGCAACGGGTGGTGAAGCTCGACGCCATCGCCGGCATCGCCCGGCTGGCCGCAGCGGTCCATGTGGACGAGCGGATCAGCCGCTACATCGTGCAGATCGTCGCGGCGACCCGCGCGCCGGCCGATTTCCGGTTGCCGGCGCTGGTTCCTCACATCACCTTCGGCGCGTCGCCGCGCGCCACTCTGGCGCTGGCTCATGTGGCCAAAGCCTACGCGTTCATTCAGGGACGCCCCTACGTGATCCCGGAGGATGTGAAGGCCATCGCTCCCGATGTCCTGCGCCATCGCATCGTGCTCAGCTATGAAGCGTCGGCCGAGCAGGTCACGGCGGACCGCGTCGTCGAACAGGTTCTGGGCGGCGTGGCGGTGCCGTGAGACTTCCTCCGACGGAGAGCAGACGCAGGATGGTCATGCCAGCGAGTCTCTGGTCATGCCGGCCGGCAGGATGCCGGCGGACCGGCCGGCAGGATGCCGGCGTTCCGAAAGGCAGGCGGCTCGGCGGCGAGAGGATGTCGACGGCGACCGCCGGTGGCGAGGCGATCGATTGTTGAAGCGATGGTTTTCTCGACGGATGGCAGACACTCGCGCTCCGCTGGCGCGGCGGGTGCGCGACCTGGAGATCCTCAGCGCTCGGCTGATCCGTTCCGGGTTTGCCGGTGACTACCATTCGGCGTTTCATGGGAAAGGGATCGAGTTCTCGCAGGTGCGCGAATACCAGCCGGGCGACGACATCCGCAGCATCGACTGGAATGTGACCGCGCGCAGCGGAGTGCCGCACGTCAAAGAATTCGTCGAAGAACGCGACCTGACCATTCTGGTGGCGGTCGACGTCTCCGCCTCGATGGGTTTCGGTTCGGTGGATTGGCGGAAGTGCGACATCGCAGCGGAACTGGTCGCGGTGTTTGCCTTCTCCGCGGTGCAGAACTCTGACCGGGTCGGGCTGCTGCTCTTCTCGGATACCCGCCGCGCGTACATTCCACCGCAGCGCGGGCGCACGCATGCGCAGGTGCTGGTGCGTGCGGCGGCGCGCGAAGCGCTGCGTGGTCCCGTCGGAGTGGCCGACTTCGATGCGGCCGTGAGCACCCTGGAACGGGTGAGCTCGAAGCGCGCCGTCGTGATCGTTCTCTCTGATTTCCTCGACCCGTCGTTCGAGCGTCCCCTGCGCCGGCTCAACCGTCGGCACGACGTGGTGGCCATCGTCATCGGCGATCCGCGCGAGGACCGCTTCCCCGGCGGCGGACTGGTGCAACTGATCGATGCAGAAAGCGGCGCGAAACGGACGGTGGAACTGGAAGCGGCGGACGTCGCGCGCCGGGCCGGTCCCCGCCACGCCCAGACCGCCCGGCGATTCCAAACTGCCGCAATCGATGCCCTCTCTCTTTCCACGGCGGTGCCGTACGATCGCGACCTGCTCCGCTTCTTCCGCGAGCGGTCCGTGCGGAGGCGATGAGCGCATCCGCGTCCGTCATGATCGTCCCCCTTTTCCTCGCGCTGGTCACCAGCAGCATCCGTCCGCCACAGCCGGCCGTCGGCGATCCGGTCACCCTGCAGTTTTCGGCGCCAGTGATCCTCGATTCTTCCACCGCATACGAGGTGGTCTCGCGAAGGGGCAATGTCTTCGTCGTCCGGACTTTCCAGCCGAAGCCGTTCGTGGTCAGTGGCCATGCGGGCTCGGAAGTGGTGAGGGTGGAAGTGCCGGTCCGCTCGGTATTGAAACCGAAGGATGACTTGAAGCCGGCGCCTCTGCAGCCGCCCGTTTCCGATCCCGCTCCGCGCAGGCCCCTGGTGGCCATCGGCATCGCCTCCCTGCTCGCTGGACTGGGATGGCTGGCGGTCGTTCTTCTTGCCCGACGTCGTGCGCCAGTCGAGGAGATCGTGATCGTGCCGGGGGAGCGGTATCGCGCTGCCGTGGCCAAACTGCGGTCAGAGTCCCATGGGACGATGCGATGGGCACGGCTGGCCGATGCCACCCGGACCTATCTCGCAGCGATCGATGGCCGGTTCGGAAACGACCTGACCACCGCCGAGATTCTCCGTGCGGTTCCCGATCCCGGAGTGTTGCGCGAGATCCTGCGGCAGGGAGATCTGGAGAAGTTTTCACCGTGGGGTCCTGCTCCCGCCGACTTTGACGTTGTGGCCGGTCGGGCGCTGCAGATCAGCGTGTGGGCGGAGCCGGTGGTGGTGCAGGTGGAGGCAGCCTGATGGGTGCGATCACTACCCGTGGGAGCGAGGCGTGATCCGCATGGCCTCGCCGTGGTTCCTCCTTGCGCTCATCCCGCTGGTGGCTCGGGTGGCCTTGCGCCTCGGGGATCGAAGCCGTGGATTCGGCGCGTTCCGTTTCTCATCACTCTCTCTGCTGTCGCCGAAGACCACCATGCGCTCGCGCACGTCCGGACTGCCCTTCATTCTGGAGACGGTGGCCGTGCTCCTGATGATCGTGGCCCTGGTGCGACCGCAACGGGTGGTGCGCCTGGCAGGGAGCGATCGCTTCGGCATCGACATCGTCATCGCCCTCGATGCCTCCGGCAGCATGGCCGCTGAGGATTTCCGTCCCCGCAATCGATTCGCCGTGGCCAGGGGGCTGATTGGAGACTTCATCGCGCGACGCCAGGACGACCGGATCGGCATCGTGACCTTCGGCCTCCGCGCCGCCACCCGCGTGCCCATCACCTACGATCGCGAGGTGGCCCAGGCCATCCTGGAGAAAGCGCAGATCGGCGAGAACGGAGACGGCACGGCCATCGGGCACGCCATCGCTACCTCGGTGAACCGGCTTCGCGGATCGAAGAGCCGCAGCCGCATCATCATCCTGGTCACCGACGGCGTGAACAACGCCGGCTCCATCGATCCGCGGACCGCGGCGGGCCTCGCTGCGAAATACGGAATCCGCATCTACACCATCGGGGTGGGAAGCCGCGGGCCGGTGCCCATCCCCATCAAGCGGCAGGATCCCTTCAGCGGGGAGGTGGTGACCACCTACCAGATGGTGCGCGCCGACCTCGACGAAGAGATGCTGAGCGGGATCGCCAGAGAAACCGGCGGAGAGTATTTCCGGGCCACCGACGCCAGGACCATGAGCGACATCCTCGAGCGCATCGACCGCCTGGAGAAATCCCGCCTGGCCGCGCCGAAGAACGAGCGGATCGAAGAGTTGTATCTCCGACCGTTGGTGGCCTCATTGATTGCGCTCTCTCTGGCTTGGGCCGCTGGGGAAACCTTCTGGCGGAAGGTGCCGGCATGAGCTGGCCCGTCCTTCCGATCTCGTTCCGCGAGCCGGCTCTTCTCTGGCTTACGCTCTTGGCACCGGTTCTGGTGCTGCTGTGCATGGCCATGGAGCGGCGTCGTGTGGCCATGGCACGGCGATTCGTTTCCGAACGTCTGCGGGGGATGGCCAACCCGCTGCGCATGATGCGACCGTGGATGCTGGGACTGGCGACGCTGTTCGCGGTGGTCGCGCTGGCCGGTCCCCAGGCGGGGTTCACGGTGGTCCCCATCGAGCAGCGGGAGTCGACGCGGGTCGTGGTCATCGACGTCTCTTTGAGCATGGCAGCGGAGGATGTAGGCACGTCGCGGCTGGATGCGGCTCGCGCCATCGCCCGTCGCATCGTGGAAGCGCAGCAGGGACGCGCCGGGCTGGTCATTTTCGAATCGGTGGCCGAAGTGGTGTCGCCGCTGACCAGCGATGACGAGGCTCTGGAGTCGCTCATCGATACCATTGAGGCCGGCGAGGTGTCCGTGCCTGGCTCGGACCTCGGCGCCGCGCTGACCCAGGCGCAGAAACTGCTCGAAGGGGACTCCGCGCAGCGCGGCGACGTCGTCCTGCTTTCCGATGGCGAGGACCAGGGAAACCATACCGAAGAGGTGACCGGGCGATTGAAATCGAAGGGGACGGTGGTCACCACCATCCTGCTGGGAACCAGTCAGGGAAGCACCATCCCTCGCGGCGTCCGGAACTCGCCGCTGCGCGACGACAATGGGGAGGTGGTCATGACCTCGGCACATCCCGATGCGCTGCGCCGCATCGCCACGCAGACAGGCGGGCGGTTCTTCACCAACCCATTCGGCGAGCACGATCTCGACTCACTCGCGGAGAGCGCCGGAGGCTTGCGAAAGAAGCAGGTGCGCATTCCCATCGAGCGCTATCAATGGCCGCTCGGCGCAGCGCTGCTGTTTGTCGTCGCCGGCTCGCTGGCCAATCGAGGTGCGGAATGATCGTCCTCGCTTTCCTCCTGAGCTGGAACCTGTCGCAGTGGTGGCGCGACACCAATTCGCATGCCGCCTCCCTCCGTGGGTCGAAACAATACGTAGCCGGAAAATTCGACGAAGCGGCTGCTCAGTTCGGGCGGGCGACAGGAATCGCCCCCTCACCCCTGCGACAGTTCAATCTGGGGACGGCCCAGGTTGCGGCAGGGCATGGAGAGGTGGGCGCATCGACGCTGGAGAAGGCCATGACGGATGTCCAGCTTCGCCCCGCTGCGTTGTTCAATCGCGGCAACGGGGCGCTGGAGGCAAAGGCGTGGGACTACGCCATCCGCGACTACACCGCGGCGCTGAGGCTTCGTCCGCAGGACCGGGCGGCAAAACGAAATCTGGAGATCGCGCTCCGTCGCAAAGAGGAGCAGCAACGCCAGCAACAGCAGGGTGGGAACGGGCAGCAGGGTCCCGGGTCGAAGCCGCAGCCCCAGCCGAAACCAGGCGCCGGCCAGGCACCGTCGCAGGCCCAGACCAAAGGTGACCCGAACGCGGAGGCCCTTCTGCGCTCCGTGCAGCAGCAGGAGCAGGAAGAGCTGGCCCGGATGCACAAGCCGCAGCCGGAGCGCGTCCACGTCGGCTGGTGATGGCGAGCATGCAACGTCCCCAGCGATCCCTGACTTTGAGGAAGCTCTGCTTTTCAACCGCGCGCGTCGCCGCGCTGGTGCTGACTCTGACGTTCGCGGAACTTGCCATGGTCTTCGCCAACGATCTGTCGATTGACAAGCGATCGCTGGCGATGGACGACTCGCTCTCGATCACCGTCACCCTCACCGACGCCTTCGCCGGTGCCGACTCGGTCAGCATTCCGCTCCGCAACCTGGAACTGAACGGTCCTCCGTCGGTGTCTTCCCAGTTCCAGTGGATCAACGGCCAGTCGTCGAGGAGCAAAGTCCTGCGGTACAGCGCGCATCCCCTGCGACCGGGCCCTGCGCTGGTCGGCCCGCTCCGGCTGCAGGCAAGCGACGGGCGGACTGAGACGATCGCGCCGATCAGCGTCACCGTGCTGGCCGACGTCACCGCCGGATCGAACGATCCCGCCCGGATTCTCCATGAGCTCCTGGCCACCGGTCGCGACCCGATCTTCCTGATTGCACAAGCGGACCGCGCCGAGCCGATCACCGGCGATCAGGTGGTGGTGACGTGGACTCTCTACAACGCCGCATCGGTGGAGCAATATGGAATCGGCGCGCTTCCGAAGCTCGCGGATTTCTGGTCGGAGGAACTCGACGTTCACGGCGAACAACCAGAGAACATCACCCTCGACGGTGTGGCGGTCGAGCGTCTGGTGGTCCGCCGCGCAGCGCTCTTTCCATTGCGTAGTGGCTCGCTGATTGTGGAGCCAATGACGGTCAACGCCACGGTGATGAAGCGGGTCAACCGAGGAGACCCGTTTGGCATGTTTGAGGGGATGCAGGTGGATGTGCATCGACGATCTGCGCCACTGGAGATCCTCGTGCATCCTCCTCCGGCCGGACCATCCGTGGACGTCGTTGGTTCCGTGGTCCTTCGTTGCAGCGATCCGATGCAGCGGAACGGAGGACCTGTCTCCGTCGACGTCAGCCTTTCGGGGAGAGCCAATCTTCGCGCCGCGCGGCCGCCGCACTGGGAGTGGCCCATCGCCGGGAGCGTGCAGATCGTCGAGCGGGGAGTGATCGTCGATCGATCGACCGCAGACGTTCGAATGACTCGCCGGTGGCGCTTCCTGATTTTTCCGGAGAGCGCGGGCATGTTCCAGCTGCCGGCGCTGGTCACCCGTTCGATGACCGGTGAAGGGACACGAGAGGAAATCCGCTGCACGGCCCGGACTCTGAACGTGGAGCGAGCAGCGGCAGCGACGGAGCCGGATGGGCCATCACGCCCCGTGGGGACTGCGAGGCGGTGGTCCTGGCCTTTGCTGGGCACCGCAACAGTCCTTCTCGTTCTGCTGCTCCTGTCGATGCGCATGGTCGCCCGGAGAAAGCGGGAGACTGCTGCGGTTCGCGCGTTGCTGAGGACCAGTCCGGCAGAGACGCGCGGTGCCGTGGATGCCTGGCTTCACGAACGCGGACTCCATCCGGTCGCGCTGCTTCCCGAGGGCTCCGATCGAGGGGATGCCCTCCGCGCAGTGCGATCCCTTCTCGCCGCTCAGGAAAGCGGCCGGATCGTAGCGTCGGAGCGTGAACTGCGCGACCGGCTCCGCGAGCTGATCGTAGCGATCCGAAAAGGAAGACAGTGAAAGGCAGAAACCAGAAACCAGAAAGCAGAAACCAGAAAGCAGAAACCAGAAGGCACGCCTCGTCATCCTTAGCGAGGCCACTGCGTGAGACGCAGCGATTGATGGTGAGAAACGCGAATCCCCATCGAGTGTCCTTCTCCCCGCGCACGGGGAGAAGGTCCGCGAAGCGGGGATGAGGGGTTCTGCTTGGTCGCCGTGAGTCCCCCTCATCCGCCTTCGGCACCTTCTCCCCGTGCGCGGGGAGAAGGACTCTCGATGGGAAGTGTGTTGCCTTTACGGTTCTTAGAAGAAGCACGATCACGACATCCAGGAGACGATCGTGAGGTCTTTCGCAGGAGAAACAGGAGACGATCGTGAGGGTCTTTCGCAGGAGAAACGGTACTTCGGCGCCCTGCCTTCTGCCTTCTGGTTTCTGGTTTCTGGTTTCTGCCTTTGCAACCTCTCTCCGCCGGCAAACGTATGTCAGAATAACGAACGGTTCCAACCAATCCACCAGGAGGAAGTATGTCGAAGAAGATGATGGGCGCCGTCTGCCTGACGGCGTTGTTCGCAGTCTCTGCGTTTGCGCAGACTGCCGATGAGCTGATTGCCAAGAGCATCACGGCTCAGGGCGGCGCAGAAAAGATGAAGTCCATGAAGTCGATGAAGATGAGCGGCAAGATGAAGATGGGCCCCATGGAGGCTCCCTTCGTCCTGACCAAGGCCCGGCCGGACGAGTTGCGCATGGATTTCACCATCCAGGGCATGACCGCCACGCAGGCCTTCGACGGCACGACCGGCTGGATGGTCATGCCTTTCGCTGGAAAGAAGGACGCCGAGAAGATGCCGGAAGACATGGTAAAGGCCTTCCGCGACGAGGCGGATTTCGACGGCCCCATGGTCGACTACAAAGCCAAGGGCAACAAGGTCGAGTACATCGGCAAAGAGGACGTGCAGGGCTCGCCGACCTACAAGCTGAAGGTCACCACCAAGAGCGGGGCGGAGACGATGGTGTTCCTGGACGCCGATTCCTACCTTCCCATCCGCAGCGAAGGAAAGCGCAAGATGCAGGGCACCGACGTCGAGACGGAGACCACCATCGGCGATTACAAAGAGGTCGAAGGAATGATGTTCCCCCACTCCATCGAGAGCCACATGAAGGGCAAGCCTGCCGGCCAGTCCATCGCCGTCGAGAAGATCGAGCTCAACCCGAAAATCGACAGCGCGAGTTTCGTGATGCCCAAGGTTGCCGAGAAGCCGAAGGAAGCGGAGCCCACGGTTGCCGAGAAGCCGAAGAAAGCGGAGCCCACGGTTGCCGAGAAGCCGAAGAAGGCGGAGCCCAAGAAAGCGCAGCCCAAGAAAGCGGACCCCAAGAAACCGTAGTCAGTACAGGATTGGATTCGAACTCGCGGCCACCAGCGATGGTGGCCGCGCCGCTTAGAAACCGAAACAGATCCTGAGACGTGAACGATGAACGTGCTCCGTGGTTCTGAGCGCTACGAAAGGCAGCTGCTTTCCCAGCATCGCGACAGAGTCTTTCAGTCCCGTAGGGACGATTGAGCAGCTAGCCCAGCACTTCAGTGCTGGGTTGATCGTGACCGAGAGAGGCGAGTCCCGTAGGGACGATTGAGCGTCTCCCTTCGAGATGTCGCCGCTCCGCGGCTTCCTCAGCATCGCGTCTTGAATCGCAGCGCTGACGCGCTGGGCTACGGAGATTCCGCCGCTCCGCGGCTGCGACAGTTCGTGTTCGGTCCGGCTCCCAGTCCCGTTTCTACCCATCAATCGCTGCGACTCGTGCAGTGCCACCGCCCTCTAATGAAGCGCTCGCGTGTCATTTGCAATCAAGGTGGACGAGTGAACGCGACTGAAGCGAAAATCGTGGCGGACGCTGTGCGCACCAACGCCGCCGGCCGTGCCGGCCCCTCAAATCACCAACCGCAGCTCTGGCCCTTGTTCTCCTTGTCCAGCCAGGTCTTCAGCGGCGCGAAGTAGTCGAGGATCGCAGTGGCATCCATCTTCTTCTCACCGGAAAGCGCTTCCAGCGCCTCGGGCCACGGCCGGCTCGCTCCCATGGCCAGCATCCGGTTGAGGTTTGTGCCCGCCTTTTTGTTTTCGAAAATCGAGCAGCGGTTCAGCGGGCCCTGATATCCGGCGGTCTGGCAGAGTGCCCGATGGAACTGAAACTGGAGAATGCGCGCCAGGAAGTAACGAGCGTAAGGCACGTTCGCCGCGATGTGATATTTCGCGCCCGGATCGAAATCCTCCTCGGTGCGGCCGTTCGGCGGCATCACGCCCTGGTACTTGCGGCGCAGCTCCCACCATGCCTTGTTGTAGTCCGCCGGCTTCACCTCTCCTGAGAACACCTTCCAGCGCCACTGGTCGATCATGATTCCGAAGGGGAGGAAGGCCACCTTGTCGAGCGCGTCGTGCAGCAGGAGCGCGATGTCCGCGGAGGGTGGCGGCTCTTTGTCCAGAAGCCCGATCTTCACCAGATATCCCGGGGTGATGGAGAGGGCGATGGTGTCGCCCACCGCTTCGTGGAATCCGTCGTTCGCGCTGTTCTTGTAGAGATACGGCTGCGTCTTGTAGGCGCGTTGATAGAAGTTGTGGCCCAGCTCGTGGTGAATGGTCTGGAAGTAATCGGCCGTTTTGGAGATGCACATCTTCACGCGCAGGTCATCCTGATCATCGAGATCCCAGGCGCTGGCGTGGCAGACCACTTCCCGGTCGCGCGGCTTGACGAAGAGCGAGCGCTCCCAGAACGTTTTCGGCAGAGGATCGAAGCCGAGCGAAGTGAAGAAGTGCTCGCCGATCTTGACCATGCCCACCGCGTCGAGCTCTTTTCGCGCCTCCAGGATCTTCGTGAGGTCGTAGCCTCGGTTCTGGTTGACGGGGGCCACGGTGCTGTACACGTTGCCCCACTCCTGCGCCCAGATGTTTCCGAGGAGGTGAGCGGGGATGGGCTTGCCGGGGGGAACCACCTCGGCGCCGAACTTTTTGGTCATGTTCCAGCGCACGTAGCAGTGCAGCGAGTCGTAGAGCGGCTTCACCTGTCCCCACAGCCGATCGACCTCAGAAGCGAACGCCTCGGGCGGCATGTCGTACTTCGAGCGCCACATCGCGCCGGCATCGGGGTAGCCCAGCTCGCGCGCGCCCTGGTTGGTGAGGTCGACGAATCGCGAGTACAGCGGCTTCATCGGGCGGGAGACACGATGCCAGCCGTTCCAGACCTCCAGACGCTTTGCCGGTGACTGGCTCATGTCGGAGATGACGCGCGTCACCTGCTCGACGTCGAGACACTGGTCGCCGGACTTGCCGGGCGGGCAGTATTTTCCGGAGCCGTACATCGCATCCAGCTCGGCAGCGATGCGCGCCATTTCGGCGGTTGCCGCTCCGTCCGTGGGGCCGGGAGTGGTCAGGGAGAGCTTGATCAGATCGAGCTTGCGGCGGATGTCGTAGGGAAGGTTGGCCACGGAATCGAAGCGCGCGGCCTGCTTGGCCAGATCGACGCCGAGGGCGATGGACTTCTCGTTGGCCGAAGCGGAGAGCGCCTGAGTGTCGAAGGTGATGAAGTTTTCGGCGACCCAGGAAGCGCGCTGGGCCTCGACGCTCATCGCGGCGAGTCTGGCCTCCGCATCGGCGACGAATCGCGTGGCCCCTTCGATGGTCGGAGTGGACTGGTTCATGATGGTTTCCGCTCTGGCCTGCTCCGTATCAGCGGATCCGGATGCAGCGAACAGCAGCGTGGTGATGCCGATCGCGCACGCGGACCTCAAAGTGAAACGTGCCATGTGGTTTCTCCCTTTTTGCATGCCCGTCATGGGCGGCGCGAAGTATATCCGGGGGTGGAAAGGCGGAGCCCGCGTCAGCGTGCGGCACGGATTCCAAACGGTCTGTGGGGCGTGCTTCTGTCGCCCGCGATTCGGGCTCGCCGAACCTGTCGCCGATTCCCCCGGCTCGCGCCGGGGGCTACGATCTTTCGCCGGACTGCGCCGGCTTGCGTTCTGGGCGCTCGACCGCACCGCCATGCACAATAGCGGACTCTTCTGCCTTCGGCGGTGACGTTCGCGGGGCCTGCTTCGTATTGAAAAGGACCGGCAGGACCGGGGCGTCATTCGGGCCTGGACCCGGACATTTTCAACGAAGGAGACTTCATGCACCGTCTTTCCACGACTGCTCGCACCGCTCTGATCCTCCTGGCCTCCGCGCTCACCTCGCTCACCGCGAGCGCACAGTCGTCTCGCGCAGAAGTGCCGCGCAAGCACGCAGCTCTTCCGGTGGTCGGCAAGGCGACCTTGACTGGGATCGTGCGCGATGCAGCCAACGGACTGCCGGTGCGCAGCGTCGCGCTCAACGCCAGCGACGGACAGCATTTCTTGACCGGGGAAGACGGCCGCTACCTCTTTTCCATCGCCTCGCGACCGATGACCATCCGGGTGGAGCGGGTCGGTTTCCTGCCGGCATCGAAGACCCTGGTGGCGGGCGCACCGCTGTCTCTCGATTTCGCGCTGGAGTACGCACCGGCCGTGACGGTGAAGACCGTCGCGGGCGAGTCGTTCGTTCTGGATTTCGCCAGCTCCAAATTTGCCTACGCCCAGGTGTTCAGCGGTTACGTCAACGCCGACACGGCGACCCTCTGCAAGTCCGATGGCAGCGCTTTCAAGCCGAACAAGAAGGAGTTCGATCGGATCGTTGGGCCGGGCATCCCTGCAACATCCCCCTGCTGCGACCGCGGCCCCTCATTGAAGGCGAACGCCGAGATGAAGAATGGCGACAAGATCCCTGTCTACTTTGTCGATAGCTGCTACGGCTATGAGGTGACGTTCCTGGGGCTGGAGCGAACCTCGGCCACGGCAAAGTACTTCAAGTTCACCGACATCGCGGAGATCGACTTTCCCTGAACCGGCACGGCCGGCGGCGTTGGTCGCGAAGCGTCGGCAACGATTTTCGCCGCAGCTGCGTTCACTCCGGCGCCTTTGATTGTAGAGGACACGAGCTGGCCTTTCGTAGCGTCAGCCCGCGGGCAGGGATGCCGGCGCTACGAAAAGAAAACGATTTCTTCACAGCCTCTGATGGTGACGGTCTCGCGCTGCTGATCGGATCGGCGAACGCGTTCAGCGACGATCGGTGCACGGGGCAGGGCCTCCTCGGGCCTGCGGCGCCACCTCTGCGGCGTGGATTACTGACCGGTTTGCGGTCTGACCATACAATTCCGGCGTGCTGACCATCGAACCGCGCTTCGAGCGCGCCGCAGTCGTCGCTGAGATCGCACGCATCCACGCCGCGCAGCAAGCCAGCCGCGCGGCTGTCGGTGCCACCTCCGCCGCGGAGCGCATCGAGAAGATCCGGCGTCTCCGCGACGCGATGTTCGTCCATCGCCAGGAGATCCGCGAGGCATTGTGGAACGACTACCAGAAGCCGCCTGCTGAGGTGGATCTCTCGGAGATCTATCCCGTGGTGGCAGAGGCGAATCACGCCATCCGCCATCTGCGCCGCTGGGCACGGCCCCGAAGAGTGCGCACGCCGCTGGCGCTGTTCGGATCGCGCTCCCGGATTCTCCATGAGCCGAAAGGCGTCGTCCTGATCATCTCGCCGTGGAACTTTCCGTGGAACCTTTCCCTCGGCCCGCTGGTCTCGGCGATCGCTGCGGGAAACTGCGCGATCCTGAAGCCTTCGGAGCTCACACCACACACCAGCGCCTGTTTGAAGAAAGTCCTGGCCGGGCTTTTCGTTGAGTCGGAAGTGGCGGTGATCGAGGGAGATGCGGCGGTGGCCCAGGAGCTTTTGTCGCTGCGCTTCGACCACATCTTCTTCACCGGCAGCCCCGCAGTGGGAACGCTCGTCATGAAGGCGGCCGCCGAGCACCTGACCTCGGTGACCCTGGAGCTGGGTGGCAAATCGCCGGTGATCGTCGACCGCAGCGCGAATCTCGACGAGGCCGCGCGCAAGATCGCCTGGGGAAAGTTTCTCAACTGCGGCCAGATCTGCATCGCACCCGATTACCTGCTGGTGGATGAGGCGGTCCGCGACGTTTTCCTGGAGAAGCTGCGGGCGGCCATTGCCCCACAGACTGGCGTGATGGTCAGTGAGCGCCATGCCCAGCGGATGCGCGCTCTGATCGACGACGCGGTGAAGCGGGGTGCTGGCGTTGTTCTGGGTGGCGGTAGCAACGGACGGATCGTGGAGCCGACCGTTCTGCAGAATCCCGACCTGCAATCCGCAGTGATGCAGGAAGAGATCTTCGGCCCGATTCTGCCGGTGATCAGCTACCGGAAGCTGGACGATGCGCTGGCGCTGATTGCGGCGCGGGAGAAGCCGCTGGTCCTCTATCTCTTCGCACGGAACCGCAGGGTCATCCGCGACGTCATCCGGAACACCAGCGCCGGAGGCACGGTGGTCAACGACACGTTGGTGCATTTCTTCCAGACTTATCTGCCTTTCGGCGGAGCGGGGCGCAGCGGCATGGGAAGGGCCCACGGCTTCTTCGGTTACGAATCGTTCTCCAACATCCGAGCAGTCCTCGAGCAACCGACACGATTCAGCGCGCTGCAATGGATGTATCCACCCTACGACCGGTTCAAGCAAAAGCTGATCGACTGGACTCTGCGCTGGTTCTAGGCCGGCACGGCCGGCGGCGCTGGTTGCCCAAGGCTTCGCCAAGATCACCCTCCAAGACCTTCTACCGCGCAGGCTCCCAGCCCGCCGGCCTGACCGCCTACAATGGCGCCATGTCTCTGGCCGGAATTTTGCGATACGCATGGGGGAGTCTCACGGGAGGAGCTCGCATGTTGAATGTTGGTGATGCCGCACCGGAATTCGAAGCAGCCGACCACCTCGGTCGCGAGGTCCGCCTCTCCGATCTTCGAGGACGCAGGGTGGTGCTCTGGTTCTATCCGAAAGCCGACACCCCTGGCTGAACGGCGCAAGGTTCCGGGTTCCGGGACCTCATGGATGGATACCAAGCCAAGAACGTGGCGGTGCTCGGCGTGAGCTTCGACAAGCCGGCAGACAACGCCCGCTTCGCGGAGAAATACGATTTCCCCTTCCCCCTTCTCTCGGATGGCGATCGCAAGATCGCCGTGGCCTACGGTGCGGCCGACGATGCGAAGGCCGAGTACGCCCGGCGCATCGCCTACGTGATCGACGAGAGCGGGAACATCGCGCAGGCGCACGCGAAAGTGGACGCGCGCACCTATCCGAAAGAGCAGTTAGAGACGTTGTAGGTCTCGCCGCGAACGCGGAAGAATGATTCCCAACCGGTGGCGGTCGCTCCAAGCCTCCCCCTCGAGTGTCCTTCTCCCCGCACACGGGGAGAAGGTCCGCGAAGCGGGGATGAGGGGTCCAGCTTGGTCGAGTGAGCACCCCCTCATCCGCCTTCGGCACCTTCTCCCCGTGTGCGGGGAGAAGGACTCTCGACGGGGAGGGCGCGCGAAGGCCGCTATTTTGCTGACACTTTCTTAGAAGCGAGGCTCAGGATGACGGTTGGGTTGCCCCCACAAATTCACAGGACCTTCAAGACTTCATTCCGAGCCGACCGGACCCACCAGTACGGCCGGCACGAGTTCGCCAGCCTCCACCACAGTCTCTCCCTCTTCCAGTACCGCCAGTCCATTCGCAGCCACCATCGAGGTCGATACGCCCGACCCCTGCGCCCGCATGGGAACTCCGATCAGCATCCCCTCGCGGGCGACCACCCGGATCCGGAGGTAGTTGCGCCGATCTCCACGCGATTTCAGGGGGCTGCTCAAACGGACCATCGCCGTGGGCGGGAACAGATTGGTCTGCTGTCCCATCGCTTTGCGGAGCGCTGGCGCGACGAACAACAGGAACGACACCATGCAGGAGACCGGATTTCCTGGAAGACCGAAATAGAGCCGGTCTTTCAGGCGCGAGAGCACCACCGGCTTCCCCGGCTTCATGGAGATCTGCCAGAATTTTGTCTGCGCTCCCATCGCGTCGAGGGCATCTTTGACAAAGTCGTAGGCGCCGACGGAGACGCCACCTGAGGAGACGATGAAATCTGACTGGAGAGCCGACTCGATGGCGGTGGTGGTGGCATCCAGGGAGTCGCGGACGATGCCGAGCATGCGGGGAATTGCGCCCGCCTCGATGGTCAATGCGGCGAGCGAGTAGGAGTTGGAGTTCACCACCTGACCGAGGGCGCGGGGCTGATCGACCTCCACGATCTCGTCGCCGGTGGAGAGAATGGCCACGGTTGGCCTTCGCCCTACCCGCACCACCGCTCGCTGGACGCTTGCCAGCACACCGATCTCGGCGGAATGGATCGGCGTTCCATCACGGAGCACCAGATCTCCCGTGC